>NZ_JBJGEJ010000001.1:0-458765 GCF_045062345.1 Pseudomonas sp. 2024-210 | reverse complement strand
CCCAGAGGGAGAGGGGACTAACAGCAAGAGCAAATCTGCGCGGTGTCAGAGTTGTTAGAGATCAAGCCCCTCTCCCAGAGGGAGAGGGGACTAACAGCAAGAGCAAATTTGCACAGTGTCAGAGTTGCTAGAGATCAAGCCCCTCTCCCAGAGGGAGAGGGGACTAACAGCAAGAGCAAATCTGCGCGGTGTCAGAGTTGTTAGAGATCAAGCCCCTCTCCCAGAGGGAGAGGGGACTAACAGCAAGAGCAAATTTGCACAGTGTCAGAGTTGTTAGAGATCAAGCCCCCTCTCCCTTTGGGAGAGGGTTGGGGTGAGGGTCAAGCCGATTTAGATAATCGGCTCATCACCTTTCTTCTTTTTCCAGCTGTCATTACCCGGCAGTATCAGGTTCAGCGCAATCGCCACGATGGCGCACAGCGCGATGCCTTTAAGACCGAAGTCTTCAGGCCCCATCCCCGTGCCGATCAGCACGCCGCCAATACCAAACACCAAAGTGACCGACACAATCACCAGATTGCGCGCTTCACTGAGGTCGACTTGATGGCGAATCAGGGTGTTCATGCCCACCGCTGCAATCGAACCGAACAACAGGCACAGAATCCCGCCCATCACTGGCACCGGTATGCTTTGCAGCAATGCGCCGAACTTGCCGATAAAGGCCAGGCTGATGGCGAAGATCGCTGCCCAGGTCATGATTTTCGGGTTGTAGTTCTTGGTCAGCATCACTGCGCCCGTCACTTCGGCGTAGGTGGTGTTGGGTGGGCCGCCGAGCAATCCCGCTGCGGTGGTGGCAATGCCGTCACCAAACAACGTGCGATGCAGGCCCGGATTTTTCAGGTAGTCGCGTCCTGTCACGCTGCCCACGGCTATCACGCCTCCAATGTGTTCAATGGCTGGGGCCAACGCCACAGGGACGATAAACAGAATCGCTTGCCAGTTAAACTCGGGGGCCGTGAAGTGCGGTAAGGCGAACCACGGGGCTGCCGCGATCTTCGCGGTGTCGACGACGCCAAAGTAGAACGCCATGCCAAAACCTACCAGTACGCCCGCAATGATCGGCACCAGACGGAAAATCCCTTTACCGAATACCGCCACGATCAAGGTGGTCAGTAGGGCTGGCATCGAGATCAGCATGGCGGTTTGGTAGTGGATCAGTTCGGTGCCATCTTCCGCACGGCCCATGGCCATGTGCGCAGCAATCGGGGCCATTGCCAGGCCGATCGAAATGATGACCGGGCCAATCACCACGGGTGGCAGCAGGCGGTCAATAAAACCGGTGCCTTTAAGCTTCACCGCAAACCCGAGGAAGGTGTACACGAAACCGGCTGCCATGACGCCGCCCATCGTCGCGGCCAGGCCAAATTGGCCTTTGGCGAGAATGATCGGGGTGATAAACGCAAAACTCGACGCCAGAAAGACCGGCACCTGGCGCCGGGTCACGATCTGGAACAGCAGAGTCCCGAGACCCGCCGTGAACAGCGCAACGTTAGGGTCGAGGCCAGTAATCAGAGGCATCAACACCAACGCGCCAAAGGCCACGAAGAGCATCTGCGCACCAGAAATAATCTGACGCCAGAGCGGGTCGTTGAACTCGTCCTGCATGTTATGCGTCCTTTTGCTTGGTGCCGAAGATCTTGTCGCCGGCATCGCCCAGCCCCGGAATGATGTAGCCGTGATCATCAAGGCGCTCATCAATGGACGCGGTGTAGATGGTCACGTCCGGGTGTGCGGCTTCAACTGCTGCGATCCCTTCAGGCGCGGCAACCAGCACCATGGCGCGGATTTCTTTACAGCCAGCTTTCTTCAGCAGGTCGATGGTGGCTACCATTGACGAGCCGGTGGCCAGCATCGGGTCGATGATCATCGCCAGACGCTCGTCGATTTCCGGTACGAGTTTTTCCAGATACGTGTGGGCTTGCAGGGTTTCTTCGTTGCGGGCAACGCCTACAGCACTGACTTTGGCGCCCGGGATCAGGCTCAGAACGCCTTCCAGCATGCCGATACCGGCGCGCAAGATAGGCACAACGGTAATTTTCTTACCGGCAATTTTTTCAACCGTGACTGTACCGCTCCACCCTGCAATTTCGTAGGATTCGAGCGTCAGGTCTTTAGTGGCTTCGTAGGTCAGAAGCGCGCCGACTTCCTGTGCAAGCTCACGGAAGTTCTTCGTGCTAATGTCAGCGCGGCGCATCAAGCCGAGTTTGTGGCGGATCAGCGGATGGCGGATCTCAAGAGTGGGCATAGGGAAAGACTCCGGGGGGCAGGCAAAAAAACCGGCCTAGATTAATCTAATCCGAGGTTATGTCCTACAGACATTAGTGCACGTTAGTCCATAAACGCTTGATCTGAGCCATGCGGATGCGTACCTTTGCCCGCTTTTCTTGCACAACCCCCCCTGGAGAGCGTCATGTCTGCTGATCTCGAGCATATCCGTCAAGTCATGCGAGAGGCTGACTGCCTGTACACCGAAGCTGAAGTCGAGGCATCTATCGCCCGTGTCGGCGCGCAAATCACAGCCGAAATGGCTGAGACCAATCCAGTGGTGTTCTGCGTGATGAACGGAGGCCTGATTTTTGCTGGCAAGCTGCTCACCCACCTGAAATTCCCGCTTGAGGCGTCTTATTTGCACGCCACGCGCTATCGCAACCAAACCAGTGGCGGTGACTTGTTCTGGAAAGCCAAGCCGGAAGTGTCTTTCATGGACCGTCACGTGCTGATTATTGATGACATTCTCGACGAGGGTCATACCCTTAGCGCGATTGTGGACTTCTGCAAACACGCGGGTGCGCGTCAGGTTCATACTGCGGTGTTGATCGATAAAGAGCATGACCGCAAAGCGAGCCCGGGCCTGAAAGCCGATTATGCGGGGCTGCCGTGCATTGACCGTTACATCTTTGGTTATGGCATGGACTACAAAGGTTACTGGCGTAACGCTGCCGGCATTTATGCGGTTAAAGGTTTATAAACAAGGACGTTTATCCTATGGTTGGCCCACGCTTTCTTGATAAATCGCTGTTTGACGACTTGGCCGAGAAAGCTGCCGGGAACCCTCGCGGTCGCCAGCATCACAACCTGCATCAGATGCAGGAGCCTTGCCATCGCATGGTGGTCGGGCTGCAACCGTCAACCTATGTGCCGCCGCATCGCCATTTGAGCAGCGAGAAGGCCGAAACCTTGTTGGTGCTCAGGGGCGCACTGGGTGTACTGATCTTCGATGAAGGCGGTCAGGTGCTCGACAAGCGTGTATTGCAAGCGGGCGGTGATAGCCTTGGGGTAGATCTGCCGCCAGGTGTGTTTCATGCCTTGGTGGTGCTGGAGCCAGACAGTTTGATGTTTGAATGCAAAGCCGGGCCCTATCAACCCGTGGGAGACGGTGAGCTAGCTCACTGGGCACCTCGTGAGGGTGAGCCGGGTGTGGCTGAATATCAGGCTTGGATGCGTGCGCAATTCTTTTAAATTGTATTAACCGTTGCCAAAAAAGCTGGCATACCGTTAGCTTGCTTACTTCCTTGAGTGCGCTGACATGCTGGCCATTTTCCTTCAGACGCTCTCTATAACCGCCCCCGTATTTGCCATGTTGTTTCTGGGTGTGGCGCTCAAGCGTGTGGGCTGGATCAATGACAACTTTATCCATACGGCGTCGGCACTGGTGTTTAACGTCACCATGCCGGCGTTGTTGTTCCTGGGTATTTTGCACGCTGATCTCAGGGCCGCTATGCAGCCCAAAGTGCTCGGTTACTTCACGCTGGCAACGCTGATCAGCTTTGCATTGGCATGGGGTTGGGCGATTTGGCGGTGCCCGCGTGAAGACCGTGGCATCTATACCCAAGGCGCCTTTCGCGGTAATAACGGGGTTATCGGTCTGGCCCTGGCGGCCAGCATGTACGGTGACTACGGCATATCGCTGGGAGCTGTGCTCGCCGGTCTGGTGATTTTGCTCTTCAATACCTTGTCGACCATTGTGCTGGCGGTCTATAGCCCGGTGATCAAGTCCGACCCGTGGAGCATCTGCAAAAGTGTGGTCAAGAACCCGCTGATCATCAGCGTGTTGGCGGCTGTACCCTTTGCGGCTTTCAAAATTGGCTTGCCCGGCTGGTTGCAGGCCTCAGGCGAATACTTGGCCGCAATGACCTTGCCGCTGGCGCTGATCTGCATTGGTGGCACGCTGTCGCTGGCCAGCTTGCGCAAAAGCGGCAACATGGCGGTGAGCGCCAGTCTGGTGAAAATGGTCAGCTTGCCCGTGCTGGCCACATTGGGTGCGTGGCTTTGCGGCTTTCGCGGGCCTGAGCTGGGTACGTTGTTCTTATACTTCGCCAGCCCGACGGCCGCCGCCAGTTATGTCATGGCACGGGCGGCCAATGGCAATCATGAATTGGCTGCGGCGATTATCGTGATCACCACGTTGATGGCGGCGATTACCACTAATATCGGGATTTTTGTGTTGCAGTGGGGCGGTTGGATCTAGCGCCAGGCCTCAGTGCTGCCGACGCCATGCCCGCACGGCGTTCAACAGCACCCCTACCAGCAGGGCCGGCAGGATATAAAACAACATCAGGTGTTCGAGCTTGCTTGCCAGCGGCATGCCCGTGGTGAATGACACCACGTGCAGCCCATACGCCAGATATAAACCCAGAAACAGCAAACCTTCCACCCGTGTGACGCGATAGCCGCTATAGAACACGGGTAAGCACAGTGCTGCGACCCCGAGCATGACTGGCAGGTCGAAAGCCAGTGCATTAGGCGAAACGGATAACGGTGAGGGTGCCAGCAGCGCGGTGAGCCCCAGTACGCCCAGCAGATTGAACACGTTGCTGCCAATCACGTTGCCGACTGCAATTTCACGCTGGCCGCGAAACGCGGCGATCAGGGAGGTCGCCAATTCGGGCAGTGAGGTGCTGACGGCAACGATGGTCAGGCCGATGATGCGTTCGGACAAGCCGAGTTCTGAGGCCACTTCCAATGCAGCGCCCAACAGCAGGTGGCCAGCAACCCCAAGGAGCAGCAACGCACAGCCCATCAGCGAGAGCGTGCGCAACCATGAAGTCGGCGGGCGATCGTGATGGGGATGGTGATGGCCGCTGTGGCGCGACTGGTGCAGCAGCAGGAGCAGGTAGGCCAGCAAGCCGCCCAGTAGCAAGAAGCCGTCCAGACGGTCGAGTTGATGGTTCAAGGCCAAGGTGAAGACCAGTGCACTGGCGAGGATCATCAGCGGGATATCCAGCCGCACCAATTGGCGCGAGACCCGCAGCGGAATGATCAGCGCCGAAAGGCCGAGGGTCACGAGGATGTTGAACGTGTTGCTGCCAATCACGCTGCCGACGGCAATGTCTGCCGTGTCATTGAATGCCGCTTGCAGGCTGACCGTCATTTGGGGTGCGCTGCTGCCCATCGCGACCACGGTCAAGCCGATGAGTAGCGGGCGAACCTTCAATTTAGCGGCGATATGCTCGGCGCAGCGCACCAGCAACTGCGCCCCGGCGACCAACAGCACAAGGCCGCCGAGCAATTGCAGCAAACTCCACGCTGATAATGCGTTCAACCCGAAAATACCCACCCCCTCGATTAATCGCTCAAGCCCTGCACGCGGACTTTAGCAGTGCCGCTGCGCAGCATATCCAACTGTCGAGCGGCCTGACGAGACAGATCAATGATTCGCCCTCGTGTATGGGGGCCGCGATCATTGATGCGGACCACCACAGACTTGTCGTTGTTGAGGTTGGTCACCAATACCCGACTGCCAAATCGCAGGCTGGGGTGGGCGGCGGTGAGCCCATGCTGGTTGAAGGGTTCGCCACTGGCAGTGCGTTTGCCGTGATGACGAGCGCCGTAATAAGAGGCCATGCCGGTCTTGTCATAACCGCGAGGGTCAATGTCATGACTGGCACAGCCAGCGAGCAAGCTGAACAGGGCGCAGGCGCCGAGTAGCTGCTTCATGGGGAATCCTTTTATTGCTATGAAAAATACCGCCCGTAGCAGCTGCCGCAGGCTGCGTTCGGCGGCGAAGCCGTCGTAAACCAGAAGTTTTCAATTCAAACTTTGAACCGCGCTTCCTGATTTACGATCGCTTCGCAATCGGACGCAGCCTGCGGCAGCTGCTACGGGTTTCGCATTGCTTTAGCCTTCGAGTTTGCTTTTCAGCAGTTCGTTGACCTGTTGCGGGTTGGCTTTGCCTTTGGATGCTTTCATGGCCTGACCGACGAAGAAGCCGAACATCTTGCCGCGCTTGGCTTCGTCTGCCGCGCGGTATTGCTCGACTTGTTCTGCGTTGGCCGCCAGCACTTCATCCAGCACTTTTTCAATCGCGCCGCTGTCGGTCACTTGCTTGAGACCGCGCTTTTCGATGATCTCGTCAGCGCTGCCTTCGCCGTTAGCCATTGCTTCAAGCACCACTTTGGCAATCTTGCCGGAGATGGTGTTGTCCTTGATGCGCTGCAACATGCCGCCCAGTTGTTCGGCAGTGACCGGCGACTGATCAATGTCCAGGCCTTGCTTGTTGAGCAGGCTGCCCAGCTCAACCATGACCCAGTTGGCCGCCAGTTTGGCGTCGCCGCTGATGCTGACGACTTTTTCGAAGTAGTCCGCTTGTTCACGGCTTGATGCCAGTACGCTTGCATCGTAAGCCGACAAACCGAATTGCGACTGAAAGCGCTCGCGCTTTTGCGGTGGCAATTCTGGCAGGGTGGCGCGCACGTCTTCGATAAACGAATCTTCGATCACCACCGGCAGCAGGTCAGGATCGGGGAAGTAACGGTAGTCGTTAGCTTCTTCCTTGCTGCGCATGGCGCGGGTTTCATCTTTGTTCGGGTCATACAGGCGGGTTTGCTGGATGACCTTGCCACCGTCTTCGATCAGTTCGATCTGGCGCTGAACTTCGCTGTTGATGGCTTTTTCGATGAAGCGGAACGAGTTGACGTTCTTGATCTCGCAACGAGTACCGAATTCGGCCTGGCCCACAGGGCGAATCGACACGTTGCAGTCGCAGCGCAAGGAGCCTTCGGCCATGTTGCCATCGCAGATGCCCAGGTAACGAACGAGCGCGTGCATGGCTTTGACGTAAGCCACGGCCTCTTTGGCGCTGCGCATGTCCGGTTCCGAAACGATTTCGAGCAACGGCGTGCCGGCCCGGTTCAGGTCGATGCCGGTGGCGCCGCTGAAATCTTCGTGCAAGCTTTTGCCTGCGTCTTCTTCCAGGTGAGCACGGGTGATGCCGACACGTTTAACAGTGCCGTCTTCCAGTGTGATGTCCAGATGGCCTTTGCCGACGATAGGCAGTTCCATCTGACTGATCTGGTAGCCCTTGGGCAAATCCGGATAGAAGTAGTTCTTGCGGGCAAATACGCTGTGCTGACCGATTTCGGCGTCAACCGCCAGGCCAAACATCACGGCCATGCGCACGGCTTCTTCGTTCAGTACCGGTAAAACGCCTGGCATACCCAGGTCAATCAGGCTGGCCTGGGTGTTTGGCTCAGAGCCGAACGTGGTGGCGCTACCGGAGAAAATCTTCGATTGGGTGGCGAGCTGGGAGTGAATTTCCAGCCCGATCACAACTTCCCATTGCATATGTTTCTCCTCAGAAGCCGGCAGGTGAGCGCGTGTGCCAGTCAGTGTTCAACTGATACTGGTGGGCGACATTGAGCAAGCGACCTTCCTGAAAGTAGGGTGCCAGCAACTGCACGCCCACAGGCAACCCGTCAACAAAACCGGCTGGCATCGACAGGCCTGGCAGGCCCGCGAGGTTAGCGGTGATGGTGTACACGTCTTCCAGATAGGCAGAAACCGGGTCGCTGTTTTTAGCGCCGATTTTCCAGGCCGGGTTAGGCGTGGTTGGGCCGAGGATGATGTCGACTTCATTGAAAGCGGTCATGAAGTCGTTTTTGATCAGGCGACGGATTTTTTGAGCTTGCAAGTAGTAAGCGTCGTAGTAGCCGGCGGACAGGGCATAAGCGCCCACCAGAATTCGGCGCTGTACTTCAGGCCCAAAGCCTTCGGCACGCGAGCGTTTGTACAGATCAGTGAGGTCTTTCGGGTCTTCGCAGCGATGGCCGAAGCGCACACCGTCAAAACGCGACAGGTTGGAGGATGCCTCGGCCGGAGCGATCACGTAGTACGCAGGGATAGCGTGCTGCATGTTAGGCAGGCTGATGGTCTTGATCACTGCACCGAGCTTTTCAAGTTCTTTGACGCTGGTGTGGATCAGCTCGGCAATACGCGGGTCAAGCCCTTCGCTGAAGTACTCTTTAGGCACGCCGATGCGCAGGCCTTGCAGCGAACCGTTGAGGGTGGCGCTGTAGTCCGGCACGGGCTCATCGATGCTGGTGGAGTCTTGTGGGTCGAAGCCAGCCATGCCTTGTAACAAAATAGCGCAGTCTTCAGCGGTGCGGGCCAATGGGCCGCCCTGATCAAGACTGGACGCGTAGGCAATCATGCCCCAGCGTGAGACGCGACCGTAGGTCGGTTTCAGGCCGGTGAGGTTGGTCAGTGCTGCCGGCTGTCGGATAGAACCGCCGGTGTCGGTGCCGGTTGCCGCAGGCAACAGTCGGGCAGCAACGGCGGCTGCCGAGCCTCCCGACGAACCGCCGGGCACGTGCTCAAGGTTCCACGGGTTTTTAACCGCACCGTAGTAGCTCGATTCGTTGGCCGAACCCATGGCGAACTCGTCCATGTTGGTTTTGCCAAGGGAGACAGCACCGGCAGCCGCCAGCTTGGACACCACGGTGGCGTCGTACGGGGCTTTGAAGTTGTCGAGCATCTTCGAACCGCAACTGGTGCGCACACCCAGGGTGCAGAACAGGTCTTTATGACCGATGGGCGCGCCCAGCAGAGCGCCGGTTTCGCCATTGGCGCGACGTGCGTCGGCGGCCTTGGCCTGCTCTAGCGCGAGGTCTTCGGTGAGGGTGATAAAGCTATTGAGCTGTGGATCGAGCTGAGCGATACGCGCCAGCAGGGTCTTGGTCAGCTCTTCGGAAGAAAACTTTTTATCGGCGAGTCCGCGAGCGATCTCGGCCAGAGTCAATTGATGCATGCAGGCTCTTTCCTTTTACTCGATGACTTTAGGAACCAGGTAGAGGCCGTCTTCGACCGCCGGTGCGATGGACTGGTACGCCTCGCGATGATTGGTCTCAGTCACGACGTCTGCACGCAGGCGCTGGCTGGCTTCCAGGGGGTGAGCCAGAGGCTCGATACCGGTGGTATCGACAGCCTGCATCTGGTCAATCAGCCCCAAAATGCTATTAAGTGCTTCGGTGGTGCGTGGAATATCGGCATCATTGAGACCCAGACGGGCCAAATGAGCGATTTTTTCCACGTCGGAGCGTTCAAGCGCCATGGGATTCTCCAGTGGAAAACAAGACGGATGCTATCCGTGTGTTAGATTGTCGGAACACTACCGCAATTCTACGGTTTAATGGCCGCGATTGTGGGGGCTGGTGCTCTGAAAAGCTGCCAATTTAACATATTGGCGCCTTGCCCAAAATCCCTGTCGTTGTTAGAGTTTGCCGCACTTTTTTACCCACGCGTTGCCTAGGGTCCCTTTCCCATGTTCAAGAAACTGCGTGGCATGTTTTCCAGCGATCTTTCCATCGACCTGGGCACTGCCAACACCCTGATTTACGTGCGTGAGCGCGGTATTGTCCTGAATGAGCCATCGGTTGTGGCTATTCGGACGCACGGTAACCAGAAAAGTGTCGTTGCCGTTGGCACCGAGGCTAAGCGCATGCTTGGCCGTACACCGGGCAACATTGCTGCCATTCGTCCGATGAAGGACGGCGTGATCGCTGATTTCAGCGTTTGCGAAAAGATGCTGCAGTATTTCATCAACAAAGTGCACGAAAACAGTTTTCTGCAACCCAGCCCTCGGGTGCTGATTTGCGTGCCATGCAAATCGACTCAGGTTGAACGTCGCGCCATTCGTGAATCGGCACTGGGTGCCGGCGCTCGCGAAGTGTTTCTGATCGAAGAGCCAATGGCGGCCGCCATCGGTGCCGGCTTGCCGGTTGAAGAAGCGCGCGGTTCGATGGTCGTCGATATCGGTGGCGGTACCACTGAAATCGCACTGATCTCCCTGAACGGTGTGGTTTACGCCGAATCAGTACGGGTCGGCGGTGACCGCTTCGACGAAGCGATCATTACCTATGTGCGCCGTAACTACGGCAGCCTGATCGGTGAGTCGACCGCTGAGCGTATCAAGCAGGAAATCGGCACAGCCTATCCGGGCGGTGAAGTGCGTGAAGTCGACGTGCGCGGCCGTAACCTGGCAGAAGGCGTACCTCGTGCGTTCACCCTGAACTCCAACGAAGTGCTTGAGGCTCTGCAAGAGTCGCTGGCAACCATCGTTCAGGCCGTGAAAAGCGCGCTGGAGCAATCGCCGCCAGAGCTGGCTTCGGATATTGCCGAGCGTGGTCTGGTACTGACCGGTGGTGGGGCCCTGTTGCGTGACCTCGACAAGTTGCTGGCCCAGGAAACCGGTCTGCCGGTGATCGTCGCCGAAGACCCGCTGACTTGCGTTGCTCGTGGTGGTGGCCGTGCGCTGGAAATGATGGACAAACACACGATGGACCTGCTTTCCAGCGAATAAGATCGCCTGGTGCAGTTCTACGGTTATCACCAAAAGGTAGCACTTTGCAGTGCTGCCTTTTGGCGTTTACCTTCTGTCAATCTTCATCCAGGCCGCTTTGAAGCCGTATGAATACATTGAACACTTGCCCGGGAGGAGCGGCCTATTAAACCGCTCTTCACCAAAGGCCCCTCGTTGGGCGTACGCCTGTTAGTACTGGTCGTACTGTCGGTCGCGCTGATGGTGGTTGATGCCCGTTTCACGGTGCTAAAGCCCGTGCGCAGCCAAATATCGCTGGTGCTGATGCAGTCCTACTGGATCACTGACTTGCCGCAGCGCTTGTTTCAGGGCGTTGCCAGTCAGTTTGGCAGCCGTACTGAGCTGGTGGCTGAAAACGAGAAACTCAAAACCGAAAACATTCTGCTGCAAGGCCGCATGCAAAAATTGGCTGCCTTGACTGAGCAGAACGTTCGTTTGCGCGAGTTGCTCAACTCTTCGGCGCTGGTCAACGAAAAGGTTGAAGTCGCCGAGTTGATCGGTATGGACCCGAACCCCTTTACCCATCGCATCATCATCAACAAAGGTGAGCGGGACGGTGTCGTGCTGGGTCAGCCAGTACTCGATGCTCGCGGCTTGATGGGGCAAGTGGTTGAGTTGATGCCCTACACCTCTCGGGTTTTGTTGCTGACGGATACAACCCACAGCATTCCGGTACAGGTCAACCGCAACGGCTTGCGTGCGATTGCCAGCGGCACGGGTAATCCCGAACGCCTGGAGTTGCGCCATGTGGCGGACACAGCAGACATCAAAGAAGGCGATTTACTGGTCAGCTCAGGGCTGGGGCAGCGCTTTCCTGCGGGTTATCCGGTTGCGACGGTCAAAGAAGTGATTCACGACTCCGGTCAACCGTTTGCCATTGTGCGCGCCGTTCCCACAGCAGCCTTGAACCGCAGCCGCTACTTGCTGCTGGTGTTCAGCGACAGCCGCACGCCGGAAGAGCGCGCCAATGATGCGGCCCAGGCTCAGGACGCAGAGCAGGGTGGCGTCGGCCCAGCCATTATCCCGGCCACGGTGCCCAAACCTGCGGCGGCTACCCCGGCGCCAGCCGCGGCACCTGCTCCTGTCGTTGCACCTGTTGCTCCCGTAGCAGTGCCAGCGGCGGCGAAAAAACCGGCTCCAGCGTCAACCCCCGCCGCACCCAACCCGCCAGCCGCTGCGCCGGCCACGACTCGGGAGAGGCAATAATGGCGAGTACCCGTTCACGTAATGGCTGGATCATCTGGCTGACATTTGCCATTGGCCTGCTGCTCAGCATTTCACCCATGCCGCAATTCATGGAGGTGTTCCGTCCTTTGTGGCTGGCATTGCTGTTGACCTTCTGGGCGCTGTACCTGCCGCATAAAGTCGGCATGGTCACTGCGTGGTGTCTGGGCTTGGCCGAAGACGTGCTGTATGGCACCTTTCTGGGCCAGAACGCACTCATCCTGACGCTTATCACGTTCTTGGTACTGACACTTCAGCAGCGTCTGCGGATGTTCCCGATGTGGCAACAAAGTCTGGTGCTGCTGGTCATTTTCGGGCTGGCTCAGTTGGCTCAACTGTGGCTAAGTGCCTTGACGGGAAACCGTCAGCCGACGCTTGCACTGGTTTTGCCAGCGCTGGTCAGTGCGCTACTTTGGCCGTGGGTCAGCTATGGTCTGCGCGGCTTGCGCCGACGTTTCAAAATCAATTAACAGGAGCGCGAGCCATTTCCGGGTTTGTGCACTTTGACAAGGAGATGTCTCGATGCTTTCGCTTTACCTGGCTTCCGGGTCACCGCGCAGACGTGAGTTATTGACTCAAATCGATGTGCCGTTCAATACGATCATTGCCGCCATTGACGAAACCCCACACGTCAACGAATCCCCTGAGTCCTATGTCGAACGCCTGGCGTGCGAGAAGGCTCAGGCTGGGCGTAATGTATTGCTGAAATCGATCCACCCGGATTTGTTCTGCGTGTTGGGTGCCGACACGGCCGTGGTGCTGGAGGGCCGAATTCTCGGCAAGCCGGTCGATCAGGCCGATGCCATGGCTATGCTTAAGGCGCTTTCAGGGCGTGAACATGATGTGTTAACGGCCATTGCAGTCATTGATAGCCAGCTCTGCGAGACCCGTGTGGTGCGCAGTCGTGTGAAATTTCGAGACATCAGTAAACAAGAAGCGAGCCTTTATTGGGCCAGCGGAGAACCGCAGGACAAAGCTGGCGGATACGCCATTCAAGGCTTGGGTGCGGTGTTTGTGGCGGGCCTCAATGGCAGTTATTCCGGTGTCGTGGGTTTACCCCTATGCGAAACCGCAGAACTGTTGGGGCATTTCGGCATACCCTGTTGGCAAAACCTTACCGTGCGCTGAATACCGCACCTACGAGATGTGGCACTACTGTGATGACGCCTGAACGAGACCCAGCCATGAGTGAAGAGATCCTGATCAACATCACGCCGATGGAATCGCGCGTGGCGGTGGTAGAGAACGGTGTTCTACAAGAGGTGCACGTCGAGCGGACCCAGCGCCGCGGCATTGTTGGCAATATCTATAAAGGCAAAATAGTCAGGGTCTTGCCTGGCATGCAGGCCGCCTTTGTCGATATCGGTTTGGACCGCGCGGCGTTTATCCACGCCTCCGAAATTTCCCTGCGTGAAGGTCAGGCCGTGGAAAGCATCAGTGCGCTGGTGCATGAAGGTCAGAGTCTGGTGGTGCAAGTGACCAAAGACCCGATTGCCTCAAAAGGCGCGCGCCTGACCACACAGCTGTCCATACCTTCGCGCTATCTGGTGTACATGCCGCGTACCGCTCATGTTGGCATTTCACTGAAAATTGAAGATGAAGCCGAGCGTGATCGCCTGAAACAGGTGGTCAGTGATTGCGTGGCTCAGGAAGGCATCAAGGAAGCGGGTGGTTTTATCCTGCGCACGGCGGCCGAAGGCGCCGGAGCAGATGAGATTCTGATGGACATTCGCTACCTGCGCCGTCTGTGGGATCAAATCGGCTTGCAGATAAAAACCGCCGGTGCCCCGAGTGTGATCTATGAGGACCTGGGCTTGGCGCTGCGTACGCTGCGTGACCTGGTCAGCCCAAAGATTGAGAAAATCCGCATCGATTCGCGAGAAACCTTTCAGAAAACGACGCAGTTTGTGGCTGAGCTCATGCCTGAAATCGCTGATCGCCTTGAGCATTATCCGGGTGAGCGGCCCATTTTCGATCTGTATGGCGTTGAAGATGAAATCCAGAAAGCGCTGGACCGTAAGGTGCCACTCAAGTCCGGTGGTTATCTGGTCGTCGACCCCGCCGAGGCCATGACCACGATTGACGTCAACACAGGCGCTTTTGTGGGCCACCGCAATCTTGAAGAAACCATTTTCAAAACCAACCTTGAGGCGGCTACCGCCATCGCGCGGCAATTGCGCCTGCGCAATCTGGGCGGGATCATCATCATCGACTTCATTGACATGGAAGATGAAGAGCACCAGCGTCAGGTCTTGCGCACCCTCGAAAAACAGCTCGAACGTGATCATGCCAAGACTAATATCATCGGTATCACCGAGTTGGGTTTGGTGCAGATGACCCGCAAGCGTACACGCGAGAGTCTGGAGCAGGTGCTCTGCGAGCCGTGCCTGTGCTGTCAGGGACGTGGCAAGCTGAAGACTCCGGAAACCATCTGTTACGAGATCTTCCGTGAAATTCTGCGTGAGGCCCGTGCTTATCAAGCGGTTGGCTATCGTGTATTGGCCAACCAGAAGGTGGTTGATCGTTTGCTCGACGAAGAGTCAGGTAACGTCGCAGAGCTTGAAGGATTCATTGGCCGCACGATACGTTTTCAGGTTGAAACCATGTACTCCCAGGAACAATACGATGTGGTGCTGCTCTGAACAGCCGCGGGCCATGCAGGGTAAAAACAGCGGGCCGTTTCGGCCCCTGCGATCAATGACAAAAGGGGCCACATGACATGGAGCGTCTGTCACGCTTTTTTGCCGCGCTGACCCGCTGGGGGCTGGGAATAAGTGCTGTGGTTCTAGTGATCACGGCGCTGTATGTCAGTTTAGGGCGTGAGCTCACGCCGCTGATTGCCGAGTACCGCGTAGAACTTCAAAACAAGGCACGTGATGCCTTGGGCATGCCGTTGACCATCGGCAGCCTTGAAGGCAGCTGGAGTGGAATGGCTCCGGTGCTGATGGCCCATGACGTGATGGTCGGCGAGGGCAACCATGCCTTGCGTCTTGACCGGGTGCAGGTGGTGCCCGATATCTGGTCCAGCCTGTTGCATCGCGATATTCGCATTGCCCATTTGCAGCTCAACGGGTTGCAGTTGAGCGCACGTCAGGATCAGGCCGGTCACTGGACCCTCGAAGGTCTGCCGGTGCAGGACGACCAGCCCCTCGATCCTGAACAATTTCTTAATCAGTTGCAGCGCGTGGCGCGGCTGTCCGTGCTCGACAGCCAGGTGACCCTTGAGCCTTACAAGCAAGCGCCGTTGACCCTGACCTATGTCGGCCTGACGCTGGATGTAGACGCTTCTAATCAGCGGCTCGATGCGCGCTTGACCTTGCCCGATGGCCAGCCTGTAGCCTTGAGTGTCAAAACTCAAATTGAGGCCAGTCACTGGCGCGACGCAGCGGCTCAGGCCTATGTGAGCCTGCCTCAAAGTGATTGGGCCAAATGGTTGCCGGCTTCGCTGATCAACCCGTGGAAAGTGTCAGAGCTCAAGGCGGGCGGCGAGCTGTGGTTTGACTGGAGCAAAGGCTCGGTGCAGCACGCGGTCGCGCGTTTGAATGCGCCAAAATTGCGTGGCGCTTATGCAGAGCGCAAGCCTCAAACCTTCGACAATGTGGCCTTGCGTGCCTGGGTGGAACGCGGCGAGCAGGGGTTTAATGTCGTTCTTGATTCGCTGGCGATGAACCTGGGTGATAAACGCTGGGAAACCCGCATGCAGTTGCAGCAGTTTGCCGCCAATGATCCGGCGCAGGAGCGCTGGCACCTGCAGGCCGATCACATTGACCTGACCCCCCTCACGGCGTTGATGGATTCGCTGGCACCTTTGCCGCAGGCCGCCGCCAAAGTCATTGATCAACTCAACGTCACTGGCACCCTGCGCAATGTAGTGGCCGACTACCGGCCCCATGCTTCGGATGATCAGAAACTCAGTTTTGCTGCCAACCTGCAGCAGGTGGGTTTCAATGCCACTCACGGCGCGCCGGCGGCACGCAATGTCAGCGGCTTGATCAGCGGTGATTTGGGGAAGGGTGAACTGCGCCTCGACAGCAAGAACTTTTCACTGCACCTGGACCCGATCTTTGCCAAGCCCTGGCAGTACCAGCAAGCCAACGCCCTGCTCAAGTGGACGTTGGACAAGAACACCTTCACGCTGATTGCGCCCTATATCAAAGTGCTGGGCGAAGAGGGCAAGATTGCCGCTGACTTCTTGATCCGCATTCATCTGGATCATTCGTCAGAGGACTACATGGATCTGCGGGTGGGGCTGACCGATGGTGATGGTCGCTTCACGCCCAAGTACCTGCCTGAAGTCTTGAGCCCTGCACTCACTGAATGGCTGAGCACGGCCATTATCAAGGGGACCGTCGAAGAGGGTTTCTTCCAGTATCAAGGTTCGCTCAGCCACGATGCCGTCGCGGCAGCACGCAATATTAGCCTGTTCTTCAAAGTGCACGGCGTCGAGATGGCCTTTCAACCCGGTTGGCCTCACGTGCGAGAGGTAGCGGGCGATGTATTTATCGAAGACAGCGGCGTGCGCATCATGGCCAGCAAAGGCCTGTTGCTCGACACCAAGGTGCGTAATGTCGCGGTCAGCATCCCGCATGTTAGTACCGGGAAAGTCAGCCATTTGTTGTTGAACGGCGATTTTGATGGCGGTCTGGGCGATGGACTGAAAATTCTTCAGGAGGCACCGATTGGCACCGCTGAAACCTTTGCCGGGTGGCAGGGTGAAGGCTCACTCAAAGGCCGTGTTGATCTCGATATCCCTCTTGAAAAGGGCGTAGAGCCGAAAATTCTGGTCGACTTCAACACTGACAAGGCGCGCTTGAAAATCAGCGAGCCCGAGTTTGAATTGACGCAACTCAAAGGCGCCTTTCGGTTTGACAGTAATAAGGGCCTGAGTGGTAAAGGCATCAGCGCACGGGCGTTCGATCGTCCCGTCACGGCGCAGATTTATGCCGATGGCAAAGCTGGCAGGCTGAACACACGCGTGGTGGCGAACGGTCAGGTCGGCGTTCAGCAGCTGACCGATTGGCTCAAGTTCAATCAGCAAATTCCCGTGAGTGGTGTCTTGCCTTATCAGTTACAGCTCACGCTGGACGGCGCGGACAGTCAATTGCGGGTCAACTCCAATCTGCGCGGAGCGGTGATTGACCTACCTGCACCTTTCGGTCTGGGTGCCAATGAAGCTCGCGACACGGTATTTCGCATGACCTTGCAGGGGGCTGAGCGCCGCTACTGGTTTGATTATGGCGATCTGGCCAACCTGACGTTTGCCGCACCCAATGGCAAGTTTGAAGAGGGTCGGGGGGAGTTGTTTTTGGGGGGCGGCACGCCGGTTTTACCGCCCGCCAAAGGTCTACGCATTCGCGGCGTCTTGTCGGAACTGGATATTGCACCCTGGCAGGCTCTGGTCGAACGGTATGCAGGCAAGGACGCGGGAGGCAATGCCAAGCAAATGCTCAGCAGTGCGGATTTTAAAGTGGGCAAGCTGACCGGATTTGGCACGCAGCTTGATCAAGTCAGCTTGAACATGAAGCGTACGGGCTCGGCGTGGGGCTTGCAGATCGACAGCAAACAAGCTGTGGGTACGGTAAGACTTCCGGACGCCAAGAGCGCGCCCATCGTGGTCACGATGCAGACCATCCGTTTGCCCGCACCTGATCCCAAAGCGGTGACCGACGACAATGCCCCGGATCCACTGGCCTCAGTCGACCCACGAGAAATCCCGGCGCTGGACATCATTATTCGCCAGCTCTATCAAGGGCCGGATCTGCTGGGAGCCTGGTCACTGAATATTCGTCCGACCAGCCGTGGCATCAAACTGAGTTCGCTCAACCTGGGGCTTAAGGGCTTGCTGCTTGACGGCTCCGGTGGCTGGGAAGGCGTTGCCGGTGCCAGCAACAGCTGGTATCAGGGACGTCTTAGCGGTCGCAATCTTGCCGATGTGCTTAAGAATTGGGGGTTCGCGCCGAGCGTGACCAGCGAAAACTTCCATGTCGACGTGGATGGTCGCTGGCCGGGTTCACCAGCCTGGATCGGGCTTAAGCGCTTCTCCGGCACACTGGATGCATCTTTGAACAAAGGTCAGTTTGTCGAGGTGGATGGCAGCGCTCAGGTGTTGCGCATTTTTGGCCTGTTGAACTTCAATGCCATAGGCCGCCGCTTGCGTCTGGACTTCTCTGACCTGTTTGGTAAAGGCCTGAGTTATGACCGGGTCAAGGGTGTGTTGAACGCCAGCAATGGCGTGTACAGCACCAGTAAACCCATTTTGATGACTGGGCCGTCCACTAACTTGGAGCTTAATGGCACGTTGAACATGGTGACGGATCAGGTCAATGCCAAACTCTTGGTTACATTGCCGGTCACTAACAACCTGCCGCTTGCTGCGCTGTTGGTAGGCGGCCCGGCGGCAGGCGGGGCGATGTTTCTGCTGAACAAGTTGATTGGTGATCAGGTGTCGCGTTTTGCCAGCGTGCAGTACAGCATTCAAGGCCCATGGACAGATCCGAAGATCACCTTCGACAAACCTTTTGAGAAAAACTAGGAGTAGCATGGTGCGGGTTCAGGGCTAAACGCTTATCCACGATGCTTATCAGGAAAACGCCATGTCGCTTGCAGTGATTCAAATGGTCAGCCAGAGCGACGTGCTGGCAAATCTGGGCCAGGCCCGGCGGCTGCTTGAGCAGGCTGGCGAGGGCGGAGCGCAACTGGCCGTGCTGCCCGAGAACTTCGCTGCAATGGGCCGGCGTGACATCGCTAATATCGGTCGCGCTGAGGCTTTGGGCCAAGGTCCGATTCTGCCGTGGTTGAAACAGACCGCTCGCGACCTCAACTTATGGATTGTGGCAGGCACATTACCTCTACCGCCTGCGAATCAACCCGATGCCAAGGTCAATGCCTGTTCATTGCTCATCAGCGCTGACGGCGAGCAAGTTGCACGTTACGACAAGCTGCACTTGTTCGATGTTGACGTGTCTGACAGCCGTGGCCGTTACCGTGAGTCCGATGATTATTCACCCGGTGAGTGTGTGGTGGTGACCGAAACCCCGGTGGGCAAGCTGGGCCTCACGGTCTGTTACGACTTGCGTTTTCCCGAGCTATACAGTGAGTTAAGAGCCGCAGGCGCTGAACTGATCACCGCGCCTTCGGCCTTTACGGCCGTGACTGGGCAAGCCCATTGGGAGGTGTTGATTCGCGCCCGAGCCATTGAAACCCAGTGTTATATCCTCGCCGCCGCTCAGGGAGGTGTTCATCCTGGCCCGCGCGAAACCTGGGGGCATGCCGCAATCATTGACCCCTGGGGACGTGTGCTGGCACAACAGGCACAAGGCGAAGGGGTATTGCTGGCCGAGCGCGACAGTGCAGAGCAGGCGTCTATCAGGGCGCGCATGCCGGTGGTGAACCACCGGCGATTTTTTTCGCAGGGCGCACAGCGGCCTGAAACGCACGACTAATTTTCAGGCCCGTGGGTTCAGCACTCAAAGATGCTGAAGCAGGGGCCAAGACGGAGTGAATATGAGCGAGTTGTTGACCTCAGTCAGCGAACACCTGTTGGCACCGGGCGGTGTCACCATCGAAAGTCTGCAAAGTGTGCTGGGCGATCTGGCCGGGCCGGGTATTGATGCGGCAGATTTGTATTTCCAGGGTCAGATTTCCGAATCTTGGGCACTGGAAGACGGCATCGTCAAAGAAGGCAGTTTCAACCTCGACCAGGGTGTCGGTGTGCGCGCCCAATCGGGTGAGAAAACCGGCTTCGCCTACAGTAACGCCATTACCCTCGAAGCATTGGGACTGGCAGCACGGGCTGCGCGCTCAATCTCCCGCGCCGGGCAGAACGGCACCGTTCAGGCGTTTACGGCTCAGGACGTTGCCCAGCTGTACGCCCCGGATAACCCGCTTGAAGTCATCAGCCGCGCAGAAAAGGTTGAGTTGCTCAAGCGTGTCGATGCCGCCACTCGAGCCCTTGATCCGCGTATTCAGCAAGTTACCGTCAGCATGGCCGGTGTCTGGGAACGCATTCTGGTGGCGTCGACCGACGGTGGCCTGGCTGCCGATGTGCGTCCATTGGTGCGCTTTAACGTCAGCGTGATCGTTGAGCAAAATGGCCGCCGCGAACGCGGTGGGCATGGCGGCGGCGGGCGTACGGATTATCGCTACTTCCTCACTGACGACCGTGCCATGGGGTACGCCCGTGAAGCGTTGCGCCAAGCGCTGGTCAACCTTGAAGCGGTGCCTGCGCCTGCTGGCACCATGCCGGTCGTCCTGGGTTCCGGGTGGTCAGGCGTGTTGCTGCACGAAGCGGTTGGGCATGGTCTGGAAGGTGACTTCAACCGCAAGGGCAGCTCGGCCTACAGCGGACGCATGGGCGAAATGGTTGCTTCAAAACTTTGCACCATCGTCGATGACGGCACCTTGGCTGGCCGTCGTGGATCGCTGAGCGTCGATGACGAGGGCACCCCGACCCAATGCACCACGTTGATCGAGAACGGCGTGCTCAAGGGTTACATGCAGGACAAGTTGAATGCTCGCCTGATGGGCGTAGCGCGTACCGGCAATGGTCGTCGTGAGTCTTACGCGCATTTGCCCATGCCGCGCATGACTAATACCTACATGCTCGGTGGTGAAAGCGATCCGGCAGAAATCATCGCCTCGGTGAAGAAAGGTATCTACTGCGCCAATTTGGGTGGCGGTCAGGTCGACATCACCAGCGGTAAGTTTGTGTTCTCCACCAGCGAGGCGTACTTGATCGAAGATGGCAAGATTACTCGCCCGGTCAAAGGCGCGACCTTGATCGGCAATGGGCCGGAAGCGATGAGCAAGGTGTCGATGGTCGGTAACGATCTGGCGCTGGACAGCGGTGTGGGCACGTGCGGGAAGGATGGACAGTCGGTGCCGGTAGGCGTAGGCCAGCCGACCTTGAAAATTGACGCGATTACGGTTGGTGGTACAGGCGCTTGAAGGGCAGTGAGCGGGTTGCTGGGCAACCCGCTCACGTACGAGATTTAACGCAGACCGCGTTGAGTCTCGTCCAACCCACGAATGTACTTGAACAATTTACGGCTGGAAGCCGGTGCCTTGTTTTGAGCCAGTTCGTGTTTGGCCTGACGGATGATCGAACGCATTTGCTGGCGATCAGCCTCAGGGAACTCGGCGACAAATTTTTCCAGTACGGCGTCATCGCCCTCAATCAGGCGATCACGCCAGCGCTCCAGACCATGGAAACGCTCGTTGTATTGACGCGAAGAGGCATCGACTTGATCGATCAGCGCAAGAATTTCATCCAGCGGTTGATCGCGCATCAGCTTGCCGATGAACATCATATGGCGCTTGCGCGCAATATTGGCCGTGTGTTTTGAAGCATCTGCCAAGGCCCGGCGCAGTGCGTCGGTCAAAGGCATTTTGTTGAGCAAGTCAGGCTTGAGTGTCGTGAGACGCTCGCCCAGTTCAACCAGAGCATGAAGCTCGCGTTTGACCTGTGATTTGCTTTTTTCGCCGTCGAAGGCGTCGTCGTAAGAATCAACCATGGTGGCAGTCCGCAAAGAAACGCCGCCATGATAACCAGTCGGGGGCCGCTTGTCCGGCCCGGTCGCTCGGCGGCCCTACCGAAAACAGAATTTGAGTGGAGAAAACCATGAGTGCAGTACAAAGCGTTGGCCCGCAGGCCCTGCCGGCACTGCAAGAGCAGGTCGAACAAATCATTGCAGAAGCCAAGCGCCAAGGCGCCAGTGCCTGTGAAGTGGCGGTATCGCTTGAGCAGGGGCTGTCGACGACTGTACGTCAACGTGAAGTCGAAACCGTGGAGTTCAACCGCGACCAGGGTTTTGGCATCACGCTCTACGTGGGGCAGCGCAAAGGGTCGGCCAGCACTTCGGCCACGGGGCCTGAAGCGATTCGCGAAACCGTAGCGGCGGCGTTGGCGATTGCCAAGCATACCTCCGAAGACGAAAGCTCGGGCCTGGCCGATGCCAGCCTGATGGCGCGCGACCTGAAAGACTTTGATGTGTTCCACACGTGGGACATCACCCCGGAACAAGCCATCGAAAAAGCGCTGGCCTGTGAGGCTGCGGCGTTCGAAGCCGACAGTCGCATCAAAAACGCGGATGGCACCAGTCTCAGCACGCATCAAGGGTGTCGTGTGTACGGCAACAGCAACGGCTTTATCGGTGGCTCGGCATCAACCCGCCACAGCCTGAGCTGCGTCATGATCGCCGAAGGCGACGGGCAGATGCAGCGAGACTATTGGTATGACGTTAACTGCCAGGGTGAGTTGCTGACAGATGCCGCGATCATCGGTAAACGAGCGACTGAGCGGGCTGCCCGTCGTCTGGGCGCACGCCCGGTGCCAACTTGTGAAGTGCCGGTGCTGTTTTCGGCTGAATTGGCCGGCGGTCTATTTGGCAGCTTTCTGGGTGCCATCTCGGGTGGCAACCTGTACCGCAAGTCATCTTTCTTGCTGGATGCGATGGGCCAGCAAATTTTCCCTGAGTGGCTGACGCTGGATGAACGCCCGCACCTGATGCGTGCGATGGGCAGCTCATCGTTTGATAACGACGGTCTGGCGACGTACGCCAAACCCTTTATCAAGGACGGTGAACTGGTGTCGTACATCCTCAGCACCTACTCGGGTCGCAAGTTGGGCATGCCGAGCACGGCCAACGCAGGGGGTGTGCATAACCTGTTTGTGACACACGGCGATGAAGACCAGGCGGCCTTGATTCGCAAAATGGGCCGTGGTCTGTTTGTCACCGAGCTGATGGGCAGCGGTCTGAATATGGTGACAGGTGACTATTCCCGCGGCGCGGCAGGCTTTTGGGTTGAAAATGGCGAAATTCAGTTCCCTGTGCAGGAAGTGACCATTGCCGGCAATATGCGCGACATGTTCAAACAGATTGTTGCTGTTGGTAGCGACCTGGAGTTGCGTAGCAATATCCGCACCGGATCGGTGTTGATTGAACGTATGACGGTGGCAGGCAGTTAAATCTGTTCTGTTTCACACTAAGGCGTATCACTCATTCGGTGATACGCCTTTTTTGTGGGCTATAGACGGCGCCTAGGCAACATCTCGCCCTTGGTAGGGTTGTTTTGATAATCAATATCGCTTAATAATGAATCTCATTATCGAGTGAGCCAGGGTCATGAGTTCAGCCTTGCATGAAGGGCCTTATCTGGAAAGCTGGCGCTGGATGAGTCGCCAGATCCGTTGCGGGCTGGCGCCCGACGAGCCGCGCCTGATTGAACATTATCTGGCTGAAGGCCGCTATCTTGCGGCCTGTACGGCCACTTCTCCGTGGGGAGTGGCCGTGACCTCCTTCAGGCTGTTGCTCGACACGGCGTGTGACACCGCCTTGCCTTGGCATTGGCGAAGCGTCTGCCTGGACAACGCGTGGCGTCCGCTTCGTGACCTCGAAACTCAAGCCCTGTGCGCGTGCCGTCTCAAGCGCTGGCAAAGCTTTGCCTGGCAATTGGCAACCTGCGAGCTCGAGCCATCGATTTCTTTAACCGAACTGTTGCAAGGATTTCACGATGAGTAATACGCGTATCGAACGTGACAGCATGGGTGAATTGCATGTGCCTGAAGAGGCTCTGTATGGCGCTCAAACCCAGCGTGCGGTGAACAACTTTCCCATCAGTCATCAACGCATGCCCGCGCTGTTCATTCGGGCATTGATCCTGGCCAAGGCAGCGGCCGCCAAGGCCAATATTGAGCTCAAACAAATCACCGAGGCGCAGGGAAAGGCCATTGTTGAGGCCACTCAGATCCTGCTGTCCGGCGATTATATGGAGCATTTCCCGGTCGACATCTTCCAGACGGGGTCGGGTACCAGCTCCAACATGAATGCTAATGAGGTGATTGCCACACTCGCGACGCGGGTACTGGGTGAGCCGGTCAACCCCAATGATCACGTTAACTGCGGGCAAAGCAGTAACGACATAATTCCTACCGCCATTCATGTCAGTGCAGCTCTGGGCCTGCATGAAGAACTGCTCCCAGCGCTGACTCATCTAGTACAGGTCATTGAGCGCAAGGCCGAACAGGTTCATGTCTACGTCAAAACCGGCCGTACGCATCTGATGGACGCCATGCCCGTGCGCATGAGCCAGGTGCTCAATGGCTGGGCGCAGCAGCTCAAAGCTAATATCGAGCATTTGCATAATCTACAACCGGCCCTGCAATCGTTGGCGCAAGGGGGCACGGCGGTGGGTACTGGCGTCAATGCTCATCCTCTATTTTCCGGCTTGTTCAGCCAGCAACTCAGCGAGCTGACTCACCTGAAATTCACCCCTGGCAAAGACCTGTTTGCGTTGATCGGATCGCAAGACACGGCGGTTTCGGTTTCAGGCCAGCTCAAAGCCACGGCTGTGTCGCTCATGAAAATTGCCAATGATCTGCGCTGGATGAACTCAGGCCCATTGGCCGGTTTGGGAGAAATCGAGCTGCAAGCCTTGCAACCGGGTTCCTCGATCATGCCGGGCAAGGTCAATCCGGTGATTCCGGAAGCTACAGCCATGGTTGCCGCTCAGGTCATCGGTAACGACACGGTGATCACTGTCGCCGGTCAATCTGGCAACTTCGAACTCAACGTCATGCTGCCGGTGATTGCCCAGAACCTGTTGAGCAGTATTGAACTGCTGGCTAATTCGAGCCGCCTGCTGGCTGACAAAGCCATTGCCAGCTTCAAGGTCAATGAAGCCAAACTCAAGGAAGCACTGTCGCGCAACCCGATTCTGGTGACTGCGCTGAATCCGATCATTGGTTATGAAAAAGCCGCAGAAATCGCCAAGAGCGCCTACCAGCAAGGGCGCCCGGTGATCGATGTCGCGTTGGAGTTCACTGATCTGCCACGTAGCCAGCTTGAAGTCCTGCTCGACCCCGAAAAGCTGACCGACGGCGGCGTTTAACCCACGACACTGCTTTGGAGGTTTCACATGGAGCACTGGAAACGCACCATCGAAAGAGCGAACCGCTGTTTCGCTCAAGGCGAACTGGTCGACGCCCGCGAGCACTACTTGCAGGCCCTTGCTCTGGCACAGGTTCTATTTGAACGCTGGAGTGATGCCGACGAAGCAGTGGCAGCGTGTGTGATTTCGCACCACAACCTGGCGGATTTGCATATGCGCCTCAAGCAGCCAGAAGAAAGCGTGGAGTACCTCTGTGCGATTCATCAACGTTTACTGCTCACCCTGCAGAACGACCGGTTGATGCCAGCGTTGCGCGAGGCTGCGCTGCGTCATAGCAGCAAGACCTATGTAGAACTGATGAATTTCATTAGCGAACACGGCGAATACCCGCGCACCAAGTTATTGCTCAAAAACAACGTGGCTCAAACCCCTCAGGAACGCTCGGTACACAGCGGCCAACACTCAGGAGCACATTGATATGACTTATACATTGCCTGCCTTACCTTATGCCTATGACGCCCTTGAGCCGCACATTGATGCGCAAACCATGGAAATCCACCACACCAAGCACCATCAGACCTATATCAATAATCTTAATGCGGCGGTGCAGGGAACCGAGTGGGAAGAGTGGCCAGTGGAAAAACTGGTCGCCAGCGTTCAGCAACTGCCCGATAAGCTTCGCCCCGCGGTGATCAATCATGGCGGTGGACATGCCAATCACTCTCTATTCTGGGAAGTGATGAGTCCTAAAGGAGGAGGTATTCCGGAAGGCGCATTGCTCAAGGCGATTGATGAACAGTTGGGAGGACTTGAAGCCTTCAAAGAGGCCTTTACCAAGGCTGCACTCACCCGGTTTGGCAGTGGCTGGGCATGGTTGAGTGTCACTCCACAAAAAAAGCTGGTGGTAGAAAGCAGCGGTAATCAGGACAGTCCGCTGATGAACGGCAACACGCCGATTCTTGGGCTGGATGTGTGGGAGCACGCGTATTACCTGCGTTATCAAAACCGTCGTCCCGAATACATCAGTGCTTTCTACAATGTTATTAACTGGCCAGAAGTGGCGCGTCGTTATCAAACCGCAATGGGCTGACTCAACAGGATTCAGGCAGATGATGGGCACGCAAATATTAGCGGTTGGGGGCGTGCGAATGTTTCGCTATGCCCTTGGCACGCTCTTGCTGTTAGCGGGCACGGCCTTGCTGGTAGCCAAGGGACTGGTCTGGCTGGATCTGGAGCCCAGAATGTTAAGGGCACTGCAAGGCGGAGCGCTCTGTGCATTGGGTACGGCGCTGGGCGCTGTGCCGGTGCTGGTTATTCGCAATATGCCAGTAGCGGTGAGCGATACCATGCTGGGCTTTGGCGCCGGAGTGATGTTGGCGGCTACGGCATTTTCATTGATTGTTCCCGGGATAGCCGCCGCTGAAAACCTTGGTATGTCGCCTTGGGCAGCCAGCGGCTTAATCAGTGCAGGCATTCTGTCGGGCGCTCTTTTTTTGTTTCTGGTGGACCGTAAGATGGCGGGGGGCGATCCGCAAGTGCTGGTCAGTCGCCCTGCTGAACCGGTGATTGCCCCGCGAATCTGGTTGTTCGTCATTGCGATTGTGGCGCACAACATTCCTGAGGGCATGGCAGTAGGTGTGTCAGCCGGTGGCGGGATGCCTGCCGCAGATAGCCTGGCGATGGGCATCGCGCTTCAGGATGTGCCAGAGGGACTGGTCATTGCCTTGGTGCTGGCGGGTGCAGGCATGTCCCGGGTTAAAGCATTCCTGATAGGTGCTGCCTCAGGCCTTGTGGAGCCGGTATTCGCCTTGCTATGCGCCTGGTTGGTCAATCTGGCCGAAGTGTTGTTGCCTTTGGGGTTGGCATTGGCGGCGGGCGCCATGTTGCTGGTGGTCACGCAAGAAGTTATCCCTGAGTCGCGACGCAATGGCCACGAGAAACTCGCCGGTCTGGGATTGTGTGTCGGTTTCTGCTTGATGATGGTGATGGATACAGCATTGGGGTGAGTACGTTTGTGTAGTCGCTGACGAGCAACGAGCTGTTACCCGTTTGAGGGGCAGCTTTCGCAGCCTTCGGCAGCGACTAAACGCTCAGCGGATCACTCGCCCTCATCAAAGTAGTTATTGATGAGTTGTGTGAGGGCCTCCAGGGCTTCCTGCTCTTTCTCGCCTTCAGTCTTGAGGTGGATGGTTGTGCCCTTGCCTGCGGCAAGCATCATCATGGCCATGATGCTTTTGCCATCTACCATCGAGTCAGCGGTACGTCCTGCTCTGACCTGACATGGAAACTGTCCCGCGATACCCACGAACTTGGCGGATGCCCGGGCGTGCAAGCCCAGCTTGTTGATAATTTCAATTTCCAGTGCAGGCATCGCGTGAGTGATCCTTTCAGGTAAGGTCGCGGTGGCGAACCTGGACGTTCTTCAGGGTTTCTTGCAGGCATTTACCGAGGCGTTCAGTCAGGTAGACCGAACGATGATGACCACCTGTGCAGCCAATGCCAATAGTCACATACGACCGGTTGCTGGCTGCGAAGCGGGGCAGCCATTTAAGCAGGTAGCTGGAGATGTCCTGGAACATCTCTTCGACATCCGGCTGTGCTGCTAGGTAATCTGCAACTGGCTTGTCCAGCCCCGATTGCTCGCGTAGCTCTGGCTTCCAGTACGGGTTAGGCAAGCAGCGCACATCGAAAACCAGGTCGGCATCAACCGGCATGCCACGCTTGAAACCAAACGACTCAACCAAAAATGCGGTCCCGGCCTCAGGTTTGTTCAGCAAGCGCAGCTTGATGGTATCGCGCAGCTGATAGAGGTTCAGGTTGGTGGTATTGATCGTCAGGTCAGCCAGGTCGGCAATCGGCCCGAGCAAGAGGTTCTCGTCACGTATGGCCTCGGCCAGCGAGCGGCTGGCGCTGCTCAGTGGGTGACGCCTGCGTGTTTCCGAGAAGCGTTTGAGCAAGGTTTCTTCGTCGGCATCGAGAAACAGCACATCGCACTGTATGTGCCGGTTGCGCACTTCTTCAAGCAGTTGCGGAAAACGCGATAAATGGCTGGGCAAATTGCGTGCGTCAATGGACACGGCAACCAACGGCTGTGCCAATTCCGTGTGAATCAGCGCCCGCTCTGCCAGTTCCGGTAGCAGTCCGGCTGGCAGATTGTCGATGCAATAGAAACCGTTGTCTTCGAGGACAGCCAGTGCAGTGCTTTTTCCGGAGCCGGAGCGTCCGCTAACGATGACTAAGCGCATGATTAATGACCGTTCTGTACGTCCAGAACAACCTGATACAGCGCTTCGTTGCTGCTGGCTGCGCGCAGTTTGTCGCGCACGTCTTTGCGGTCGAGCATGCTGGCGATCTGCCTAAGCAGTTCCAGATGAGCATCGGTGGCCGCTTCAGGCACGAGCAAAACGAATAGCAGGTCGACCGGCGCGCCATCAATGGCGTCGAAATCTATGGGCGCATCGAGGTGCAACAAGGCGCTGACAGGCGACTCGCAACCCTTGAGGCGGCAATGAGGTATGGCGATGCCGTTACCAAAACCGGTGGAACCCAGTTTTTCACGGGCAAGCAAACTCTCGTAAACGTCCTGCATGGCCAGATCAGGCACCTGATCGTGAATCAGCTTGGCAGTTTGTTCGAGAACGCGCTTTTTACTGCCGCCCGGCACATTCACAAGGGAGCGGCCGGGGGTCAGGATATTTTCAAGTCGAATCATGGGTATGGAGTATTAACGCCCCGTTGCGCCCTGAAGCAGGCTTTGGGACTTTTCCTTATGTTTTTTCAGTTGGCGATCGAGCTTGTCAGCGAGCAGGTCGATGGCAGCATACATATCATTATGCTCTGCGTTCGCAACGACTTCCTTTGGACCCTTGGGTATGTGCAGGGTGGCTTCAATCTTCTGCTGAAGTTTTTCGACTTTCATGATGACCTGGGCATTGGTGATCTTGTCGAAATGGTTCTCCAGTCGTTTGAATTTTTCGCCTATGTAAGCACGTAACGCGTCGGTGACTTCCAGATGCTGTCCACTGATGTTGATTTGCATGCAGTTTCTCCTTCGGTTGCCATTGCCTAGAGTGGCAGGCCGAACAGCCTGCCACTGAAACGCGGTGGCCCGTGGCTTACATCAATCTCTTGCGCTCGCTGGAAGGCGCTATCCCGAGGGATTCGCGGTACTTCGCGACGGTGCGACGGGCCACTTGAATACCTTGTGCCTCCAGTAAACCAGCGATCTTGCTGTCACTCAACGGCTTTTTCTGATTTTCAGCCGCCACCAGTTTTTTAATGATGGCGCGGATCGCTGTGGACGAACATTCGCCCCCTTCAGAAGTGCTGACGTGGCTCGAAAAAAAGTACTTCAACTCATAAATGCCGCGGGGCGTGTGCATGAACTTTTGCGTAGTCACCCGGGAAATGGTCGACTCGTGCATGCCTACCGCTTCGGCAATGTCATGCAGCACCAAAGGCTTCATGGCTTCATCGCCATATTCCAGAAAGCCGCGCTGGTGCTCGACGATTTGCGTCGCCACTTTCATCAGCGTTTCATTGCGACTTTGCAGGCTTTTGATAAACCAGCGGGCTTCTTGCAACTGATTGCGCATGAAGGTGTTGTCGGCGCTGGTATCCGCGCGGCGCACAAACCCCGCGTATTGAGGGTTTACCCGCAAGCGCGGCATGGACTCCTGATTGAGCTCGACCAGCCAGCGCTCATTGTCTTTGCGCACAATCACGTCCGGCACCACGTATTCGGCTTCGCTGGACTCGATCTGCGAGCCAGGGCGCGGGTTGAGGCTTTGTATCAGTTCAATGACTTGGCGCAGCTCATCTTCCTTGAGCTTCATGCGGCGCATAAGCTGACTGTAATCGCGGGCGCCCAGAAGGTCGATGTAGTCAGTCACCAAGCGCTTGGCTTCATTGAGCCAGAGCGTTTTGGACGGCAGTTGGCGCAATTGAAGAAGCAAACACTCGCTGAGGTTGCGTGCGCCAATACCGGCCGGTTCGAATTGCTGAATGCGGTGCAGAACGGCTTCGATCTCGTCGAGTTCAATGTCGAGTTCCGGGTCGAATGCCTCAAGGATTTCGTCCAGTGACTCGTCGAGATACCCCTGATTGTTGATGCAGTCAATCAGCGTTACGCCGATCAGCCGGTCAGTGTCTGACATAGGGGCCAGATTCAATTGCCACAGCAGGTGGCTTTGCAGGCTTTCGCCGGCCGATGTGCGGGTGGTGAAGTCCCACTCGTCATCATCGTTGCTTGGCAGGCTGCTCGCGCTGGTTTGGTAGACGTCTTCCCAGGCGGTGTCGACAGGCAGTTCGTTTGGAATGCGTTCATTCCATTCGCCTTCTTCCAGGTTGTCCACCGTGGGTGTGGATTCCTGATAGGAAGGTTCCTGAATATCGTTATTGGGCTTTTGCTCGATGTTATCGGCCAGAGGGTCCGAATTGTCGAAGTCGTCGCCTTCTTCCTGGCGCTCGAGCATTGGATTGGATTCCAGAGCCTCCTGGATTTCCTGTTGCAGATCCAGGGTAGACAATTGGAGCAGACGGATGGCCTGTTGCAGCTGGGGTGTCATCGTCAGCTGCTGGCCCATTCTGAGGACTAGCGATGGTTTCATGGCTGGGGCTTAAGACCTTATTCGCCGGCGCGCATGGCGCCATCCACTACCAAGGCGCGTGAGCGCCAAACATAAGCAAATTATATGCCTGAACCCGGTGCGTTTGACTAGGGGCGTTTCCAATTAGTTTGAGTTGTTTTCAGAAGCGCCATGCTAGCGGGTCCCCAAATGCGAAAAAACCTTGATCGTCATAGTGAAGTTCAAGGTTTATCGCTAAAAGAGGCACTCACTTGAGGGTTTACAAGCGGAACTCATGCCCCAGATACACTTCGCGGACCAGTTTGTTGGCCAAAATGGTTTCAGCGTCGCCTTCTGCGATCAGTTGACCGTCGTTGACGATGTAGGCTGTTTCGCAGATATCGAGGGTTTCACGCACGTTGTGATCCGTGATCAACACCCCAATGCCTTTGGCTTTGAGGTGGTGAATGATCTGTTTGATATCACCCACGGAAATAGGGTCAACGCCGGCAAAAGGTTCGTCGAGCAGGATGAACTTGGGCGCAGTAGCCAGAGCGCGGGCAATTTCAACCCGGCGTCGCTCGCCACCGGACAAACTCATGCCCAGGCTGTCGCGAATGTGAGTGATATGGAATTCCTGCAGCAGGCTTTCCAGCTCTTTGCGACGACCGGCTTTGTCGAGCTCCTTGCGCGTTTCGAGAATCGCCATGATGTTATCGGCAACCGACAGCTTGCGAAAGATTGACGCTTCCTGAGGCAAATAACCGATACCAGCCCGTGCGCGGCCGTGCATGGGTTGGTGGCTGACATCCAGATCATCGATCAGCACACGGCCCTGATCGGCCTGTACCAGGCCGACAATCATATAAAAGCACGTGGTCTTGCCTGCGCCGTTAGGCCCAAGCAAGCCTACGATTTGCCCGCTGTCGATCGACAAGCTGACATCGCGTACCACTTGGCGACTTTTATAGCTTTTAGCCAAATGCTGGGCTTTCAGAGTAGCCATTACTGGGCCTTCTGCTGGTCGGTTTTCTTCTTCGGCTGGATCACCATATCGATGCGTGGTCGCGGTGTGGTGACATTGGTGCCATTGGCACGGCCAGCGTTAGCCACTTGCTTGACGGTGTCGTAGACGATTTTCTCGCCTTCGGTGGTGTTGCCGTCATTGATAACCTTGGCCTTGTCGATCAGTACGATGCGGTTTTGAGGCGCATGGTATTGAATCGTTACGGCGTAAGCCTGTACGGGCTTGGGGTCAGTGGCTTTTTGCAATTGCTCGAAATAAGCCAGGTTGCCCACCGAAGTCACAACGTCAATTTCGCCCGCAGCGTTGCGAGTGATGGTTACCGTGTTGCCGGTAATCTTCATCGAGCCTTGGGTGATGATGACGTCGCCCTTGTAGGTAGCGACCCCTTTTTTGTCATCCAGCTGCGCTTCATTAGCCTGGATGCGAATAGGCTGTTCATTGTCGTTCGGCAGAGCCCAGGCGCTCGCGCTTCCCAGTGCTGCGCTCAGGCTGAGCAATAATGGGAGGGTTTTAACGAGACTCATACTGTCCTCTTACGTTGGACAGCAGGTCCATCCTGCCGTCTTTCAAATATGCTTTCATTCCCTTGCCAGTCGTTACACCGCCAGCGCCGTCGATTCTAACGTCTCGGTCGGTCTGCGCATATTGCTTCTGTGGGAAAACAGTCATGCGGGTGCTGGTAATAATCGTAGTGCGATCTTTTTCGTCTGTGCGTGCCACACGTACCGAGTCGATCAGCTCAACTTCAGTACCGTCTGGGTTTACTTCGCCGCGCTCGCTTTGCACGTGCCACGGATAAGCTGTGCCGCGATACATTTGCAGGTCGGGCGTGGTCAGCAAGGTGACTTCGGACGCCTTCAAGTGTTCAACTTTGTCGGCTGTCATTTCGTACTGCAACTTACCGTCCGGTAAATATTGAAGGCTGCGCGTGTTCAGGGCGTAGTAGTCAATGGCGCCGTCATCCACAGCCACGGGTGGACTGTCGAGAAAGCGCTCCGGGCTGATATTCCAGTAGCCCACGGCTGCAAACAGTGCAGCAATGACTGTGAATAGCAGAATGTTGCGAATCTTTTTGCTCAGCATATAAAGCTCTATAGGTAGGCGGCGAGGGCAGCATCAAGGCGGCCTTGGGCACGCAGAATCAGCTCGCAAAATTCACGTGCTGCACCTTCGCCGCCTCGCGCCTGAGTGACACCATGGGCGTGCTGACGAACAAAACTGGCCGCATTGGCGACCGCCATGCCCAAGCCTACGCGGCGGATAACCGGCAAGTCGGGGAGGTCATCGCCCAAATAAGCAACCTGTTCATAGCTTAGGTTGAGTTGGCCGAGAAGCTCGTCCAAAACCACTAATTTGTCTTCACGGCCCTGATACAGATGAGGAATGCCCAGGTTTTGCGCACGACGCTCAACCGCAGGTGTCTTGCGGCCGCTGATGATTGCTGTTTGTACGCCCGCCGCCATCAGCATTTTAATGCCCTGGCCATCAAGGGTGCTGAAAGACTTGAATTCGCTGCCGTCTTCAAGGAAATACAGCCGCCCATCGGTCAGCACACCGTCGACGTCGAAAATGGCAAGCTTGATATCTTTGCCGCGTTTAAGCAGTTCCTGAGGCATTACATCACTCCTGCGCGCAGCAAGTCGTGCATGTTCAAGGCGCCTACCGGGCGATCTTCCTTGTCAACAACTACCAGTGCGCTGATTTTATGGTCTTCCATGATCTTCAGGGCTTCAGCGGCGAGCATGTCGGCTCGTGCTGTTTTGCCATGTGGGGTCATGACCGTGTCGATGATGGCATTGCGTATATCGATTTCGCGATCCAGCGTGCGACGCAAGTCGCCGTCGGTGAAGATTCCGGCCAGGCGGCCATCTTCTTCTATTACCACGGTCATGCCGAGGCCTTTATGGGTCATTTCCATCAACGCATCTTTGAGCAAGGTGCCGCGTACCACGTGCGGCAATTCATCACCCGAGTGCATAACGTTTTCGACTTTCAGCAGCAAGCGTCGACCCAAAGCGCCGCCGGGATGTGAAAACGCAAAGTCTTCGGCGGTGAAACCGCGTGCTTCAAGCAATGCAATGGCCAATGCGTCGCCCAGTACCAATGCCGCTGTGGTCGAGGAGGTGGGCGCCAGATTGAGTGGGCAAGCCTCCTGTGCCACGCGAGCGTCCAGGCTGACATCGGCGGCTTTGGCCAATGGCGACTCGGGGTTGCCGGTCATGCTGATCAACTTGATGCCCAGGCGCTTGATCAGGGGCAGCAGGGTGACGATTTCAGCGGTCGACCCGGAATTGGACAGTGCGAGGATAATGTCGTCATGGGTAATCATGCCCATGTCGCCATGACTGGCTTCAGCCGGATGGACGAAGAAAGCCGTGGTGCCGGTACTGGCCAGGGTCGCGGCAATTTTGTTGCCGATGTGCCCGGACTTGCCCATGCCGACTACAACTACACGGCCTTTACTTGCAAGAATCATCTCGCAAGCGCTTACGAAATCAGCGTCGATGTGGGTCAGCAAGCCTTCTACAGCTTCCAGCTCGAGGCGGATGGTGCGTTGGGCAGATTGAATCAGGTCGCTGGATTGGCTCATGTTTGAAGTCGGGTAGCCTGAGAAAAGGCAAAGATTATAGCGGTTATGTGCTGATCACTCACGTGCGATCGTCGTAGTTTGTAGTCTGCGCTCGTAAAGAGGTCAGAGGTTGCTGCTCAACAGGATTAATTTCGCTGTCTGGATGCTTACACGGCACTCCTTCGGCCTTGGGCGGTCAGTAAGAGCAGTGGTATAGTTCGCCGCCAGTTCGGCCCGCTCAGGGAGCACGCTTCTTTTTACTTAAGAGGCCGGGTGTCCGAGTGAGAGGCAGAGGCTGCATCGCAAGGAGTTTAGATGAGCGCTGATAACGCCTACGCGGTCGAGCTGAAGGGAGTGTCCTTCAAGCGCGGCACGCGCAGCATCTTCAATAATGTCGATATTTTGATCCCGCGTGGCAAAGTCACGGGAATCATGGGGCCTTCGGGCTGTGGCAAGACTACCCTTTTGCGTTTGATGGGGATGCAACTGCGTCCCAGCAGCGGCGAAGTGTGGGTCAACGGTCAGAATCTGCCGACGCTGTCGCGCAGTGATCTGTTTGATGCGCGCAAGCACATGGGCGTTTTGTTTCAGAGTGGTGCGCTGTTTACCGATCTGGACGTCTTTGAAAACGTAGCCTTTCCGCTGCGTGTTCATACCCATTTGCCTGAAGAAATGATTCGCGACATCGTGCTGCTCAAGTTGCAGGCCGTGGGGCTGCGCGGGGCAATCAATCTGATGCCCGACGAGCTGTCAGGCGGCATGAAGCGTCGGGTTGCTCTGGCACGGGCTATTGCCCTTGACCCGCAAATCCTGATGTATGACGAGCCGTTTGTCGGGCAAGACCCCATTGCAATGGGGGTTCTGGTTCGTCTGATACGCTTGCTCAATGATGCGCTGGGTATCACCAGTATTGTTGTTTCGCACGATCTGGCTGAAACCGCGAGTATTGCTGACTATCTCTATGTAGTGGGTGATGGTCAGGTACTGGGGCAGGGTACGCCAGAAGAACTGATGAATGCCGATAACCCGCGTATTCGTCAATTTATGAACGGCGACCCGGACGGTCCTGTTCCGTTTCACTTTCCGGCGTCGGACTACCGAACCGATTTACTGGGGAAGCGCTGATGCGCAAGCATTCAATAATGGACCGCATCGCGTTATTTGGCCGGGCCGGGATCGATATGGTCTCGGTCTTGGGGCGCTCGGTGATATTCCTTTTTCACGCCTTGCTGGGACGTGGTGGCATCGGCGGCATGTTTGGGCTATTGCTCAAGCAACTGCATTCTGTTGGCGTCATGTCGCTGGTCATTATCGTCGTGTCCGGGGTGTTTATCGGCATGGTGCTGGCCTTGCAAGGCTTCAGCATTTTGTCCAGCTATGGTTCCGAACAGGCTGTCGGGCAGATGGTTGCCCTGACTTTGTTACGTGAACTGGGACCCGTGGTGACTGCGCTGTTGTTTGCCGGGCGGGCGGGCTCAGCCCTGACCGCTGAAATCGGCAACATGAAATCCAGTGAGCAACTGTCCAGCCTTGAAATGATCGGTGTGGACCCGCTCAAGTACATCATTGCGCCTCGCTTGTGGGCCGGTTTTATTTCCCTTCCGCTGCTGGCGATGATTTTCAGCGTGGTCGGGATCTGGGGCGGTTCGTGGGTGGCGGTCGACTGGTTGGGCGTTTATGACGGCTCGTACTGGGCAAACATGCAAAACAGCGTGACCTTCAGTGGTGATGTACTTAACGGGATCATTAAAAGCATCGTGTTTGCTTTTGTGGTGACCTGGATTGCTGTGTTCCAAGGTTACGACTGTGAGCCCACTTCCGAGGGAATCAGCCGTGCCACTACTAAGACCGTGGTGTATGCCTCGCTGGCAGTCCTCGGGCTGGACTTTATTTTGACTGCCTTGATGTTTGGAGACTTCTGATGCAAAACCGCACCATGGAAATCGGTGTCGGCCTGTTTTTGCTGGCTGGCATCCTGGCTTTATTGTTGCTTGCCCTGCGAGTCAGTGGACTGTCTCCGACGGCCAGCACCGACACCTACAAGCTCTACGCTTACTTTGACAACATCGCCGGTCTGACTGTGCGCGCCAAGGTCACTATGGCAGGCGTGACCATTGGCAAGGTCACGGCGATCGACCTGGACCGTGACAACTTCACGGCCCGCGTGACCTTACAACTCGATAAGAGTGTCGATAACCTGCCGACCGATTCGACAGCGTCTATTCTCACGGCGGGTCTGCTGGGCGAGAAATACATCGGTATCAGCGTCGGTGGCGATGACACCCTGTTAAAAGATGGCGGCACTATCCACGACACCCAGTCGTCGTTGGTGCTTGAAGATCTGATCGGGAAATTCCTGATGAATACCGTTAGCAAAGAAGCCAAATAAGGAGCTTATAGATGATCTCTCTCTTGCGCCGTGGCCTGCTGGTTATTCTGGCAGCCGCACTGCCAATGATGGCTACTGCCGCACCGGGTCAATCTGCCCATGACATCGTTTCCGATACAACCACTCGGCTGCTGGCCGATCTGGCTGCCAATAAAGAGCAGTACAAGCAAAATCCGGCCAAGTTTTACGATGCGCTGAACAACATCGTCGGCCCGGTTGTGGATGTTGATGGTATTTCGCGAAGCATCATGACCGTGAAATATTCGCGTAACGCGACACCTGCGCAAATGCAGCGTTTTCAAGAAAACTTCAAGCGTAGCCTGATGCAGTTCTATGGCAATGCCTTGCTTGAGTTTAAAAACGAGGGCATTACTGTTTCGCCTGCCAAGGACGAAAGCGGTGATCGCACCAGCGTCGACATGACCGTCAAAGGTGAAAAAGGCGCTGTGTATCCGCTGTCCTACACCCTTAACAAGGTGAATGGCGAGTGGAAGGTGCGTAACGTCATCATCAATGGCATCAACATTGGCAAGTTGTTCCGTGATCAGTTCGCAGATGCCATGAGCCGTAACGGCAACAATCTGGACAAGACCATCGATAACTGGGCTGGCGAAGTGGCCAAAGCCAAGGAAAAAACCGATGAGAAGCTGAGCCAATGAGTGAAGCCGCCGTCACCCTGGCCGGCGAAAGCGAGTTGCGCCTCAGTGGCGTACTCGATTATCAGACCGGTCCTCGTTTACGCAAGGAAGGTCAGGCGCTGATCAAAAAAGCCGTGGCCAACGCCTTGGTGGTGGATTGCTCTGCGGTCAGTAAATCCAGCAGCGTGGGGTTGTCGCTGCTGTTGTGTTTTATCCGGGACGCAGACGCCCAGAACAAGTCATTAAGCATTCGTGGATTACCCGAGGACATGCGCGAAATCGCCCAAGTGTCGGGTTTGACCGAGTTACTGGCACACCATTAATCGCCACCTACAGCTAAGCCCCCCGTCAGAGTCCTGCTAAGTGGGGTTCGCAGGCGCGGGGCTTTTTTGTATGATGGCCGACCCGCGCGCGTTAGGCGCCGATTGAGGTTGAGCATGCAGGCCGTAGAAGTGAAGAGCTTTCTTGAGGGAAAGCTGCCTGGGATCCAGGTAGAAGTTGAGGGCGAAGGCTGCAACTTTCAGCTGAACGTGATTAGTGACGAACTGGCGGCCTTAAGCCCGGTTAAACGTCAACAAAGCATCTATGCCCATTTGAACCCTTGGATTGCTGATGGCAGCATCCACGCGGTCACTATGAAATTCTTCAGCAGCGCGGCCTGGGCCGAGCGCACCTGAGCCCCCTGAGCCCATTGGCGTCGAGATTGTTATGGATAAATTGATTATTACCGGCGGTGCCCGTCTTGATGGCGAAATCCGTATTTCCGGGGCAAAAAACTCCGCTCTGCCGATTCTGGCCGCAACCTTGCTGTGTAACGGCCCGGTTACCGTAGCCAACCTGCCGCATTTGCATGACATCACCACCATGATCGAGCTGTTTGGTCGCATGGGCATTGAGCCGGTGATTGATGAAAAGCTCAGCGTAGAAATCAACCCGAACACCATCAAAACCCTGGTGGCACCGTACGAACTGGTTAAAACCATGCGGGCGTCGATTCTGGTTCTGGGGCCGATGGTTGCTCGCTTCGGTTACGCCGAAGTTGCATTGCCAGGCGGTTGCGCCATTGGTTCGCGTCCGGTCGACCTGCACATCCGTGGCCTTGAAGCCATGGGCGCAGTGATTGATGTTGAAGGCGGTTACATCAAAGCCAAGGCGCCTGAAGGCGGCTTGAACGGTGCTAACTTCTTCTTCGATACCGTGAGCGTGACCGGTACTGAAAACATCATGATGGCCGCAGCATTGGCCAATGGCCGCAGTGTATTGCAGAACTCTGCTCGCGAGCCTGAAGTCGTTGACCTTGCCAACTTCCTGAACGCCATGGGCGCCAAGGTAAGCGGTGCAGGCACTGACACCATCATCATCGATGGCGTTAAAGAACTGCACCCTGCCACTTACCGCGTAATGCCGGACCGTATTGAAACCGGTACTTATCTGGTGGCTGCTGCCGTGACGGGTGGCCGCGTCAAGGTCAAGGACACTGATCCGACCATTCTTGAAGCGGTGCTTGAAAAGCTCAAGGAAGCGGGTGCAGAAGTCACGACCGGTGAAGACTGGATCGAACTGAACATGCACGGCAAGCGCCCTAAAGCGGTGAATGTGCGTACGGCTCCGTACCCGGCATTCCCGACTGACATGCAGGCGCAATTCATCTCGCTCAACGCCATTGCCGAAGGCACGGGTGCGGTCATTGAGACCATCTTTGAAAACCGTTTCATGCACGTGTATGAACTGCACCGCATGGGCGCCAAAATTCAGGTTGAAGGCAACACCGCCATCGTCACCGGCACTGAAACGCTAAAAGGCGCGCCAGTGATGGCCACCGATCTGCGCGCATCCGCCAGCCTGGTTATTTCGGCACTGGTTGCTGAAGGTGACACCCTGATCGACCGCATCTACCACATCGACCGTGGTTACGAATGCATCGAAGAAAAACTGCAAATGCTGGGTGCCAAAATTCGCCGCGTTCCGGGCTAGTTTTTTGGCGTCTGGCCTCATGGGCACACGGATCGTGTCCAGCCGCCAGGTGACGTAACGGCGTTCACGCGTTATCGTACCTGGCCTTGAATCGTTCAAGTCGAGCCTGATCATCAGGCTCGATGTTTGTCCGGCGCCGATTGCGCACGGGCAAAAGTACCCTGATAAGGACTTACGTTTCCCATGTTGACCATTGCACTGTCCAAGGGCCGTATCCTTGACGACACCCTGCCGCTTCTGGCCGAAGCGGGCATTGTGCCGACCGAGAATCCGGACAAAAGCCGCAAGCTGATCATCCCGACCTCACAGCCAGACGTCCGCCTGCTGATCGTTCGTGCGACCGATGTGCCGACTTACGTTGAACATGGTGCTGCCGACCTCGGTGTGGCCGGTAAAGACGTGCTGATGGAATACGGCGGCCAGGGGCTTTACGAGCCACTCGACCTCCAGATTGCCCAGTGCAAGTTGATGACCGCCGGAGCCATTGGTGTTGCTGAACCTAAAGGCCGTCTGCGCATTGCCACCAAGTTCGTCAACGTTGCCAAGCGCTACTACGCCGAACAAGGCCGTCAGGTCGACATCATCAAGCTGTATGGCTCGATGGAACTGGCGCCATTGATTGGCTTGGCCGACAAGATCATCGACGTGGTCGATACCGGTAACACCTTGCGTGCCAATGGCCTGGAGCCTCAGGAATTCATTGCCGCCATCAGCTCCCGTCTGGTGGTTAACAAGGCTTCGATGAAAATGCAGCACGCCCGAATTCAAGCCCTGATCGACACCCTGCGCAAAGCAGTGGAGTCGCGACACCGCGGCTGACTCACCTGCGCGACCTGGGGGCTCACCCCTGACGTCGCGCCCATCTATCCGCGTAATAGCCAGAATTTCAGGTACCCACGCGGATGGCTTGGTAGTCTTGCCGTGCCTGATCCTTGCAAACAACCATTCCAAGCAAACGCCCATTACCGAGGCCCTCGCTATGACCGCTCCCACTGCAATTCGCCGACTCAACGCTGCTGACCCGGATTTCGCGCAGCATCTGGATCATCTGCTGAGCTGGGAAAGTGTGTCAGACGACTCGGTCAATCAGCGCGTACTCGACATCATCAAAGCAGTGCGCGAGCGCGGAGACGCGGCGCTGGTTGAATTTACCCAGCGCTTTGACGGGTTGACCGTGAATTCTATGGCTGACTTGATCCTGCCGCGTGAGCGTCTGGAACTCGCCTTGACCCGCATCACCGTGCCTCAGCGTGAGGCACTGGAAAAAGCCGCTCAGCGCGTGCGCAGCTACCACGAAAAACAGAAGCAGGATTCCTGGAGCTATACCGAAGCCGATGGCACGGTGCTGGGCCAGAAAGTCACGCCGCTGGACCGTGCGGGCCTGTACGTGCCGGGTGGTAAAGCTTCATACCCGTCGTCGGTATTGATGAATGCCATCCCGGCCAAAGTGGCGGGTGTGACTGAAGTGGTCATGGTGGTTCCTACCCCGCGCGGTGAAATCAACGAATTGGTATTGGCGGCGGCGTGCATCGCCGGTGTTGATCGGGTGTTCACCATCGGCGGTGCCCAAGCCGTTGCTGCGCTGGCATACGGCACCGAAAGCGTACCCAAAGTCGACAAAGTGGTTGGCCCGGGCAATATCTATGTAGCCACGGCCAAGCGCCACGTTTTCGGGCAAGTGGGTATCGACATGATCGCCGGACCCTCGGAGATTCTGGTGGTGTGTGATGGCCAGACTGATCCGGACTGGATCGCCATGGACCTGTTCTCCCAAGCCGAGCATGACGAAGATGCGCAGGCTATTTTGGTCAGCCCGGATGCAGAGTTCCTCGACAAAGTCGCGGCCAGTATTGCCAAGCTGCTGCCGACCATGGAACGTGCCGAGATTATCGAAACTTCGATCAAAGGCCGAGGCGCGTTGATTCTGGTCAAGGACATGCAGCAGGCGATTGATGTGTCCAATCGCATTGCTCCGGAGCACTTGGAGCTCTCAGTGGCTGACCCTCAAGCCTGGTTGCCGCAAATCCGTCATGCGGGTGCCATCTTCATGGGTCGTCACACCTCTGAAGCCCTGGGTGATTATTGTGCCGGGCCCAACCACGTGCTGCCGACTTCCGGCACCGCACGTTTCTCCTCGCCGCTGGGCGTGTACGACTTCCAGAAACGCTCATCCATCATCTTCTGCTCCGAGCAAGGCGCATCGGAGCTGGGTAAAACCGCCTCAATTCTGGCGCGTGGCGAATCGTTGACCGGGCACGCCCGCAGCGCTGAATACCGAATCATCGCTGACACCGAGCAGGGGCAATAAGCATGAGCAAATTCTGGAGTCCGTTCGTTAAAGAACTGGTGCCATATGTGCCGGGTGAGCAACCGAAGTTGACCAAACTGGTCAAACTCAACACCAACGAAAATCCTTATGGGCCTTCGCCTAAAGCGCTGTCAGCGATGCAGGCCGAGATCAACGACGACCTGCGTTTATATCCGGACCCCAACAGTGACCTGCTCAAGCAGGCTGTGGCTGAGTATTACGGCGTACAGACCGATCAGGTGTTTCTGGGGAACGGGTCTGACGAAGTGCTGGCCCATGTGTTTAACGGTTTGTTCCAGCACGACAAGCCGCTGTTGTTTCCGGACATCAGCTATAGCTTCTATCCGGTTTACTGTGGTTTGTATGGCATTGAGTTTGATGCGGTGCCACTGGATGAGCAGTTTCAGATTCAGCCTGCGGACTATGCCAAGGCCAATGGCGGGATTATTTTTCCGAACCCCAACGCGCCGACGGGTTGCTTGTTGGCATTGCAAGCCATTGAGCAGATTTTGGTGGCCAACCCGGATTCTGTGGTCGTAGTGGATGAAGCCTACATCGACTTTGGGGGGGAGACGGCCATCAGCTTGGTCGGCCGCTATCCGAACCTGTTGGTGACGCAAACCTTGTCCAAGTCGCGCTCTCTGGCCGGTCTGCGTGTTGGATTGGCGGTGGGGCATCCAGACCTGATTGAGGCGCTGGAGCGGATCAAGAACAGCTTCAACTCCTATCCTCTGGATCGCATCGCGATAGCCGGTGCCGCAGCAGCGTTTGCTGACCGCGAGTATTTTGAGCACACCTGTCAGCGGGTGATGGATAGCCGTGAGCAAGTCGTGGGCCAGTTGCAGGCGCTGGGGTTTGAGGTGCTGCCATCGGCGGCCAACTTCATCTTTGCTCGTCACCCGGAGCATGATGCTGCGGCGCTGGCTGCGAAGTTGCGGGGGCAGGGGGTGATCGTGCGTCACTTCAAGCAACTGCGCATCGCACAGTTCTTGCGTATCAGCATTGGAACGTCGGAGCAGAATGCGGCGTTGATTGAAGGGTTGTCAGCGCTGTAATCGCGCCCTCACCCTAACCCTCTCCCAAAGGGAGAGGGGACTAAAGTCAACAGCAGATTTACGTGACGGTTTCAATCAAGCTCCCCTCTCCATTTGGGAGAGGGCTGGGGTGAGGGGAGGCCTGCTTACTCCTCTTCCTTCTGCGGCGGTTGCTCTTGCGGTGGACGCAAGCCCACTTCAGCGGTGAGATTCAGTTCCTTGCCATTGCGCATGACCTGAATCGAGATTTTGTCCGATGGCTTGATACGAGCGACCTGATTCATCGAGCGACGACCGTCGCTTGCCGGGGCGCCATCAATGCTCAAGATCACGTCACCCAATTGCAGTCCGGCTTTCTGCGCCGGGCCATCACGGAAAATACCCGCCACCACAATCCCCGGGCGACCGCTCAAACCAAACGACTCGGCCAGATCTGCTGTCAGCGGCTGCACTTCAATCCCCAGCCAGCCGCGAATCACTTGGCCGTGCTCAATGATGGACTTCATCACTTCCATGGCCAGGTTGATCGGAATCGCAAAGCCAATGCCCTGTGATCCCCCGGATTTGGAGAAAATGGCTGTGTTGATCCCGGTCAGGTTGCCATTGGCATCCACCAGCGCACCGCCCGAATTACCGGGGTTAATCGCGGCGTCGGTCTGGATAAAATCTTCGTAGTTATTCAAGCCCAACTGATTGCGGCCGGTGGCACTGATGATGCCCATGGTGGTGGTCTGGCCAACCCCGAACGGGTTACCGATTGCCAGGGCTATATCGCCGATACGTAAGGTGTCCGAGCGACCGATGGTGATCGATGGCAGGTCCTTCAAGTCGATCTTGAGCACCGCAAGGTCAGTTTCAGGGTCGCTGCCAATCACCCGGGCCAGTGTTTCCCGACCATCCTTGAGCGCCACCACAATTTGATCGGCGCCGGTGACCACATGATTATTGGTCAGCAGATAGCCTTCGGGGCTCATGATGACCGCCGAGCCGAGGCTCGATTCCATACGCTTTTGCTTGGGGGCGTTGTCGCCGAAGAAGTGGCGGAACTGCGGGTCTTCAAACAAGGGCCGGGCATTTTTGTTCACCACTTTGGTGGTGTAAAGGTTGGCCACGGCAGGGGCTGCACGGGTCACGGCGTCGGCATAGGTGACGGGACCCTGTTGCACATAACTGGTTTGGGGCGCTTGTTGCAGGTTGACGTCAAGGCTCGGCAGCCCAACCCACTGCGGGTAACGCTGAATAATCAGCATCGCGATAAGCACGCCAGCCAGCAGTGGCCAGCCAAAAAAACGCAAAGCCTTAAACATTGAACTCAGTCCTGAAGGTTGCAGAGCCATCTCGACGGCTCATAATGGCGGCCATTATACGAGGGCCGAACGGCTCTGAACGCTATATTTAGGAGTCTTTTATGGCAGTAGCCCTGAGCACGCTGGTAGAAGAAGCAAATCGTTACCTGAACTGTGCCGCAATCAGCGATTATTGTCCCAACGGCCTGCAAGTCGAAGGGCGCCCGCAGGTGATGCGAATCGTCAGCGGCGTGACGGCCAGTCAGGCGCTACTCGATGCAGCCGTTGAAGCCCAGGCGGATCTGGTGTTGGTGCACCACGGGTATTTCTGGAAGGGCGAAGACCCGTGCGTCACCGGCATGAAGCAACGTCGGTTGAAAACCTTGCTCAAACACGACATCAGTCTGTTGGCGTATCACCTTCCCCTCGACGTGCACCCCGAGGTGGGTAACAACGTGCAGTTAGCGCGCCAGTTGGACATCACCGTCGAAGGCCCGTTGGACCCGACAAATGCCAAGGTAGTCGGGCTAGTAGGCTCATTGGCTGAACCCATGACCGCCCGGGATTTTGCCCGCAAGGTGCAAGAAGCACTGGGGCGTGAGCCGCTGGTGATTCAAGGCAGCGAAATGATTCGCCGGGTGGGCTGGTGTACAGGAGGCGGTCAGGGGTACATCGATCAAGCCGTTCTGGCAGGGGTCGATTTGTACTTGAGTGGCGAAGCCTCTGAGCAAACCTTCCACAGCGCGCGTGAAAACGACATCAGCTTTATTGCCGCCGGGCACCACGCGACTGAGCGGTATGGTGTGCAGGCTTTGGGTGACTATCTGGCCCGTCGTTTTGCCCTCGAGCATCTGTTTATTGATTGCCCGAATCCTATTTGAGTGATCAACCGCGCAGCACCAAGGCCAAACCCGGCGATCTATTCTTAGACCGTTTCGATCTAGTAGGCGCCCTCAATATAAGAAGGCGCTGTGCTAGGATTCGCCCCTCGAACACGGCCCGCAGGCCGTTCATAAGATAGCTTTCGTGAGTAGCCATGGTCGACAAACTGACGCACCTGAAACAGCTGGAGGCGGAAAGCATCCACATCATCCGCGAGGTGGCCGCCGAGTTCGATAACCCGGTGATGCTGTACTCGATCGGTAAAGATTCCGCCGTGATGCTGCACCTTGCCCGCAAGGCATTTTTCCCTGGCAAGCTGCCGTTTCCGGTGATGCATGTCGACACTCGCTGGAAATTCCAGGAGATGTACAGCTTTCGCGACAAGATGGTTGCGGAGCTGGGCCTGGATCTGATCACTCACATCAACCCCGATGGCGTGGCGCAGGACATCAACCCGTTCACCCACGGCAGTGCCAAGCACACCGACATCATGAAAACCGAGGGCCTGAAGCAGGCTCTTGACAAGTATGGTTTTGATGCCGCCTTCGGGGGCGCCCGTCGTGACGAAGAGAAGTCGCGCGCCAAAGAGCGTGTGTACTCGTTCCGCGACAGCAAGCACCGCTGGGACCCGAAAAACCAGCGCCCCGAGTTGTGGAATGTTTACAACGGTAACGTCAACAAGGGCGAATCGATCCGCGTATTCCCGTTGTCGAACTGGACCGAGCTCGACATCTGGCAGTACATCTACCTCGAAGGCATCCCGATTGTGCCGTTGTATTTCGCCGCTGAGCGTGAAGTCATCGAGAAGAACGGCACGCTGATCATGATCGACGACGAGCGCATTCTTGAGCACCTGTCTGATGAAGACAAAGCGCGCATCGTCAAGAAAAAGGTCCGTTTCCGTACGCTGGGCTGCTACCCGCTGACCGGCGCGGTGGAGTCAGAGGCTGAAACGCTGACTGACATCATTCAGGAAATGCTCCTGACGCGAACTTCCGAGCGCCAGGGCCGAGTCATCGATCACGATGGCGCCGGCTCAATGGAAGATAAAAAACGTCAGGGTTATTTCTAAGCTTCGAGTTACAAGCTGCAAGCTGCAAGTTAAAGGCGGTATGCGTAACTTTGCAGCTTGATGCTTGCAGCAGGATGCTGCGAGCCTTCATTGGGTTGCTCGTAATGGATTTCGAGAAACTGATTGTTTGGCAGAGAAGCAAGTGTTTGACCGTTGATGTTTACAGACAGTTTGCGCGCTGTGGTGATGTTGGTTTCAAAGACCAAATAACCCGTTCCGCCCTTTCTGTTCCATCCAATATTGCGGAAGGCATGGAGCGTTTCAGTGCCAAAGAGAAAGCACGTTTTCTTTGGATCGCAAAGGCTTCGTGTGGGGAGTTACGCACCCAGATCATCATCGGCCGTGACATTGCTTATATCGCAGAACCGCTGGCTGAAAAGTGGATTACAGAAACTCGCGAGCTATCGAAAATGCTTAGCGCCTTGATCAACAAAATTTCTGACTAGCTGTACGCCGACAAGCTTGCCGCTTGAAGCTTACCGCTTGGAGCTTTCACCCAATGAGCCACGTATCTGATTTGATCAGCGAGGACATCCTCGCCTACCTGGGCCAGCATGAACGCAAAGAGATGTTGCGCTTTCTGACCTGCGGCAACGTCGATGACGGCAAGAGCACCCTGATCGGGCGCCTGCTGCACGACTCCAAGATGATCTATGAAGACCATCTGGAAGCCATTACCCGTGATTCGAAAAAAAGCGGCACCACGGGCGATGATATCGACCTGGCGCTGTTGGTAGACGGTCTGCAAGCAGAGCGCGAGCAGGGCATCACCATCGACGTGGCGTATCGTTACTTCTCAACCGCCAAGCGCAAATTCATCATTGCCGACACACCCGGCCATGAGCAATACACCCGCAACATGGCCACCGGTGCGTCGACCTGTGATCTGGCGATCATCCTGGTGGATGCCCGTTACGGCGTGCAGACCCAAACCCGTCGCCACAGCTTTATTGCGTCGTTGTTGGGCATCAAGCACATCGTTGTGGCCATTAACAAAATGGACCTCAAGGGTTTCGACGAAGGTGTATTCGAGTCGATCAAGGCCGATTACCTGAAGTTCGCCGAAGGCTTGAAACTCAAGCCGACCAGCCTGCACTTTGTGCCGATGTCTGCCCTTAAAGGCGACAACGTGGTGAACAAGAGCGAGCGTTCGCCTTGGTACACCGGCCAGTCATTGATGGAAATTCTTGAAACCGTGGAAGTGGCGGCTGACCGCAACCTCACCGACTTGCGCTTCCCGGTGCAGTACGTAAACCGTCCGAACCTGAACTTCCGTGGGTTTGCCGGTACGCTGGCCAGCGGTATCGTGCGCAAGGGCGACGAAATCGTGGTGTTGCCTTCGGGCAAAAGCAGCCGGGTCAAATCCATTGTCACCTTCGAAGGTGAGTTGGAGCACGCTGGCCCAGGTCAGGCCATTACCCTGACCATGGAAGACGAGATCGACATCTCCCGCGGCGACCTGTTGGTGCATGCTGACAATGTGCCTGTAGTGACCGACAGCTTCGAAGCCATGCTGGTATGGATGGCTGAAGAGCCGATGTTGCCGGGCAAGAAGTACGACATCAAGCGTGCGACCAGCTACGTACCGGGTTCGATTGCCAGCATCGTCAACAAAGTAGATGTGAACACACTGGAAGAAGGGCCGGCCAGTGCCTTGCAGTTGAACGAAATCGGTAAGGTCAAGATCAGTCTGGACGCTCCGATTGCGCTGGACGGTTATGAAAGCAATCGCACCACGGGTTCGTTCATCATCATCGACCGCCTGACCAATGGCACGGTCGGGGCCGGCATGATCATCGCTCAGCCACTGGGCCATGGAAGCGCCAGCCATCACGGCGACCTTGCCCACGTGACCACAGAAGAGCGCGCCCAGCGTTTTGGCCAGCAGCCAGCGACCGTGTTGTTCAGCGGCTTGTCGGGTGCGGGTAAAAGTACGCTGGCGTATGCGGTAGAGCGCAAGTTGTTCGACATGGGCCGTGCGGTGTTTGTGCTGGATGGCCAGAACTTGCGCCATGACCTGAATAAAGGTCTGCCTCAGAACCGAGCCGGGCGGACTGAAAACTGGCGTCGTGCTGCACATGTAGCGCGTCAGTTCAACGAAGCTGGTTTGCTGACTCTGGCTGCGTTTGTGGCGCCGGATGCCGAAGGTCGCGAACAGGCTAAAGCGCTGATTGGTGATGACCGACTGTTGACGGTGTATGTCCAGGCATCCCCAGCAGTGTGTGCCGAGCGCGATCCGCAAGGCCTGTACGCGGCGGGCGGTGACAACATTCCGGGCGAATCCTTCCCGTATGACGTGCCGTTGAACGCCGATCTGGTGGTTAACACGCAGTCGCTGTCGCTGGATGAAAGCGTGAAGTTGGTGCTGGATCTGTTGCGTCAACGCGGCGCGATTTGATAAAGCAGCGGTAAGCGTTTAGCTTCAAGCGGCAAGTAAAAGTCCGCCACCGAGAGATCGGTGGCGGGCTTTTTAATGGGTGAAGACTTTACCCTCACCCCAGCCCTCTCCCAGAGGGAGAGGGGGCCGGCTTGCGTTAAAGCCCATATTGCAGCACTACCCCCAATCAGTTCCCTCTCCCTCTGGGAGAGGGCTAGGGTGAGGGTGCTCCTAGTATTCGCGATGCAGCTGGTCCAACAAACGATCTTTGTCTTCCCACAGCCGATTGATCCAGCCTTGGAACGCCAATCGGTACTCGGCATCCTGATCGTAGTTTTTACCCAAAAACTCAGCCGGGATTTGCAGTTCTTCAAACACCACAACCACGTCCTTCACATTGCCACACAGCAAGTCCCAGTACCCCGGACGCCCGCCCGGGTAGTGAATCGTCACGTTGACGATGGACTTCAACTGTTCACCCATCGCATCCAGCACAAAAGCGATACCTCCGGCCTTTGGCTTGAGCAGGTAGCGAAACGGTGACTGCTGTTGCGCGTGTTTGCCCTCGGTAAATCGCGTGCCTTCAACAAAGTTGAAAATGGCGACGGACTGATTTTTAAACTTGGCACAGGTTTTACGCGTGGTCGCCAGGTCGGCGCCTTTCTTCTCGGGGTGTTTGGCTAAATAGGCCTTGGAATAGCGCTTCATAAACGGGAAGCCCAGCGCCCACCAGGCCAGACCGATCACCGGCACCCAGATCAGCTCTTGTTTAAGGAAGAACTTGAGCGGGCGAATACGTTTGTTGAGCACGTATTGCAGCACCATGATGTCGACCCAGCTCTGGTGGTTGCTGGTCACGAGGTAGGAGTGCTCATAGTCCAGGCCTTCTAGGCCTTTGATGTGCCAACGGGTTTTACGGATCAAGTCCATCCAGCGCGAGTTATTGCTGACCCATGCTTCGTGAATACGGCGCATCAACTCGTCTGTCACCCGCTGCGCGGCCGGGAAGGGCAGGCACAGCTTGAAAATGGCAACGATGAACAGCGGCGTGCAGCACACGATGGTGTTGATCGCCAGCAACAGCGATGCAATAACGCCACGAACTGGCGCAGGCAGAGAATCCAGCATTTACACATCCATTGGTCGGTTGGCGGCTTGAATTGCCGTAAGGGCGATGGTGTAGACGATGTCGTCTACCTGGGCGCCGCGAGGCAGGTCGTTAACCGGTTTGCGCAGGCCTTGTAACATCGGCCCCAGGCTGACGCAATCAGCACTGCGTTGCACGGCCTTGAGGGTGGTATTGCCGGTGTTCAGGTCGGGAAACACGAACACTGTTGCCCGACCCGCCACTTGGCTGTTCGGGGCCAGTTGCCGGGCTATCTTGTCGTTGGCGGCGGCGTCGTATTGCAAGGGGCCGTCGATCAATAAGGCATGCTGGGCTTCGTGGGCCAGTAAGGTCGCTTCGCGCACTTTTTCGACCTCTTCGCCGCTGGCTGAGTCGCCGCTGGAGTAACTGATCATGGCCACGCGTGGGGTGATCCCGAACGCAGCAGCAGAATCGGCGCTTTGCAGGGCAATTTCGGCCAGTTCCGTGGCTGACGGGTGCGGGTTCATGATGCAGTCGCCGTAAACCAGTACTTGCTCCGGGAACAGCATAAAGAACACCGACGACACCAGCGTGCAGCCAGGCGCGGTTTTGATCAGCTGCAAGGCCGGACGAATGGTGTTGGCCGTGGAGTGCACGACACCCGATACCAGCCCGTCGACCTCGTCCAGCGCGAGCATCATGGTGCCAATCACTACCGGGTCTTCGAGTTGCTGCTCGGCCATTGGGGCGTTAATGCTTTTGCTCTTGCGCAGCGCCACCATCGGTTCTACGTAGCGTTCGCGAATCAGATCCGGGTCTAGAATTTCCAGGCCTTCAGGCAGCTCGACGCCATGCGCCTTGGCCACCGCGTGAACGTCTTCGGGCTTTGCCAACAAGACACAGCGGGCAATCCCTCGGGCATGACAAATAGCCGCCGCTTGCACGGTCAACGGTTCATTGCCCTCGGGCAGCACGATCCGTTTATTGGCTTGCTGGGCGCGCTGGATCAGTTGGTAGCGGAACACCGCCGGGGTCAGGCGCATTTCCCGCGGAGTGCCACAGCGCTGATGCAGCCAGTTGGCGTCCAGATGACTGGCAACAAAATCAGTGATGATCTGCGCCCGCTCGCGGTCATCGATGGGAATTTCCTTGTTCAACTGATTAAGCTGGTTGGCCGTGTCATAAGAACCGGTACTGACCGACAGTACCGGCAAACCGGCCTGTAAGGCTCCGCTGCACAGCTCCATCAAGCGGGGATCAGGTGTGGTGCCGCTGGTCAGCAGCAAGCCGGCCAACGGAACGCCGTTCATCGCCGCCAGACTGACGGCGAGGATGATGTCGTCTCGATCACCGGGGGTTACCACCAGCACACCGGGTTTAAGCAGTTGCAGGGTGTTGAGCACGGTGCGCGCGCACAGGATGATTTTGGACATGCGCCGCGTTTCATAGTCTCCGGCGTTCAGGACCTGCGCGCCGAGCAATTCGGCCACGTCGCGGGTGCGTGGGGCATTGAGTTCGGGTTGGTAGGGAATACAGCCCAGCAGCCTGAAATCACCGCTGCGCAGCAAGGGCGAATGCTCTTTGAGGCGTGCTGCAAACACGTCCATGCTTTCGTCGGTGCGCACTTTATTGAGTATGACACCCAGTACCTTCGGGTCTTTAGGGCCGCCAAACAACTGAGCCTGCAATTCAACGCGACCTGAAAGTTCAGTCAGTACCTCGTTTTCAGGGGCCGAGACCAAAATCACCTCGGCATCCAGACTCTTGGCCAGGTGCAGGTTGACGCGTGCGGCATAACTGGCGGTGCGGGTGGGCACCATGCCTTCAACGATCAGCACGTCTTTGCCAATGGCCGCCTCTTGATAAAGACGGATGATTTCTTCGAGCAGTTCATCCAGTTGGCCATCCCCAAGCATGCGTTCCACGTGGGCCAAACCCAAAGGGGTCGGGGGTTTTAGGCCGTGGGTACGGGCGACGAGTTCGGTCGAGCGCTCGGGGCCGACATCGCCGGGATGAGGCTGGGCAATCGGTTTGAAAAAACCGACTTTCAACCCTGCGCGCTCCAGTGTGCGTACCAGACCAAGGCTAATAGAGGTCAAGCCCACACCAAAGTCAGTGGGGGCGATAAAGAAAGTTTGCATGCGAGCTTCCTGACGTGGCAGTCCCCAGGCAACACCTTTGAAACGGCGGGCGTGTGTCTGAGTCAATGGTGAAGATTAGCGCTATCTGTCGCTTGAGCACACCAGCCACAGTCAAAGGGTTGACCTATTTTTTTACGCCGTAGTTCAGGGTCAAGTACCCAAGGGCGCGATTGCCACGGTGGTTGGTGTCGATGATGCTGAGTGTGGCCGCAAGAAAGGACGGCAACCCAATGTTGCTCCTCGTCTTGGTGCCAGCCAATGATCATTGATGTTTTCAAAATTATCCGTTGGTCTTGGTTGTGTTCGCTTTCGGGCGTTTGCTTGGTTAGACTTGCGCACTCTTTATTATTTTGCAAAAGGTCTCGCCCCATGACGATCGCCACCAACAAGGCAGTCTCCATCGAATATACCCTGACCAACGACGCTGGTGATGTCATCGACAGCTCTGCTGGTGGTGCTCCACTGGTTTACCTGCAAGGCGCAGGTAACATCATTCCAGGTCTGGAAAAGGCACTGGAAGGCAAGGCTGTTGGCGATGAGCTGGACGTGACCGTTGAACCGGAAGACGCTTACGGCGAATACTCGGCCGAACTGGTCAGCACCCTGAACAAAAGCATGTTCGAAGGCGTTGACCAACTGGAAGTGGGCATGCAGTTCCACGCTTCTGCGCCGGACGGCCAAATGCAGATCGTGACCATCCGTGATCTGGACGGCGACGACGTGACTGTAGACGGCAACCACCCGTTGGCAGGCCAGCGTCTGAACTTCAAGGTTAAAGTTGTTGCGGTACGTGACGCCTCCGAAGAAGAACAGGCTCACGGCCACGTTCACGGTGAAGGCGGTCATCAGCACTGATAAGTGCTGCTACGCTCATGTGTGAGCTAGCCAGAAAAGGGCGCCTACGGGCGCCTTTTTTCATTTTTAGTCATGAGGGCAGTCCGCGGGTCGTGCGATTGTTTAAATGTTGAGATGCAAATTGTGGAGTCGGTCATGAGTGCTTTTCACGAAATTACCTTAGAGGCGCTGGATGGCGAGCCTCTGCCTCTGAGTACCTTTAACGGCAAGGTGGTGCTGGTGGTGAACGTCGCCTCCAAGTGTGGTTTGACCCCGCAGTACGCCGCACTGGAAAACCTCTACCAGCAATACAAGGACAAGGGTTTTAGCGTTCTGGGCGTGCCTTGCAACCAGTTTGCAGGTCAGGAGCCAGGAACCGAGCAGGAAATTAGGGAATTTTGCAGCCTCAATTACGGGGTGACGTTCCCCTTGAGCAGCAAACTGGAGGTCAACGGGCCTGATCGTCATCAGCTGTACCGCTTGCTGGCTGGCGAAGGCGCCGAGTTCCCGGGCGACATCACCTGGAATTTCGAGAAATTTTTGATGGGCAAGGACGGTCGGGTGCTCGCGCGCTTTTCTCCCCGTACGGCGCCTGATGACCCGTCGGTTATCCAAGCCATCGAAAAAGCGCTGGCCTAAGGCGCAATGTGAGCCGGTACTTCCACAGCATCGGCCTCACGATGGCAGGCCCGCCTTAAGTGAGTTTCCAATTGCTCGATGCTCTGCGCCCAGCCTTGACGACTGGCGTGTCTGCGGGCATTGAGACGTATGGTACGCAAGGTCTCCGGGGCTTCCAGCAACCAGCAGGCGGCTTCGATCCAGGCATCTTCATCGCCCGGCATGGCCAATACACCGCTGTAGCCATGGCGGATGTGCTGCCCGGCGGCGGCTTCGTCATAGGCCACCACACCCAGGCCAGATGCTTGCGCTTCAAGCACCCCGTTGCCAAACGTCTCCGACAAGCCGGGAAATAAAAACACATCGGCGCTGGCGTAATGATTGGCCAGGGCTTCACCACTTTGCACGCCACAAAATAAGGCTTCGGGCAGAGAGGCTTCCAGGGTGACGCGTTTCGATCCTTCGCCGACCACAATTAATTTGAATCGCCGGGACGGGTAGCGGGCTTGAAGCGCATCAAGAGCGAGCCTGAGGGCACCCAGATTTTTTTCCGGGGCTAAACGTCCCACATAGAGCAAGGCAATGTCGTTTTCTCGCAGGCCCCAGCTTTGACGCAAGGCTGCTTGCCGTCGGCAGGGATTGAACAGCTGGCTGTCGACACCCTGCGAGAGCAGTTCCAGGCGGTCAAAGTGACGGCGTGTCAGTTCATCGCGCTGGCTGGCGCTGAGTACCAGCGTCAAGAATGAGCGGTTATGAAACCAGCGTAAATAATGCGTCAGCCAACGAGAAAACAACCCGAGACCGTGTTGGTTCACGTACTGCTGAAAGTGGGTATGGAAGCCGCTGACCACGGCGATACCCAAGCGTCGGGCGACACGCAGGGCACATAAGCCCAACGGCCCTTCGGTGGCGATGTACACCACGTCCGGGCGCTGTTGCTGCCAGCGCCTGCTCAGGCGTTGTGTTGACGTCATGCCCCATAGCAGGCCCGGGTAGCCCGGTAAAGGCCAGCCTCGGCATAACATCAGTTCAGGGGAGCTGGGGCGGCGGCCTTCGTCCGGTTGACGCGGGCGTACCCGTTCGACGAAATGCTTGCGTGCGCGCAAACCTTCGAACAAATGGCCAAGGGTATTGGCCACGCCATTGATTTCGGGGGCGAAGGTGTCGCTAATCAGGGTTATATGCAGGGCTGTCGTCATGGCCCCAGTATCGGCTGGAGCCATGACGAAGCTGTTTCACCGACATGATGGATTGATGAACCCGTCAGCTGCGGCTTGAGGCGGCCAGAGCCTCTTCACCGCGCTCTCGAACCCAGAACAACGTGGCGCCCGCAACGGCGGCAGGCATCATCAGGATATTGACCACCGGAATGAGCAACACCAGATACACAACGCCGCCGAAGCTCATGCTCTGCCAGCGTTTTTCGCGCAACCAGGCGAGCATCTCGTTCCAGCCCAGTTTGTGGTTGTCCGCCGGGTAGTCGATGTACTGAATGGCCATCATCCAGATCCCGAAAATCAGCCACAGTGGGGCAGCAATCAGGTTGAGTACCGGGATAAATGACAGGATCAGCAAGGCAATGGCGCGTGGCAGAAAGTAACCCAGTTTGCGCATTTCACGTGCCAGCGTACGCGGCACCATCGCCACCAGTTCGCCCCAGCTAAAGGGAGGCGCATTGTCGGCACCGCGCACGACCGCTTCGACTTTTTCCGAGAGAAAGCCGTTAAAAGGGGCCGCAATGATATTCGCCAGCATGGTGAAGGTGAAAAACACCATTAAAGCGACCAGCACTACAAACAAGGGCCATAACACGTAATTGAGAAAGCTCAGCCAGCTGGGCAACGTTGGCATCAGGGTATCGACCCACAGGCTGAACTGATGGCCGGCAAAGTAGATCAGCCCGACGAACAGCACCAGATTAATCAGCAATGGCAAGAGTACAAACAGGCGAAGTCCGGGGCTGAGGACTAACGTCAACCCTTCACGCAGGTACTGCGGGCCAGAAAGAACGGGGGCGGGCATAGTGTGCTCCGAGCAGTGGTAAACGGGGCGACCTTAGCGGCTTTATCTGTAGGACGAAAGCCTTGAGTCAGGATCGACAATAACTGTAACAAAGACGTTAAAAACGTCACGTTGACTGCATAGAGACCCGCTATGAGCTGGATTGTTATTGCGTATTTCCTTACTCTCTGCGGCCTCTATACGCTGCACCTACTTTTCAAGGATCTGCGGATTTCAGGCACAGCCTGAGCAGATATGCGGTTTTTTTTTATTCCCGCCGCCAAAGCGGCGTTCCGACCCGGTGTCGATACGGGCGGTCATAGGAGTGAGTCATGTCTGAAGTACGTCATTCGCGAGTCATTATTCTGGGTTCCGGCCCTGCCGGCTACAGCGCCGCTGTCTACGCGGCCCGCGCCAACCTCAAGCCTTTGCTGATTACGGGCATGCAGGCGGGCGGCCAATTGACCACGACCACTGAAGTCGACAACTGGCCGGGTGATGTTCACGGCCTGACCGGCCCTGTTTTGATGGAACGCATGCGTGAGCACGCCGAGCGTTTCGAAACCGAGATCGTGTTTGATCACATCAACGCTGTTGATCTTAAAAACAAACCGTTCAGCCTGACGGGCGACAGTGGCACTTACACCTGTGACGCGCTGATCATCGCGACAGGCGCCAGCGCTCGTTACCTGGGCCTGCCATCTGAAGAAGCGTTCATGGGCAAAGGCGTCTCGGCTTGTGCGACCTGTGATGGTTTCTTCTACCGCAACAAACCGGTTGCCGTGGTTGGTGGCGGTAATACCGCTGTTGAAGAGGCTCTGTACCTGGCCAATATCGCCAGTAAGGTGACGCTGGTACACCGTCGCGAAACCTTCCGCGCCGAGAAAATCTTGATCGACAAGCTCAACGCCCGTGTGGCAGAAGGCAAGATCGAGCTCAAGCTGAACGCCACGCTGGACGAAGTGTTGGGCGACAACATGGGTGTTACCGGCGCTCGTTTGAAAAACAACGACGGCAGCTTCGATGAGCTGAAAGTCGATGGCGTGTTCATTGCCATCGGTCACACCCCGAACACCTCGCTGTTCGAAGGTCAGCTGGCGCTTAAAGACGGTTACCTGGTTGTGCAGGGCGGCCGTGAAGGCAACGCTACGGCCACCAGCATCGAAGGTGTGTTTGCAGCGGGTGACGTGGCTGATCACGTGTACCGTCAAGCCATCACCTCGGCAGGTGCCGGTTGCATGGCTGCGCTGGACACCGAACGCTACCTGGACGGTTTGCAGAACGCCGAATTCAAGTAAGCGTCACTCCCAAAAAAAACCGGCTTCGGCCGGTTTTTTTGTGTTTGGAAGAAAAGTGGCCTTGGCCAATAACGTGTAGCCGCTGCCGAAGGCTGCGATCGAGCGCGAAGCGGTCGCAAAATGGGCCATCTTGTTGTCTCTGGTTTTGCGACGGCTTCGCCGCCGATCGCAGCCTCGCAGAGCTCGACAGCTGCTACGAGGGCATAGATTCAGGCTTTACGCGTCAACGGTTGAGCGTCGAATTTAACCCCGGCCAAGCCGTGGGCAATCAAAGCACGAATGTTGCTGTGATCTGTGCCTTCAGGGGTCGCCAGCACTGAGCGGTAGTGCTCGCCAAAAGCCAGCAAGGCCTCTTGGTCGCTCAAGCCTTCCAGCAATGCCATGCCTAACGTTTTGCACGAACCTTCATTTTGCCCGGCTGCGTTTTCAACACCGCCGTTGATGAACGCTTGCGGCTGGTACTCATAGTTCGCGGCAATAAAGGCCAGCGTGTCCGCAAACAGATGATCGCCGCTGATAAGGCTGGCGCGCAGGGTATTTAAATCAGTCATGCTTTTTTCCTTGGGCAAACGCGTGTGCTTGTTCGGCGCTGGCTTCTTTCTGATAGAGGGATTTCCATTCGGCGTACGGCATGCCGTATACCGCTTCACGGGCGTCATCGAGGCTTAGTTCGATGTGACGCTCGTCTGCTTCGGCCTTGTACCACTTGGACAGGCAATTGCGGCAAAACCCGGCGAGGTTCATCAGGTCAATGTTTTGCACATCCTTGCGGCTGTCCAGATGCGCGACGAGACGACGGAAGGCAGCGGCTTCGAGTTCCAGTTGTTCTTGGGGCGTCATGTTGATTCTCGCTGGATAAATAGGGGGGTGAAGCAGTTTCAAGCTGCAAGTTTTAAGCTGCAAGCCAAAGCCAAAGCCAAAGCCGGTTCTGCTGGTCTCTTGCCGCTTGCCGCTTGCCGCTTTCCTCTTAGCGGCTAGCCGCTAGCGTAATCGACACTGATTCGGCAAAGCGCAAGGCATGCGGTTTGTCGACTTCGACTTCGGCATACAGCACGGCGGTGTTGGCCATCACCAGGTCGAGCAATTCTTGGGTCAGACGCTCCAGCAGGGCGAAGCGGTTTTCTTCGACGTGTTGAATCACCGCTTTGGTGATGGTGCGGTAGTTCAGCGCGTGATCGATGTCGTTATCGCGCACCGCTTCTTGGGCGGCGTAAAGGATGGTGAGGTTGATCAGTACATCCTGCTTGTTGAGGATTTCGTCTTCATTGATCCCGATATAGGTGCGCAGGCACAGGTCCTTGACGCGAATGCGGGCCATTCCTGGCTGAAGTTGTGGCATTACGACTTGCTCCGTCCAATCAATTGCAGGAACTCCATACGGGTGGTCGGTTCGCGGAAGGCGCCAAGCATCACCGATGTGTTCATGGTCGAATTCTGTTTCTCTACGCCGCGCATCATCATGCACATGTGTTGGGCTTCAATCACAACAGCAACCCCGGCGGCTTGGGTAATGCCCTGAATCGCATCGGCGATTTCTCGGGTGAGGTTCTCCTGGATTTGCAGGCGGCGGGCAAACATGTCAACGATGCGAGCCACTTTTGATAGACCCAGCACTTTACCGGTCGGTATATAAGCCACATGCGCCTTGCCGATAAATGGCAGTAAATGGTGCTCGCACAGGGAGTAGAGCTCTATGTTGGCAACGATGACCATCTCATCGCTATCAGAAGTAAAGAGTGCGCCGTTGACGATCTCTTCCACGCTTTGCGCATAGCCGTGACACAGGTACTGCATGGCTTTGGCAGCACGCTTGGGGGTGTCGAGCAAGCCTTCGCGGTCGGGGTCTTCGCCAAGTCCCAGAAGAATTTCGCGGTATTGCTCAGGCAGTGTGGTGCTCATGGAATGGCTTCCTCGCGGACGACTTACTTTAGGTGGCGTCCGCCGTTGACGGTCAGGGTGGTGCCGGTTACATACGGGTTGTCCAGCAGGTAGCGCAGGCTTTGGTAAATCACCTCGGCGCCGGGCTCGATGCCCAGTGCAGACTTGGCCAAGGCAGTGGCGCGATACGCCGCGTCGTCGTCGGTGTTGAACATCAGCAAGGCCGGGGCGATGCCGTTCACTTTAATGTGTGGCGCCAGTTTAGCGGCGAATGACAGGGTCAGGCTGTCCAAGCCAGCCTTCGTGGCGCAATAGGCGATGTGTTTGCTGCTGCCTTTGCGCGTGACATCGTCGCTGATATGGATGATATCTGCGGGTGTCGAGCGCATCAGCAACTCGCTGCAATGCAGGTTGATCAAGTAAGGGGCGAGCATATGCACGCTAAACATCTGGGCAAACGCAGTGGCTTGGGTATCAGGTGTATCGGTCAACCAGGCCGAAGCGTTGTGGACTATCCCACGCAGGCAGTCGGTGTGGTCTTTGAGGCGTTGAATAAAATCAAGAATGCCGGCTTCGCTGGAAAAGTCGGCAAACAGTCCGATGGCGCCCCGTTCGCGCAGCGCTTGAACGCCGGGCTTTTCACTGCGATAGCTGAAAATGACCGGATAGCCGTCAGCCAGCAGTTGTTGGGCACAATGCAGGCCAACGCGTTGGCCTGCACCCGTGATCAGAATAGGGGCAGATGAAGTGGGCATGTCGGACTCGGAGCAGGAAGCCGCAAACCGTCGCGGCGCAATGGCAAAACTATACCAGCGTCCGCGACCTCACGGCCAAGTCCGAATTTAGTGACGATGGCTCACCAAGGCGTTTCGCACTGTTTTCCGGGGAGCGCTGTGCAGCCAGCCGGCCAGCCAATGGGTGGAAAGCGGAATAAATAGATAAACCATCAAGGGTGTCAGGGCCAGCGTACTGACCAATACCCGTGGCAATAAGCTCAAATCGCTCAATAACGGGCCCAGAACAAAGTTGAACAACAGCGAGACCGGAAAAAAGGCCAGCCAGATGGCGACGGCTTGTTTCCAGCGGGGTGGACGTTGTCCGGCAGCGCCGAACCAACCGTCAATACCGCTGACACGGTGTTCTGAGGGATGGGCAAACAGGTCACTGCCGCGCAGTAACCAAGCCTTGCGCGAAACGGAATGCTCCCAGGCGTGCAGGGTGACTTCATCAGCAAAGCGAAAAATAATCTGAAATTCATCGTCGCCGGGTGGCGGAGCCAATACGCCGGAACCCAGATAACCGGGAAAATCCGTGGCCAATTGTTCGCCTTCGTGCAGCCAGGCGATCAGTTCCTGATAGCGGCCTTTGGTGACACGGCGTGCAACGAGCAGGGTGACAGGGGAGGTAGACATTGTGTATCTCCATGAGGCTGATGCTGTCCGGGTAGGTCAGGCATAAAACACAGCACCGGGGTGATGGGCTGTGAGCCTACAAACAAGCAAAAATTGTTCCTTGCGTGGTTATCACAACGAGGAGGATGGAAGTTGAGCAGGGCGCGCGCTAATCTCACAACGCGTAGAATGCCCCCATCCCCTTCTTGGTACGTGCCCCTCCCATGCCCGTGATTACTGATATCGAGCCCGTTGCGGTGAATGTTGATGCCACTGAATCGAATGGTTTATATCCGATCAGAGAAGTGTCTCGTCTCACCGGCATCAACCCCGTGACATTGCGTGCCTGGGAGCGGCGTTATGGTTTTATCGAGCCAAAACGCACCAATAGTGGGCATCGGCTGTATTCAGTGACCGATATTGAAACGGTACGCCGTGTACAAGGCTGGATAGAGCGCGGTGTTTCGGTCAGCAAAGTGGGTGAGCTGCTCGCTCGCGCAACCCCTGCCATTTCGCCGCATGAGGGTGTCCAGTCAACGGAATACCGTGAATGGCAGTTGCAAATCAGCGCAGCGCTCAGCGCATTCAATGAGGCGCAACTGGAACGTGTGTACGGGCAGATTTTTTCCAGCTACCCACCTGAAGTCGTGTTTCAGGACATCCTGATGCCGCTGTGGCATCAACTCTTCAAAACGCGGGATGAATTTGGCCGCACCAGTGAATGGCTGTTACTGGATGGGTTCTTGCGGGGAAGGGTGCAGCATCGTCTGCACTTTCAGCTACAGCCCGCTCCAGCATCGACGTGTGTTGTGCTGGTTGCGCTGCCCGACGTGTGTCGTGAGTTGGAACTGTTGGTCGCGGGTCTGCTGCTTAGTCGCGCGGATCGCGTCATCCGTGTATTGCCGATGGGGCAGCCTTTGGATGAACTGGCTCTGGTCTGTGAAAAAATCCAGCCCGCTGCCGTGGTGGTTTTTGCCCAGCGTGCGTTGAGCACTGTTCACCATCGACGTCTGCTGAAGCTGGCGCAAACCCTTGACTGTTCAACCTTGTTGGCCGGTGAGGCTGCGAATGTCGCCCAGCCTGCGCTGAGTGACTCCTCTATTGGCTGTCTGGGGCACGACGCCCGTTTGATGAGCCAAAGGCTCGACGCCGAGCTCAAAGGGCATGTGGCTTTTTAGACCAATCAGGCGTGCAGGGCAGGGTGCGCAAGACGATGCTGTTGCAGGATGAACTGGCGCAGGCGCTCGGTTTCATCCACATCGCGTTGGCTCAAACGGTAGGCATAGAGGCCTTGTTCGGTTTTGCGCTCTAACGTGGCGCGAATGGCGATGCGCTCATACCCGAGAGGGCTGAACCATTGTGAAAATTGACGAGGCGGGCGTCTGTTGTTACGCACATCGACCAACAGTCCCTTGAATGAAACCTCAGTAATCCACAAGTGCCCGGGCCTTGCCCGAACGTCCTCCAGCGCCACCGGCTCAGCCAGTGTCAGGCGCCACGGGCGGATCACCGGCCCCTCTTCGAAAATACTGGGTGCGCCCAACTGCAAGTGTTGAGCATGAAATTCATCCTCTACCAAACGCAGTGGAAAACTCATTTTCTGATCGGCAACCTGAGCCTGAATGGTGACTTGTTCGTGGGCGGCCAAGCGAGTCAGAAGGTCGCGCACCTGCGTGCCGCCTTTAACCGTGAGGCTCGACAGCACGTCCCGCGGATTTAGCAACGGGCTCTGATGTACTGATTGAATAAAGTCCAACTCATCCTGAGTCAGAAGGGTCTCGTAAGACATGATCCGGCTCTAAAGTTCACTGACGCAACAGGGGTGGTGATCCTCAGACCGTCAAATAGACGGTTTGTTTATACCGTTCGTCGCCTTGAGCGCTTCAAGTTCAGCTTTAACCGCCGCGAGTTCGGCTTCTAGTTGCTCTACCTTTTGCTGTGCTTTGACTTGCGCGGAGACGTCTTTTTGCACGCCAATGAAGTAGGTCAGTTGATCGGCCTCATTAAAGACCGGAGTGATCGACAGCTCATTCCAGAAGTGTGAGCCGTCCTTGCGGTAATTACGCAGGATCTGGCGGGTCGGCAAACCGCTGGCAATGGCTTCGCGTATGAGTTGCAGGCCAATTTGATCGCGGTCCCCGGCCTGCAAAAATCGGCAGTCCTGATAGAGGATGTCATCACGGCTGTACCCCGTCAGGTTTTCAAACGACTTGTTCACATAGATAAGAATGTTGTCTTCGCCTTCCTGTTCGGCGACCACAATACCGTCTTGAGACGCGTCAACCATGCGTTGTAACAAGCGAGCATTGATCATCGTGCTGTTCTCTGGATCTGCGAGTGGGTTGACGCATAGTAAGGCATGACCGAAAGCCGTGCCTCACCTGTTAATATCCGGCCTTTAAGTCTGTTACAGGATCAGTTTGATGAAAGTAGCCATCCTTTGCGGCTCGGTGTACGGCACCGCTGAAGAAGTCGCTCGTAACGCCAGACAATTGCTGACCGCCGCACAATTTGAGGTGCTGCTCAACCCGCGCGCCACACTGGCTGATGTACAGGCCTTTGCCCCGGACGCTTTTCTGGCGGTGACCTCAACCACCGGCATGGGTGAGCTTCCTGACAATCTCATGCCGCTGTATTGCGCGATTCGCGATCAGTTGCCAGCGGCCTGGCGTGGCTTGCCGGGTGCCGTGATCGCACTGGGTGACGAGAGTTATGGCGACACGTTCTGCGGAGGTGGCGAGCAAATGCGCGAATTGTTTACTGAGCTGGGCCTGCGTGAGGTTCAGCCTATGCTGCGACTGGACGCTAGTGAATCCGTCACCCCGGAAAGCGATTCTGAACCATGGGTTGAAGACTTCATCCAGGCACTGACGCAATAACCGGTCGTTCACGCAGCAGTTCAAGCCAGGCTTGGGCTGCGCGTGACAAATAAGCGCCATCGCGCCAGATAAAAGCAATATCCCAGCGCAGGTAGTCAGGTGCGACCAGTTTGAGGCGCACGACGCCCGGCCGTACCAATGCGCGTGCGACCACACTGGGCAGCAGGACCACGCCCTGACCTGCAGCTACCAAGGCAACCAGAAAGTCCGATTGCCCGCTGCGGCCGCCTTCTTTTGGCGTGAAGCCCAGTTGTTGGCAGGCGAGCAACAGACGGTCGTTCAGCACAAAGCTGCGCTGATAAAGCAAAAACGGCGTTTGCGCCAGTTGCTCCAGACGCACGCTGCCTCCCTGCGCCAGCGGATGATCAGCCGGCAGCAACGCGTCCAGCGGTTCATCGCAAAAAGCCTGATAGGCGAATAACGGATTCTTCGGCGTCAAACTCCCCCCCAGTTCCAGCTCACCACTTAATACCGCCTGCTCAATATTCAGGCTGCCTCCTTCGAGCAGACTCACCTGGATATTGGGGTAACGCCGGCGGTACTCGGCAATCAGGCTGGCAAACAAGGTACTGCTGCCCAGCAATGGCAGGCCAAGGCGCAATTCGCCGCGGGTCAAATGGGTGAGATCATCGAGCTCGCTGAGTAATTCGTTGTGCAGGCGCAGCATGCTGTTGGCGCGTTGTAGCACCACGTTACCCGCCGCTGTCAGGCGTACATGCGAACCCAGTCGGTCAAACAGTGGGGTGCCCAGGCTGTGCTCCAGTTGCGCGACCTGTTTGCTGACGGCTGACTGGCTGATGTGCAGTGAATGAGCCGCTTGAGTGAAGCCGCCCAATTGCACGACTTCAACAAATGTACGCAGGTGTTTGAATTCCATGAAGGTGATTCCATTTTGGAATGGCTTGCAGTCTAACAATTCGTTTTCGGGATGGAAGGGCTGTCTTTAAACTGAAGCCCAGTCTGCGATGGAAACTACATGAAACGCTTCGATGTAAGACGTGCGGCAAGAGTTGTCAGTGAAATGGGCGTGTTGCTGGCTATTTACTGGGTCGGTTGCCAAATAGCAGCAGCGCTGCAGTGGCCAATACCGGGAGGCGTTATAGGCATGGCCCTATTACTGCTGGCGTTTGCCACAGGCTGGGTCAAACCGGCGACCCTGCAATTGGGCGCTGGCATATTGATGGCTGAGATGCTGCTGTTTTTTATTCCTGCGCTGATGAGCCTGCTCGATTACGGCACGCTGGTGCGCACAGACGGTTGGCGCATTTTGCTGGTGATTGGCGTCAGCACCTTACTGGTGATGGTGGTGACGGCTTTTACCGTGGAAGCGGTGTGCCGCTGGAGGATGCGTCATGACGCTTGAATGGATGCCCGTGTTCTGGCTGTTGCTCACCCTTGGGGCGTATGGCTTCAGCCGCTGGATATACCGTCGTACCGGGCGCTACCTGTTGTCGCCGCTGATTCTGGTGCCTGCATTATTGCTGGCGGTGGCTGTGCCGATGCACACCGCGTATGCCGAGTACTCGGCCGATACCCATTGGTTGATGCTGGTATTGGGGCCGGTCACCGTCGCATTCGCCGTGCCCATCTGGCAACAACGCCAGATGTTGGCGCGCCACTGGATGGCCTTGTTGCTGGGAATGCTGGCAGGCAGCGCAGCGTCCATCGGCAGTTCATTCTGGCTGGCCAAGGCGCTAGCGCTGGACACCTCGCTGGCGATGTCATTGGTGCCGCGTTCCATCACCACACCTTTTGCCATGCCGATGGCGCAAAACCTGGGCGGCGTGCCGGAACTCACAGCCGTATTTGTAATGTTTACCGGTGTGTTCGGTGCCTTGCTCGGCGGTATCTTGCTCAAGTGGCTGCCGCTGCGCAGCAGTCTGGCGCGGGGTGCTCTGTTTGGTATCGGCGCTCACGGGGCGGGTGTCAGCCGTGCCCGCGAAGTGGGCAGTGAGGAAGGCTCGGTGGCGGGTCTGGTGATGGTACTGACCGGTATTCTCAACCTGTTCGCAGCGCCGCTATTGATGAAGCTTTTGTAAGGCGACGAGGCGGTCGTCCAACCTCATCTTCGGCACCTGCCAAGGGCGTAGCATGCCCCGTATTTATTTCAGGCATAAAAAAGGCCGCTGCAAGGCAGCGGCCAAAGAAGACGTTCATCAAGGAGCTACAAATCAACGTCAGGGTAAAAATGTCGCGCAGAGTCAGTGCGACTCGATGCGTGTACCAGCATAGCTGCTGGAAAGTTCGACAAGCATAAAACTTCACCTCAAGCAGAGTAAGCCTGCTTTGCGACAATCACTTTTACAACTTCGGCAATAGTTTTAGGAAGCTTGGAAGGCTCTGGAACAAGGCTTTGGCAACTTATAAAACGCTCAATAACTATGTACTGCATAGCGCAGGGACGGTGCAGATTAAATGCGTGGCTACAGGGTTCCTTTCGGCAGACTTCATCACGGCAAGACGCCGGGTGGGCCGGAAGTAATGACAGGAGCTACAGCATGAAAAAAGTAGACATGGATATATTCGACACGCATGACTTCACCCTTAAACCCAGCCCGAAAGTCGTTGAGCGCGCACGTGACTTTCTAAATGAGCAACTGCAGGCGTATTCAATAGAGTGTGAAAGCCTTCATATGAATACAGTGAATGACATCGTCGAACTTCGCGTGGTCTTCAGCCAAACCCTGCTGGATCTGGGCATGGATACGTTGGAGTGGGGCGTGGTGCAGTCGTTCGATGATTGGGTGACCGGTGTGTTTTCGGAGGACTGGACATTCGACGACCTTTATCGGGTAAAAAAACCGTCGCTGGAGCATATTGAAATCATCATGAAAGACCTGCTCGATGCTGCCAAATACGAGTGGATGGTGTGATGCCATCAACCCCTAATCCGGCTGAAAACCCATCCGCCAACTGACGGCCTGGCTCGCAGCCAATAGCTGTTTGGCTGCGGGTCCATGCTCATCGGCATGAAACAGCGACGCCGGGCCTACAACGGTCAATACGCCTGCGACTTGGCCGGTGGCATCAAAGACAGGAGCCGATAGCGCATCTACGCCGGGCATCAGCAAACCGTGTACGAAATGCAACCCGCGTTGGCGGATCTGCTCACTCAGTAACGCATAGGCAGCGGGTGTTTCAAGGGGATGAACCTGATCACTGCTTAATTCCCGCTCGCGCAGCTCGGCGGTTTCGCGATCGGGTAAAAAAGCATTGAACACCAGGCCTGTGGATGAGCTCAACAAGGGCAGAACCGACCCTGGCTTGGTCACTACCGTTACAGCGCGCACGGCCGCCTCAATGTGTACCACGGTGGCACCTTGATTGCCCCACACCGCCAAAAAGCAGGTCTCATTCAAGTCGTCGCGTAATTGGGCCAAGGGCAGAGCAGCGACTTTCAGTACATCCATGCTGTTTAGCGCCGCTAACCCTACGCGCAACGCCTCGCGACCCAGGCCGTAATGATTGGTGGCCACATTTTGCTCGGCAAAGCCACTGGCAATCAGCGCCTGTAAATAGCGATGCACTTTGCTTGCGGGCATATGCACATGCTCGGCCAAGCGCGACAGCGAGGTTGACGGTGAAAGCTCTGCCAAGGCTTTGAGAATGTCAGTACCCACCTCGGCGGAGCGCACTTTTTGCTTGCCAGTGCTGTCGTTGCTACTGCGGGGCTTTTCCATGGTGGTGCTGTGACCTCGAGACGGGAGGGCGTCTTTATAGCTTGACGCTTAAAACCAATCAAATTACGTTATGCGTAATTGAATTACGACAAAAATAACGCAATGACGCACAGGCTTATTCACCACCCTGTGCAGTCGCTGCCTTCTCCATTTCGGAGGCTCCATGAACCTCGACCCGCCTGCTTCAGCCTTGGCCTATCAGTCTGGTTTTGGCAACGAATTCAGCAGTGAGGCACTGCCCGGCGCCTTGCCGATTGGTCAGAACTCACCGCAAAAAGTCCCTTACGGTTTGTACGCCGAGTTGTTATCGGGGACCGCGTTTACCATAGCGCGCAGCGAATCGCGGCGAACCTGGATGTACCGCATCAAGCCTTCAGCCAATCACCCGGCCTTCGTCAAGCTGGAGCGGCAATTAGCGGGCGGCGCATTAGGTGCTGTCACACCCAACCGCTTGCGCTGGAATCCTCTACCCATTCCTGAAGAACCTACAGACTTTATCGATGGGCTGGTGGCGATGGTTGCTAACAGCAGCTCGGAAAAACCAGCCGGTATCAGCATTTATAACTACCGCGCCAACACATCGATGCAGCGCGTGTTCTTCGATGCCGATGGTGAACTGCTGCTGGTGCCCGAACACGGCCGTTTGCGGATTGCAACTGAGGTGGGCTGTCTGGACCTTGAGCCGCTGGAAATTGCCGTGATCCCGCGGGGTATGAAATTTCGGGTTGAACTGCTCGATGCGAACGCCCGTGGTTACGTAGCCGAGAATCATGGCGCGCCGCTGCGCCTGCCTGACCTGGGGCCGATCGGCAGCAACGGTCTGGCCAACCCGCGAGACTTTCTGGCGCCGGTTGCCTGTTACGAAGACGGCCAACAATGCACCCCGCTGGTGCAGAAATTTCTGGGTGAACTGTGGGGCTGTGAGCTGGACCACTCGCCTCTGAACGTAGTCGCGTGGCATGGCAATAACGTGCCTTACAAATATGACCTGCGCCGTTTCAACACCTTGGGTACGGTCAGCTTCGATCACCCCGATCCTTCGATTTTTACTGTCTTGACCTCACCCACCAGCGTGCCGGGCATGGCTAACCTCGACTTCGTAATCTTCCCGCCGCGCTGGATGGTGGCTGAAAATACATTCAGGCCTCCCTGGTTCCATCGCAACCTGATGAATGAATACATGGGCCTGATTCAAGGCAGCTACGACGCCAAAGCAGAAGGCTTTCTACCGGGCGGTGCCTCGCTGCACAGTTGCATGAGCGCCCACGGTCCAGACGCTGAAACCTGTACCAAAGCCATTGCCGCCGACCTGCAACCGAGCAAGATCGACAACACCATGGCCTTTATGTTTGAGACCAGCCAAGTGTTGCGCCCCAGCCGGTTCGCCCTTGAGTGCCCGCAATTGCAATCCAGTTATGACGCGTGCTGGGCCTCGCTGCCTGCCACGTTCAACCCGAATCGGAGATAACCCATGACCCAGTCCTCACTTGCTCGCAGTTGGGTGGCGTCTGCCAACGGACACAGTGATTTCACACTGCAAAACTTGCCGCTGGGCGTGTTCAGTCACAAGGGCTCTGCGCCTCGTAGCGGTGTCGCCATTGGCGAGCATATCCTTGATCTGGAAGCTGCACTGGCTGCGGGTTTGTTTGAAAGTGAGGCCAAAGCCGCTGTTGAAGCCTCACTGGGCGGCGCGCTGAACGCTTTCTTTGCATTGGGCCGCAACGCGCGAGTTGCTTTGCGCGCGCGATTGATGGAACTGCTCAGCGAAGGCAGCACCCTGCGCGGCAAGATTGAAGCTCAAGGTGCGCGGCTGCTGCCTTTAGCCTGCGAGTGTGAAATGCACCTGCCGGCCAAAATTGGCGATTACACCGATTTTTATGTCGGTATCGAACACGCCAAAAATGTCGGTAAATTGTTCCGCCCTGATAACCCGCTGCTGCCTAACTACAAGTACGTCCCGATTGGATACCACGGCCGTGCTTCGACCATTCGCCCGTCCGGTGTCGAAGTGCGGCGCCCAAAAGGTCAAACCTTACCTGCCGGGCAGACAGAGCCGAGCTTTGGCCCTTGCTCCCGGCTGGATTACGAGCTGGAATTGGGCATCTGGATCGGGCAGGGCAATGACATGGGCCATGCAATACCGGTGAGTGAGGCGGGCGAGCACATTGCCGGTTTCTGCCTGCTCAATGACTGGTCAGCGCGTGATATTCAAGCGTGGGAATACCAGCCGTTGGGGCCGTTTCTGTCCAAGAGTTTTATCACCAGCATTTCGCCTTGGGTGGTCACAGCCGAAGCGCTCGAGCCGTTCCGCCGACCACAGCCGGCTCGTCCTGAAGGCGACCCGCAGCCGCTTGCTTACTTGCTGGATGCTCATGATCAGGCCAAAGGCGCACTGGACATCGAACTGGAAGTACTGTTGCTGACCGAGTCGATGCGAGAGCGTAACCTGCCGGCCCATCGCCTGGGCTTGAGCAACAGCTTGAACATGTACTGGACCGCTGCGCAGTTGGTGGCGCATCACAGTGTCAACGGTTGCCAATTGCAGGCGGGTGATTTGTTCGGCTCAGGCACATTATCGGGGCCGCAGCGTTCGCAACTGGGCAGTCTGCTGGAAATCACCGAAGGCGGTAAGCACCCGATCGAGCTGCCTGGAGGCGAGATTCGCCGGTTTCTGGAGGATGGCGACGAAATTATTCTGCGCGCGCGTTGCGTCTGTGAAGGTTTCGCCTCAATCGGGTTTGGCGAGTGCCGTGGCAAGGTCGTGGCCGCGTGTTAAGGGAGTGAGTCATGCAGCTCTTTACCTATTACCGCTCCACGTCGTCTTACCGGGTGCGCATTGCGCTGGCGCTTAAAGGTCTGGATTATCAGTCGATACCGGTCAATCTGATCGCTTCGGGAGGGGGCGAGCATCGCCAGCCTGAGTACCGGGCGATCAACCCGCAAGGCCGCGTACCGACGTTGCGCACTGACGAAGGCAGCCTTTTAAGCCAGTCGCCGGCCATCATCGAATACCTTGAAGAGCGTTACCCTCAGGTTCCGTTGCTGTCCGCAGACTTGATTACTCGCGCCCATGAGCGCGCTGTGGCGGCCTTGGTGGCGTGCGACATTCATCCGCTGCACAACGTCAGTGTGCTCAATCAGCTGCGTCAGATGGGGCAGGATGAAGAGCAGGTGATGCAGTGGATCAGCCTCTGGATTGGCCAAGGGCTGGCGGCCATTGAACACATGATTGGCGACCACGGTTTCTGCTTTGGTCCTGAGCCCGGATTGGCCGATGTGTATTTGATTCCACAGGTATACGCCGCTGAACGGTTCAAGGTCTCGCTGGACGCCTGCCCGCGCATTGCGCGGGTGGCGGCACTGGCACACCACCATCCGGCCTTTTTCAAGGCCCATCCCTCGCAACAGCCCGATACCCCGGTTTAAAACTGCGTGGCAGCTGCCGAAGGCTGCGTTCGGCAGCTGCTACAGGGTTATGTCCGAAAATCTGAAAAGGGTGCTGACTTATTCCCGCGTGCTTCGGCGAAGTTTTACCTGCCGCCTATACTGCCGAATACCTGAAATCATTCGAGGGCCTGTGAATGTTTGCTCTCATGCAAAGCGCTCACGTTGAGTCGCTGCACCTTAGCGTTGATCCCGTTACGGGGCTCAAAGCCGTGATCGCCATTCATAGCACCCGGTTGGGGCCAGCGTTGGGAGGGTGCCGGTATTTGGCGTATCCCAACGATGAAAGCGCCGTCAGCGATGCCATTCGCCTGGCTCAGGACATGAGCTATAAAGCGGCGCTCGCCGGTCTGGCGGTGGGAGGAGCCAAGGCCGTGATTATGCGAGCGCCCCATGTCGAAAGCCGTGCTGCACTGTTTGAAGCATTTGGGCGCTGCGTTGAACAGCTCGATGGCCGCTACATCACGGCCATCGACAGCGGTACGTCCACCGTGGACATGGACTGCATCGCCCAGCATACCCGGCATGTTGCCAGCACCACGGCGGCGGGTGATCCTTCTACGCATACGGCCATGGGCGTGTTTGCCGGTATTCGGAGCACAGCCTCTTCGCGCTTGGGCAGCGACAACCTTGAAGGTTTGCGTGTGGCAATTCAGGGGTTGGGCAAAGTCGGTTTCGCCCTGGCTGAGCAACTGCACATGGCCGGTGCGGAGTTGCTGGTGTGCGACATTGATCCTGCAAAAGTGCGTATGGCCATGGAGCAGTTGGGGGCACTCCCCATCGCATGCGAGGCCTTGCTCAGTACACCCTGCGATATTTTGGCACCCTGTGGTTTGGGCGGGGTGCTCAACTGGCACAGCGTGGCACAATTGCGATGTTCGGCAGTGGCTGGTTGCGCCAATAACCAGCTGACCAATCTGCAAGTAGCCGATCAACTGGAGCGCCGGGGCATTTTGTATGCCCCCGACTATGTGATCAATTCGGGCGGATTGATCTATATGGCCCTGACCTATCAGGGCGCTGCCCCTGAGGCAATCAACCAACAGTTGCTGCGCATCAGCGAACGGTTGACGGGTATTTACGCTCACGCTCAAGCTGAAAAACGGTCACCGGCCAGGGTATCGGATGAACTGGCGCAACGCCTGCTCTATGGCAAAGAGACTCACTAGCGACGCTGGAAGCGGCTTAAGGAAATGCCCAACCTGAAAGAGCGTCTTTCAGGGTCAGGGCAAGCGAACAGTCGGTTCGGTTATTCGCTATCGACCAGTAACTCGGACAGGGCGTCCGGCTGGCTTTTAAACGCCTTGGCAAAAACATCGCGATTCTTCGCCATGTAAATACCGGCTTCTTCAACTTGCTGCTCGCTCAACGACGGCACAGCTTTTTGCAACACTTCGGCCAGCAGCTCGGCCAACTCCAGCATTTTGTCATGACGGTCAGCTTCGGCTTTATCCATGAACAAACGCTCCAGATCTCGGCTGCTGCGGTATACCACTTCGACGGCCATTTACCACCTCATATGCCTTCACGATAATTTATCCAGGATCTGTACGGAATGTATCTGCGCTCGGTTATGCGGCGTTGAAAACAGGCTCGTGCGCGAGTCCGATCGGAATGCTCATTTACAACCCGTAGAGTCGTGCGCGACCCCGGCCGTTCCTCGCCTGTTTTCGCCTTGCCTAACCTTCGCTCGAACACATTTCGTACAGATCCTAATGATTACTGTATTTATATACAGCTAAAAGGATAAGCCAATCCTCTGGATTTGAATAGTGCCTTTTTAATCTAGCTGCAATTGATGCCTGCAACGGCCACAGACGTGCCTAATCGGCGCCGTCTATCATCTCATTGGCAATGGCTGGCCTTTTTACTGCATGCAGAAAGTGTCATGTGCATCGCGGATGATCCGTACGAGTCGATTCAAGGAGCTGCATCGTGAGAATTAACAAAGCTGAAAAGCTACGTCGTCAGGTACATGAGCTGGCGGAGTCGATGGGCAATTTGTTCGTTGAAACCTTCCACTATCTGGCGTTGTTCGCCATTGGTGCGGTGACCGCCTGGGCCGCGGTAATGGAATTTTTGCAGATGGTCGAGAAGGGCAATATTTCGATCGACGATATTTTGCTGCTGTTTATCTACCTTGAACTGGGCGCCATGGTCGGGATTTATTTCAAGACCAACCACATGCCGGTGCGCTTCCTTATTTATGTGGCAATCACGGCCTTGACCCGTTTGTTGATTTCCAACGTGTCTCACCACAATCCACCGGACATGGGCGTGGTGTATTTGACCGGGGCAATCTTGTTGCTGGCGATAGCCATTCTGGTGGTGCGCTATGCGTCTTCGCAGTTCCCGTCGGTAAAGATCGAGAATCCGCGCCGAAAAACCGGAGCAGGTTCCAGTGAGCATCCCGAAGTGGAGAAGGGCGAGCTGTAGTGTTTTTGCTTCAGGTAAATAAAAAGGGCGAGCCTACCGAAGTAGGCCCGCCCTTTTTTATGCGTCCTGAGCGATGAATCAGCTGATTTTATCGAGTTCTTTTTCTTTCTCTAAAAACTCTTCTTCGAGCAGATCGTCAGCACTTTGCTTGAGTTCATTCTCTTCAAACCCTTCAGCGGGAAGTTTTGGCGTGTGCTTGCCGCGCAGTTTGCCGAACAGGTGTTCCAGAGCGTGCTCCAGTTTTTCAGCGGCACCCTCCACTGCTTGGGTCAGTGTGTCTGCATCCTGAGTCACCACAATAGGTTGGTGGCCTTTAGGTCGAGCCTCCATTTTGCAACGTTTGTCTTTAGGGCCTGACTTACCACCGTTTTCGTCGGTGAGATGTACGATGACTCTGGACAGGTCTTCCAGGTGGCGTTCGAGCGTAACTTCTACTGTTGCTGTAACCCACTGCTGAGTACGTACGTCAACGGCGATGTTCTTATCGGAAAAGACTTCAGTTTGCATAATTCTTCCCTTATATAGCGTGCTCGTGTGAGGTCTGACGGCCTCGTGTGGTCAAAGGTTCATCGTCATCGCTCAATTACAGTGTTTGGGCCGATGGGCAAATATTTCAAGCACTATTTTCAGGAAGTCATGCAGGTTGTGACCGGCGTCAGTCTTTGATGCAGGCCAAGACCCGCGTGGGCGGGCCTTTGCCGATTCATATCAAAATGCAACAGAGGTCTGGACGTATAAGGTTCGTGGCTCACCCACGTATTTGCCTTTGTTGTTGTCGTCAAACGAGCGCGTGTAGTACTCGTGGTTGAGGATGTTTTTAACCCCGATGGCAACATTCAGGTCAGCCAGTTTTGGGCCGAAATCGTAGGCGACGCGGCTGTTGAAAATCATATAGCCAGGGATCAGACCCGTGCTGCCGTCGGCACTTTCTGCGCGGGTGTTGGCGTTATCGGCGAACTGATTGCTCTGGAAGTTGCTGTCGAGGTTGGCCTTCCATGGGCCCTGGGTGTAACCAACGCCCAAGGTGCCCTTGTTTTTTGAGGAGAACGGCACACGATTGCCCTTGTTGGGGCCATCTTCGCGGATAGTTGCGTCAACATAGGCGTAGCTGGCGTACACATCAAAACCGGACAGTATCGGGCTGACGTCGTCGAGTGCGTAGTTGATGCTCGCTTCAATGCCTTGATGGCGGGTTTTACCTCGTGCGATCACCGTGTCGGTGGTCTGGTTGCTGTCATATTGATTATTAAAGTTGATAAGAAATGCGCCGATTTCCGCTCTCAGGTTGCCATTGTCGTAGCGTGTGCCGATTTCCCAAGTGCGGGCTTTTTCCGGTTTAACTTCGCCGCCGGTGACGCGGTTGGGCATCTGGCTGTACTGCACGCTGCCGAATGAGCCTTCAGTGTTGGCGTAAATATTCCAGGTGTCCGTGACGTGGTACATCACGTTGAGGGCCGGCAGCGGGGTGTTGTAATCGCCCTTGTACTTCACGTGGGTCAGCAGGTTGGTTTGCTGCTGCTGGATCATTTCATAGCGAATGCCGGGCGTGAACGTCCATTTTCCGATGTCGATTTTGTCGTCGATAAAGAATGCGTGGGCTTCAGTGGCACCGCGGGTGTCACGGTCATTGCGGCTGTTGGTGGTCGGCAGTTCGTTGGCGGCTATCGGTGTGCGGTAGCGCAACTCGTGCCCGGCTTCGTTGATATAGCGATACCCCATGCCCACTTCATGTTGGCTGTCGCCCAGATCAAAGCCTTGAGCCAGACGGGTTTCAATGCCCCGAACCCAATACTCGCGCGGTGACAGTGAGAGGAACGTGCCCTGATCCAGGTAGCCGCTGCGCAAGGTCTTGGTGAAGAAGCTGTTGACCGTGAATTCGCGGCGTTCCTCCTGATAGCGATAGCCGAAGTTGACCAATGTGCGACGGCCCCAGAACTTGTCGTTCGGGCGTGTGGACTGATACGGGTCAGCTTTGAAGGCCGCAGTGCTCAGGCCGCCGGGCATGTCAGCTTCGCCATCGTAATACTGGGCCATCGCATTAAAGCTATTGGCATCGTCGAGCTGAAAATTGCCCTTGAGAATCAGGTCGTCAATGCGCGTATCGCTGTGTTCACGCCAGTCGCCGCCGCGCACGCCGGAATACAGCAACGCGCCGCCCAGCCCATTGTCGGCGGTTCCACCCGCCAGCAGGTTGGCGGTTTTTTTGAAGCCGTCTTGGGTCGACGAGGGACTGGTCTCAGTTTGGAAGCCGGCTTTGACGGTCGGTTGGTCGGGGATCGCACGTGTCACAAAGTTAACGATGCCGCCAACGTTTTGCGGCCCATAGCGTACCGCGCCGCCGCCGCGTACGACGTCTACCGCTTCCATATTGCCCATGCTGATGGGGGCGAAGGACAGCTGCGGTTGACCGTAAGGGGCGAAGGGCACGGGAATGCCGTCCATCAGCACCGTCGAACGGGTGGCAAGGCGCGGGTTGAGCCCGCGAATGCCGAAGTTCATCGCCATGTCATGGCTGCCGGTGCCGTTGTTTTCCGGCGCGTTGACACCTGGGATACGGTTGAGCACTTCACGGGCGGACGTTGCGCCCTGACGCTCAAACTCCTCGCGGCGGATCACGTCACGCGCGCCGGCGTGCTCGAAAACATTGGTTTGTGCGGCATCGCCCAACCAGTCCCCTACGACTGTCGAGGCGCCCAATTCAACGCTTTTCGGGGCGCTCTGCTCAGGCATGGGTTGCAGGCTGAATGCGCCTTGCCCTTCGGCGCGGGCTTGCAGCCCGGTGCCTTCAAGCAGCGTCTGCAAGCCCTGTTCAGGGCTGTAGTCGCCATTGAGGCCCTTGCTCTGAATGCCGCTGGCGACTTCGGAGCTGAATGAAATCATCACGCCCGCTTCACGACCGAACTGGTTCAGCGCGTTTTCCAGGTTAGACGGGGCAATGTGATAGCTTTTTGCGGGTTCGGCAAAGGCCATCGGCAGTGCGCTGAAGCTCAAGCTGGCGCCTAACAACAAGCGGGCCAAGGACGTGAGGCGATAAGGCTGGACGGGCATGAAAACATCCTGAGAAGGTCAAAATTGAAGGGCTTACCTTCTCTGTCACGCCAGATTTGAAAACAGCTCATGTTTTTTTAAACAATTAGTTCCGTAACCCGTAGCAGCTGCCGAAGGCTGCGTCCGGCGGCGAAGCCGTCGTAAAACCAGAAGACCGCACGCTCAGGTTTACGATCGCTGCGCAACCGGACGCAGCCTACGGCAGCTGCTACGGGGATGTGCAGCGCATTCACTCAGGCTTTTGCTTCAACGGTTACCCAGTACCGGGTGAAGCGCTTGATTTGCACGGGCAAGCTGACAGTCAGCAAGTCGAGTACCCGTTCGCTGTCATCTACCGGGTAGGTGCCGGAAATCAGCAGATCAGCCACCTTGGGGTCGCAGTTCAACTGGCCACGGCGATAACGTCCCAGTTCTGCCAGAAAGTCGCCCAGACGCATGTGCGCGGCCACCAGCATGCCGTCAGTCCAGGCACCCGTACCGGCGTCCAGCGGGCGCGGAGTGCTCCATGCCTGAGGGTTAAAGCTCAGTTGTTGATGGGCGGGCACAAGCAACGGACTGCCCGAGTGGGCGGTGGGCGCAAGGGCGACCTGCCCCTCAAAGACCGCCAGCTCTGTGCGCTCGGCGAACTGACGCACGTTGAGGCGTGCCATTTGCAGTCGCACGCGACCGTGGGCGGTCACTACATGAAGGGGACGTGCATCTTGGGCGACGGTGAGTTGCATCTCGCCTTCGAGCAAGCGAATCACACGCTGCTGCCCATCAAAACGCACATCCACGGAACTGGCTGTGTTGAGCTGGATCTGGCTGCCGTCGTGCAGGTGCAGCGTGCGTCGCTGGCCTAACGGGCTGCTGTAGTCCGCCAACAGGGGCGTGATGGGCAATTGATCGCGCAAGCCGTAGGTCAATGCTGTACCAGCCCCCAATAACAGCAACAGTTTCAGCGCCTGACGCCGGCCGTTGCGTTGCGGTGCATTCAGAGCCGCGTGGGCGAGGGGCGAGGATAAACCGCGCAAGCGCTGGTTGATCTGCTGAATATGCGCCCACGCACGTTGATGTTCACTGTGAGCCTGCAACCACTGTTCCCAAGCGTGCTGGCGGTGTGGCCCAAGCGGTCCTTCCTGCATTTCCACCAGCCAGCTCACGGCCTGTTCGGCGACGCCCGAGGAAATATCGACCGGGCTATTGAGCGCGCCGTTCACAGGGCGAAGTAGCAGCGCAGGGCGGCTTTATTCAAATGGCGTTTCACCGTGGCAATCGAAACACCGAGTTGAGCACCGATGTCGGCGTAACTCAAACCGTCGACCTGAGCCAGCAAAAAAGCGCGTTTGACGGGGTTGGGCAGGCCGTCGAGCAATTGGTCCAGCTCCATCAGGGTTTGCAGAATGATGGCGCGTTCTTCTTCAGAGGGTGCGAGCTGTTCGGGCATGTCGGCCAGCGCTTGCAGATAGGCGCGTTCCAGATCCTGACGGCGGTAATGATTGAACAGCACGCGCTTGGCGACCACGGTCAAAAATGCACGAGGCTCGGCAATGCTGGGTGTTTCGCGCGCGCTCAGCAGTCGCATGAAGGTGTCCTGAGCCAGATCGGCAGCACTGTGCGGGCAGCCGAGCCTGCGCCGCAACCAGCCGGTGAGCCAGTTGTGGTGGTCCAGATACAGGACTTCGACGGTATTTGACGGTGGCAACGACCACTCCATGGCGCGCGGGTGACGCTTTAGAGAACAAGAATTGTTCGCATTGTAGGGTCGGGTGATTGTATTGAGCAATCACCGCTGATCAAACACGGGCGCGCAGGGCCTCATCAAGCTTTGCGTATGAGAATATTTATCATTAGTATCGCTCTCCCTTTCGACCTGTACTGCGATGCTCATGAATCCCCCCGAACTTCAGGATGGCCCTGGCCGCGAAGCGCGCCACGGGCGAGCGCATTTTTTGCAGGTGTTTTTGTCCCAGCGTTTGCAGATGGAAGCACTGGTCAGTCGCCGTGTGGGCTGTCGGGCCACGGCGGCTGATCTGGTGCAGGATTTGTTTTTGCGTTTTTGGCGCAGGCCGCTGGTGCAGGTTGAAGAACTCAGCACCTATTTACTGCGCAGTGCTGGCAATATCGCGATTGATCACCTGCGCAACGAAGGGGTGCGCGGTCGAGTGGACCAACATTGGCAATGCGAGTCGGATACCCAAGGCAGCGAGCCTCAAGCCGCCCTGGAGGCGGGCAATGATTTGCGTCAGGTTGAGGCCGCCTTGCGCGGTTTGCCTGAACGCACGCGGCACATTTTTTTGCTTAATCGCATTCACGGCCGCACCTATGCCGACATCGCCAAGGTCATGGGCGTGTCTCAAAGCGCCGTCGAAAAACATATGATGCGTGCCCTGGAGGCCTGCAAGGCCAGTGTGCGTGAGCCCTGTGCAGAGAAAGTGTCGTGAACAATCGTTCGAGTGTCCCCGTCACCCCGCAGCAGGAGCGCACGGCGCTGGCGTGGCTCAGTGTGTTGCACGATCAGCCCGACAGTGGCGATCAAGCGACTTTCAGTCGCTGGCTCCAGGCCGACCCGGCTCATGCCCAAGCGTATGCTCAGGCACAGGTTGTGTGGGAGTTGAGTGAAGTGGCGGGCACGACGCTGGCGGATGAAGAGGCGCTGGTGTTGCAGCGTTATCTATCTGAAATGGACGTAAACCGGCGCAGCAGACGCAAGTATTGGACGGGCGGGTTAGCGATCGCGGCCAGCCTGTTGGTGATGGTGGGCGTGTTGGCGGGCTGGCAGCCCGGGCGTTGGGTCGATGATCTGGGCGCGGATTACGTTACTGCGCCGGGGCAGGTGCGAACTGTGCGATTGGCCGATCAATCCCAGGTCACGCTGGATGCTGACAGTGCCATTGCCGTTAACTTTAGCGGGGGTGAGCGCCATGTAGAGCTTCGCCGGGGCGTGGCGTTTTTTCACGTGACCCACACGGGCGAGCCTTTTGTGGTGGAGGCTCACGGTGGTGAAGCGCGGGTATTGGGCACCGAGTTTGAAGTGCGTTTGCAGCCTGAGGGCGCGCAAGTGACGGTGCTGTCCGGGCGGGTGGGGGTCAAGGCGGATAAAAATGCGACGCAACAGATAGTCGCCGCCGATCAACACATTGCTTATGACGCGGGAGTTGTAAGCGATGCGGTGCATCGAGTCGACAGCCAGAGCCGTCTGGCCTGGCGCACGGGTTGGTTAACCTATGCCAATACGCCGCTGGCGGAGGTCGTGGCGGATCTCAAACGCTATGACTCGGGGAATATTGTGCTGCTGGACAGTCAACTGGGTTCACGGCGAATCAGCGGCAGTTTTCCCAGTCATGACCCTCAAGCGGTGCTCAATTCGTTGCAGGGTGTGCTCGGGTTTGAGCAGCATCGGGTGCTTGGGCTGATTGTGTTGCGTTGACTTTAACCCTCACCCCAACCCTCTCCCATAGGGAGAGGGGGCAGGTGTGCGGTGTATTTGAATTTGCATGCGGTCAGCTCCCTTCGGGAGAGGGTAAAAATTATTTTCACTGCGCAAGTGAGGTAAACCCAAGGCTCATCCGTGTAGTGCTTGAAAATGCGAAAAATTCGTATTCCGTATCGAGTCGCACACAGGTCATGAGCATGAAGTGCAGGGCAAGTTCAGTGAAACAGTGGTTGGGGGCTTCGGCACTCGTGATGGCCGGGTTGGCGCTGAACCCGCTGTACGTGGCAATGGCGGGCGAGGCGCCGCTACAACAAGCCAGTGCGCTTTTTGATTTCAATCTGGCGGCCAAACACTTGCCGCAGGCCTTGAACGATTTCAGTCGTTTGACGGGACTCAGCGTGGTCTACACCGATCAAGCGCCCCTTGGCCTGCAAGCGCCGTCGGTCAAGGGCCGCATGACAGCTGACAACGCCTTGCAGCAGTTGCTTGCACTGACAGGCTTCAATGCCCGACGCACGGACGCCAATACCTTTGCGCTCGAACCCTTGCCCACTGTCGGTGCACTGAACCTGGGGGCTACCAGCATCATTTCGCAGACCTCCATCGACACCCGCTACCAGCCACCCGCCGTGTCATCGGTGATGCGTGGCACCGGTTCGTCCATGGAAGTCCCGCAGACCATCAACGTGGTCGCGGCACAGGTGATTCGCGATCAAGCGCCGCGCAATCTGGATGATGCGCTGAACAATATCAGTGGCATCACCCAGGGCAACACATTGGGCGGTACTCAGGACTCGGTGATGAAACGCGGTTTCGGCGACAACCGTGACGGTTCGATCATGCGCGATGGCATGCCGCTGGTGCAGGGGCGGGCATTGAATGCCGCCACGGAACGCGTTGAAGTGCTTAAAGGGCCAGCCTCGCTGCTTTACGGCATTCAAGATCCGGGGGGCGTAGTGAACGTGGTCAGTAAAAAACCGCAACTTGAGCAGTACAACGCGCTGACCGTGCGTGGCTCAACTTACGGCTCGGGCAAAAACGGCAGCGGCGGCAGCCTGGACAGCACCGGCCCCTTGGGCGATTCGGGGCTGGCTTACCGGATGATCATCGACCACGAGGATGAAGACTACTGGCGCAATTTCGGCCTGCACCGCGAAACCCTGATCGCCCCGTCGCTGGCCTGGTTTGGCGATAACACACACGTGCTGCTGGCGTACGAGCACCGCGAATTTCTGACCCCTTTCGATCGCGGTACGGCGATCAACCCGGCCACCAATCACCCGCTGGATATTCCGGCCACACGCCGACTCGATGAACCGTTCAACAACATGGAAGGACGTTCTGATCTGTACCGCCTTGAAGTCGATCACGACCTTAACGATGACTGGAACGCCCACCTTGGTTACAGCTGGAACCGCGAAACCTACGATGCCAGTCAAGTGCGAGTCACGGCGGTCAACCCGACGACGGGCACTCTGACCCGCAAAATGGACGGCACTCAAGGCGCCATCACCACCGACCGTTTCGCCACCGTCAGCCTGCAAGGCAAGGTGCAAGCGGCCGGCATGCAGCATGACCTGGTGTTCGGGGTGGATGATGAGTACCGCAAAATCTACCGCGCCGAATTGATTCGACAAAACAGCGCGTCCAACTTCAGCTACCTGAACCCGGTGTACGGCAATGAAGTGGCCGGCACCACGGTGAGCGCCAGTGACAGCAATCAGACCGATCTGCTGCGCAGCGACTCACTGTTTGCCCAGGATTCGATCCATCTGACCGATCAATGGATTCTGGTGGCCGGTGCGCGCTTTCAGAAGTACGACCAACTGGCGGGCAAAGGTATTCCGTTTAAGGCCAACACCGACACCAACGGTGTGAAGTGGATACCGCGAGCCGGCCTGGTGTACCGCTACACCGATGAGCTGTCGTTCTATGGCAGCTACACCGAGTCGTTCAAACCCAACTCCACCATCGCGCCGTTGACCGGTGGCCTGGTGCTGGATTCGGCCATTGCCCCGGAGCAATCCAAGTCTTGGGAGCTGGGCGCCAAGCTGGATATTCCGGGGCGCATCACCGGCACCGTGGCCCTTTACGACATTAAAAAACGCAACGTGCTGGTGTCGACTACGGTGGGTGAAGATACCGTCTACTCAACCGCCGGGCAGGTGCGTTCGCGGGGGCTGGAGCTGGATGTCAGCGGTCAGTTGAGCGATCAGTGGAGCCTGATCGGCAGCTATGCCTACACCGATGCCGAAGTGACCAAAGACGCGACCTATCAAGGCATGCGCTTGCAGAATGTGGCGAAAAACAGCGGCTCGTTGTCGGCGGTGTATGACTTTGGCAATGTGGTCGGTGGCGACACATTGCGCGTGGGCGGCGGGGCGCGTTATGTGGGTGAGCGCGCGGGTGATGCGCTGAACGATTTCGAATTGCCGGCCTACACCGTGGCGGATGCGTTTGCCACCTACGACACCCATGTTGAAGGGCAAAAAGTGAAGGTACAGCTCAACGTCAAAAACCTCTTCAACCGCGTGTATTACACCTCGGCGGCCAGCCGCATGTTTGTCTCCATGGGCGATGCAAGGCAGGTGTCCATTTCCACCACATTGGAGTTTTAGAGTCAGGTTTATGGCTTGAACGCCGCGCGGTACTCGCCCGGCGTGGCGCCCAGGCTCTGCCTGAAGCGATTGGCAAAATGGCTGGCGTTGGCAAAACCGCACGCCAAGGCGATGTCTCCCAAACCCAAGGTGCTGTTGCGCAGCAGTTCGCGGGCGCGGGCCAGTCGACGCGTTAGCAGGTATTGATGCGGCGGTACACCGAAGCTTTCTCGAAACATGCGCGCAAAGTGATAGGGCGACAGCGCGCACTGGTCGGCCAGTTGACCAATGCTCAGTGGCTCGGCCAACGAATGTTCAATGCGCTCCACCAGCTGGCGGCGTTGCCAGGCGGCCAGCCCACCCTTGAGTTGCAGCCCGTTGCGCATCCCCACCTGAGTCAGCAGGGCATGATCGAGCAGGGCGCTGGCCAGGCTGCTGGTGAGCAATCGCTCGCCCGGTTCATTCCAGTTCAACGTCAGCAGTTGATGAAACCGCTGAGTCTGGCGCGCATCATCCAAAAAGGTAAACTCACGCAGTTGCAGGGTACGCGGCTCTTTATCCAGCAGGCTGATACACCCCAGCGCGAATTGCTCCTGACTGACATACACATGGGCCAAACGAATTTCGCCATTGATGACCCACGCCGACTGATGCTCGGCAGGCAACACGCAGAGCTTGCCCGGCGCGCCCTTGGCACTGGGCTGGTCGCGGCGAAACGTACCGGTGCCACCCGAAATGTAGCAAGACAGGGTGTGATGACTCGGCGCCTCATAATCGCGGGCGTCGTGGTGGTTGGTCCACAAGGCCGCAGCCATTCCGTCACCGAGCTCGGCACAGTGCTCAAGGCGAGCATTGGGCGAGCGGCTCATGGATTGAAAGACTTGCAGGGTATCGAAAACGGGCATGAGGCCATCGTACTCCCTCGCCTCACGACTGCCAGCCCCGGCGCCACAAAAGCGCAAGAATCTGCAAGTGCGCGTGCAGAGCAGGACGCACACTGAAGGCCATCTTCAGGAGCGTGCCATGAACCTATCCTTGTACTTATTGACCGTGTTGATTTGGGGCACTACTTGGTTGGCGCTCAAGCTGCAACTGGGCGAAGTGGCCATTCCCGTGTCCATCGTGTACCGCTTTGGGCTGGCTGCACTGGTGTTGTTCGCCCTGTTATTGCTGAGCCGCAAATTGCAGGTGATGAACAGACGCGGGCACTTGATTTGTCTGGCTCAGGGGGTGTGCCTGTTTTGCGTGAACTTCATGTGTTTTCTGACCGCCAGCCAGTGGGTCACCACCGGCTTGATTGCCGTGGTGTTTTCCACGGCCACCCTGTGGAACGCCTTGAACGCGCGGATCTTCTTCAAACAAAAGATCGCCCGCAACGTATTGCTGGGCGGTGCGCTGGGCTTGCTGGGACTGGCATTTCTATTTTGGCCGGAACTGAGCGCACACACCGCCACCCCTCAAACGTTGCTGGGGTTGGGATTGGCATTGCTCGGCACGATGTGTTTTTCAGCAGGCAACATGCTGTCCAGCCTTCAACAAAAGGCCGGCCTCAGGCCTCTGACCACCAATGCATGGGGCATGTTGTATGGCGCAAGCATGCTGGCGCTTTACTGCGCACTGAGCGGCATCCCGTTCACGATGGAATGGAATGCGCGCTACATGGGCTCATTGCTGTATCTGGTGGTACCGGGATCGGTGATTGGCTTTACCGCCTACCTCACCCTAGTGGGTCGCATGGGGCCGGAGAGGGCTGCGTATTGCACCGTATTGTTCCCGTTGGTGGCGCTGAACGTGTCGGCCTTTGCTGAAGGTTATCAGTGGACAGCACCTGCATTGATGGGGCTGGTGCTGGTCATGCTGGGCAATGTACTGGTGTTTCGTAAACCCAAATCTGTAGCCGCGCCGCTAAACGTAGCCCCGGCCCGCTAAGTCACAGCGAGTGATCAGGAGGGTGGGCGTATCCCATCCTGATCACTCGCAAGGCACATGACGGCTCACCTTGAGCTATGACAATGCCCCTGCTTTACACTGATCATGCTGCGCGTCACCCCCTTACCATACCCACTATTTCACGCCGAAATGACACCTCTTGAAGGGTGGGTTATAGGCATTTAAATACCCATGGCGGCAAACCCAATGATTACAGGGCTTTTTCGTCATCGGTAGTACTTTGTATATAACGCTATTTAATAACTTTGAGGGGGCTCGGGTGAGTGTTCTATGTGCGTTGCCTTATCATTAAATAACACCCTGTGTGCACTGTGTTCAAATACCGTTGGCAGTGAATGTTGAGTGTGTGTGTGCGTTTTAATCCGTTTTTTTTAAACCTGATCGTCGTCGTTTTCATATTGAGACTCAACTGGCTAGTATGGTTAGAACTTTTCTGTGTGCAGTTTACTTGCACAGTGAATTCACACTCTTTACCCCCGTGATTTCATCGCGTGCAGTACAGGTTTAAACGGAATGGATAATGAATGGACTCAACTCAATGGTTATGTCGCGCCGTTACTCTCTACGGTGCTATGCCCGCTCTTGGTGCAGAACTCCACGTGCTTGTTCGACGCCCATGCATGCATTGAACGGCCCAGTAGGCAAAGTCGCAGAGATGCCGTAACCAGAGGCCTACAAGAGCCCGCTGGCGTCGGTTGAAACGTCAATGCTGTTCTCACGCCTCAATCTCTAACTCTTTAAACGAAGGCTCGGTGCGAGCGCCGACGCTGGGTATTTGCTCGCGCTGACTTTAATAGTGCGTTTGCTTGCCGCGTATTAATCCAAGAAAAAAGGTGGGATATGAACAATATAATGGTTGTCGATAAGGCGACGGGGGCGGTGACTGAAGCGGCGGGCAGTGTCAATTTAAAAGGCACCAGCATTGTAAAGTTACCCTTTGGCCCTGAAAGCATTCAGTCTTCCCAGCAAATAGGTAATGACCTGGTTGTTGTGCTTAAGTCTGGCGAGACGGTAACGGTTCAGAACTTCTTTACCTTGGGCGTGCAGGGTGCACAGAGTCAGTTGGTGCTGGAGAACGCTGACGGTAGTTTGATGTTGGCGCAATATTCCTCGCCTTATAGCGGTTTCACGTACACCCCCATTTCCGGGCTCGATGACCTGACACTGGCCGCTGCAGGTGATAGCAGCGTGCCGGATTGGGTCGTGTGGGGGCTGAGTTTGCTCGGCGCAGCCGGCGCAATTGCGGCTGTTAGCGGCGGTGGGGGCGGCGGAGGTGGCGGAGGTGGCGGTGACACTCCCGTCGATACCACGGCTCCCTCGGCCGCGAGCGGTTTGGAAGTCAGCAAGGATGGCACTTTTTTAACGGGTAAAGGTGAGGCCGGTACGCAAGTCACCGTCAAGGACGCCGCCGGTAATGTTATCGGTAAAGGCACTGTCGGCACGGACGGCAATTTTCAGGTCAATCTGGATCCGCCCAAGACCAATGGCGAGAAGCTTGAGGTCTCGTTGACCGATGGTGCGGGCAATCAGTCGCCTGTCAGTGAGGTTACAGCGGGCGATACCACGGCGCCTGATGCGCCGACAGAACTGGCCGTCAGCACCGACGGCCTGACCGTGACGGGTAAAGGTGAGCCCGGCGCGTCAGTCACCGTCAAAGACAGTGCTGGCAATGTCATCGGCAACGGCACAGTGGCCGCTGATGGCACCTTTGCGGTCACCCCGAATAGCCCGCAAACCAATGGCCAGCCCCTTGATGTAACCCTTACCGACGCTGCGGGCAATCAATCTGTGCCCACGACTGTGGTGGCGGGCGATACCACGGCGCCTGATGCGCCGACAGAACTGGCCGTCAGCACCGACGGCCTGAGCGTCACCGGTAAGGGTGAGCCCGGCGCATCAGTCACCGTCAAAGACAGTGCTGGCAATGTCATTGGCTCCGGCACAGTGGCCACTGATGGCACCTTTGCGGTCATCCCCAACGCCCCGCAGACCAATGGTCAGCCCCTCAACGTGACACAAACTGACGCGGCCGGTAATCAATCGTCGTCCACTCCGGTGACAGCGGGGGATACTACGGCCCCAGACGCTCCGACTGTTCTAGCCGTTAACGTTAATGGCGGGACCCTCACAGGCAAAGGCGAGCCAGGCACGACAGCCACCGTCAAAGATGCCGCTGGCAATGTGCTCGGCACAGGCACTGTGGCGGCCGACGGCACTTTTGCAGTCAAACTGGACACGTCCCAGACCAACGGCCAACCGCTTGACGTGACCCTCACAGATGGTGCCGGTAATGAGTCGCCCGCCACCAACGTGTTGGCGGGCGATACCACGGCGCCTAATGCCCCGACCGAGCTTGCACTGGCGGCTGACGGAGTGTCTTTCACCGGCAAAGGTGAAGTGGGCAGCACTGTTCACGTCAGAGACAACAACGGCAATTTACTGGGCACTGGCACTGTAGGTGCCGACGGCAACTTTGCCGTGACCCTGAACCCGGCGCAGATTGCCGGCGATCAAACGGGCACCACACTGACAGACGCCGCGTTGAACCAGTCGCTGGCGACCAGTTTTCTTGTACTGGGAGGTGGCCCGGGCGTGGAGCCTCCCCGTCCTTTGCCGCCTTCTGATCTGGTCGTGGCCCAGAATGGATTGTCTCTGACCGGCAAGGGGCAACCTCAGACCCTGGTTATCGTCAAGGATGCTGCGGGAACTGTGATCGGTACAGGTTTCGTGGGCACCGATGGCAACTTCACGATTACCTTCGGTTCTGCTCTTACCTCCGGGGATCGCGTAGATGTCACATTGACCAATACGGCAGGTGGCGTGTCCCCTGTCAGCAGCGTTATTTACACCGACAACACCGCTCCCGATGCCCCCACGGACTTGCTTGTCAGCGCAGATGGCATGTTACTGACCGGTCAGGGTGAGCCAGGTTCTACCGTCACCGCCAAAAACATTGCTGGCATTGTGATTGGCATTGGTGTTGTGGGTTTTGACGGTAATTTTGAAATACCCCTCACCCCGGCTCAGGTTAATGGCGAGGTACTGGATGTCACATTGACTGACCGCGCCGATAACGTCTCTAACTCGGCGAATGTAACTGCACCGGATACTGATGACACAGACGCTGATGCCGATGCGGATGCGGATGCTGACGCCGACGCTGATGCGGATGCGGATGCGGATGCTGACGCCGATGCCGATGCCGATGCCGATGCCGATGCCGATGCTGACGCAGATGCCGACGCTGATGCTGATGCTGATGCCGATGCCGACGCTGATGCCGACGCTGACGCTGATGCGGATGCTGATGCCGATGCCGATGCCGATGCCGATGCCGATGCTGACGCTGATGCGGATGCTGATGCTGATGCTGATGCTGATGCTGATGCTGATGCTGATGCTGATGCTGATGCCGATGCCGATGCTGATGCTGATGCCGATGCCGATGCCGATGCCGATGCCGATGCCGATGCCGACGCGGATGCTGACGCTGACGCTGACGCTGACGTTGACGCCGATGCCGATGCCGATGCCGATGCCGACGCCGATGCCGATGCCGATGCGGATGCCGACGCTGATGCGGATGCTGACGCTGATGCTGATGCTGATGCCGATGCCGATGCCGATGCCGACGCGGATGCCGACGCGGATGCCGATGCTGATGCTGATGCCGATGCCGATGCCGATGCCGATGCCGATGCTGACGCTGATGCCGATGCCGATGCCGACGCTGATGCGGATGCGGATGCGGATGCGGATGCTGACGCTGATGCGGATGCGGATGCGGATGCGGATGCGGATGCGGATGCGGATGCGGATGCCGACGCTGATGCTGACGCTGACGCCGATGCCGATGCCGATGCCGACGCTGATGCGGATGCTGACGCTGATGCCGATGCCGATGCCGATGCCGATGCCGATGCCGACGCTGATGCGGATGCGGATGCTGACGCTGATGCGGATGCGGATGCGGATGCTGATGCTGATGCCGACGCTGACGCTGACGCTGACGCTGACGCTGACGCTGATGCGGATGCGGATGCGGATGCGGATGCCGACGCTGATGCTGACGCCGATGCCGATGCCGATGCCGATGCCGACGCTGACGCTGACGCTGACGCCGACGCTGATGCGGATGCTGATGCGGATGCGGATGCCGATGCCGATGCCGACGCCGACGCGGATGCCGACGCGGATGCCGATGCGGACGCTGATGCTGACGCCGACGCCGACGCCGACGCCGACGCCGACGCCGACGCCGACGCCGACGCTGACGCTGACGCCGACGCCGACGCTGATGCCGACGCTGATGCGGATGCGGATGCTGACGCTGACGCTGACGCTGACGCTGACGCTGACGCTGACGCCGATGCTGACGCCGATGCCGATGCCGATGCTGATCCGGTCGCTTATGACGATCTAGCAACTGCCGATGTAACTATCAAACCGGTGTCTTCTAACCAGTTGCTTAACGATATGCGCGTTTATACCGTGTTGGGCGTCGGTGGAGTCATTGGTGTCGGGCAAAGTGAACAGGTTCAAGAGTTCACTATCTCGTCGGGCTCTTCAGGGACACTGAATTTGTCTGCGGGTCAGGGCGATTTGCTCTCGCTGTTAGGCGGGGGGGTGACTGCTCAACTTGAAGTGAAAGATGCAGCCGGCAATTGGTCGCCTGTTGCCCAAGGCAGTGCGGGTTCCGGATTGCTTGATTTGCTGGGCTTGTTTGGTGGTACGTCTGAGGCAAAAGTGGAAGGCCTGGCAGCCGGTCAGTACCGCTTCACCTTCAAACTTGACCCTAACCTGGTGACGGTTGTTGCCAGTGCAGTTGCCAAACTCAGTGTCACCGAGCAAAGCCTGACCGACTTCACGGGTGAAGCGGGTGAAGCAATCATCGGGAACGTCATCACAGATGCCGGTATCGGCGGAAATCCGGACGTTCCAGGTACAGGTGGCCCTGTCACGCTACAGATCAAAGTGAACGGTGTGTTTGTCGACCCCGATACCAACGGTACCGTTCTGGAGGGGCAGTATGGGCAACTGACGATCTCTGCTGACGGCAGCTACAAATACACCGCCAACGGCAACTTGGGCAGCATTGGTCAGGTTGATACCTTCGAATATCAACTGGTCAATGCATCCGGTTCCTCCACAGCCAAGCTTTATATCCGCATAGACACGCCGAATGCAGAGATAACCTGGAACCCGGCTGATCCATCGGCACCTGGCGTAGTGATTCCGGTTGCCAATAATGACTTGGGCACCACCCTTATTACGCTGGTACCACAAGCCGTTGAATCAACAGCAACCTTTAACTATGGCGTGCTGGTCTTTGGTGGCTCTGGTCAGGGTGGCAGTTTCACGGTGGCCGCAGGTAAAACAGCCAGCGTCGATGTTGTGGCACAGCTAGGCGGGGTCGGGGTGATCAGCGGCACTACCTTTGTGGTGCAGAAGGAAACGAGTCCCAACGTCTGGACTGATTTCAGGACGCTGACGGGTAACCCGGCCACGGTTTCCGGGCTGGAAGCGGGGACGTATAGATTCAAGGCCACAACGGGTTCTGTCTTGTCTGCCGGTACGGTTACCGTGAATGAAAAAATCACGATCACAGATCCGGGGACTCTCGTGTTTGGCCCAGCCAGTGCAGCGACCGGAAACGTGCTGACCGATACATTGGCCGGGCCGGACAAACTCGGCTCTGAACTGACGGTCCTCAGTGTCTTCGCCAACGGCGCCTACGTGATACCAGGGCAGGCGGGCACCGTGGTTGCCGGTGAGTTCGGCACGCTGATCCTGTTTGCCGATGGCAAATACACGTACACCCCGACCCAAGGACTTGGGGCTGACAAAATCGGTCAGGTGGATCACTTCACCTACAAACTCACCTCACCCACAGGCGAGTCCGACACGGCCGATCTGTACATTCGCCTGGACAAGCCAGACAGCGGTCTTGTCTGGGACGATGCAAACCCGGGGGCTCCGGCCACGAATGCTCCGGCCGTTGCATCACTGGCGCTCGATGAACAGTCGATTGCTGCGGATGACGGGACACCCACGGATGAGGCTGCTAATGCTGATCACACCGATCCTGCTACCGACTTTGCCCACGTCGCTTCAGACGCGGGTACTGAGGGACTGTTGTGGGAGGGCAGTGATGCGGCCATCAACCTCACCGATCTGATCGGCAAGGTCAGTGGCATTGACACCATCGACCTGAATAACGTCAGCGCGGTTGACCTGACCTTGAGTCTCGAAGACCTGGTGTCCATCACAGGCCCCGAGGCAGATCGTCTGGTGATTCAGGGTGACGATCAAGACAGCGTCCACCTGACCGGCAACTGGTCGTCTGGCGTCAGTCAGGTACAGAACGGTCTTGAGTACGTGATCTACACCAGTCCGGAAGATCAGACCCATCAACTTTGGGTTCAGAGCGGCATCACCGTGGTGTAAGTCGCACCCCTTAACCCGGGCCGAAAGGCCCGGATTGATGCATTAACGGTATTGCGACGATGGCCCGGGGCCTGGATTAGCCCCGGTCTGTTGTTGTGTGCATCGGCCTTAACCGGCGTGCATGTGATACCCCTTTGCTGTTTCGCTGAGTGAGCCTTTATCGGGTAACACTCATCTGGGGGCTGGATTTGAGGCATAAAACGCTGGTCAGACATTTATCTGCCTTGTGTGTGGCAGTCGCAGTAGTTCCGCTGCCCGTAGAGCGGATCATGGCCAAACCGTTTTCCGACGACGCCCAGGGCGTCAGCATCATCAGTCCAAGCAAACTGGACACGAATTTACCGGGTGGACCCATGGGCGTCAGTGCGCCTGTGCCACCGCAACATGTAATCCCGGACACCCTCGACCTGAACCGCGCCGTGCAGTTGGTGGTGGAGTGGCATCCGGCAATTGCCGAATCCATTGGCAAGTTGTTTCAACAGAACCAGAACGTGACCATTGCCCGTTCCGGTTATTACCCGCAAATCAGCGGCGGCCTGCGCTCGGGTTATGACAGCGGGGTCTCCGGTAATGGCCAAAGCCAGGCCTTTACGCTGTCGATGTCGCAGATGCTGTATGACTTCGGCAAGGTGTCGAGTTCCGTCGACAGTGCCCGGGCCCGTGTCAGTGGGAGTCAGGCGGGCATCCTCTTGGCCATTGATCAGGTCACGCGCGAAACTTCGTTTGCGGTGATTGAACTGCAACGGGCGCAAACCCTGGAGGTGCTGGCGCGGGACCAGGTCAAGGGTGTTTCGGCCATCGCAGAACTGGCGAAAAAACGCAGCGATATGGGGGCCAGTACCCGTTCTGACCTGTTTCAAGCGCGTTCGCGGGTCGAAGCGGCCATTGCCACGCAGTTGCAATACGCCGCGCAGTTGAATCGCTGGCGCAGTGCCTTGGCCAGCCTGTTGGGCACGCAAACCACCGTCAATGTCTCGCCGGGTTTCCCCGACACGCTTGAGCATTCTTGTCAGGGTGTAGTGCCCGACGAAGCGGTAACGCCTTCGCTGTTGATCGCGCAATCGCAACAGGTCGATGCGGTGGCGCAAATTGCCAACGCCCGCGCGGAGGGCTTGCCCACCCTGTCGCTGGACCCGGAACTGACGCAGTACCTGGACAACAACGACAGCGATATTCAGGGCGGGCGCGACAGAACCCGCTACGGGGTGTTCCTCAATGTGAAAGTGCCGATCTATCAGGGCGGTGCGATCAACGCCCGCAAGGCTTCGGCCGAACAGGCTTTGCGTACGGCTCAGGCCGCCAGCGACGCGGCCCGGCTATCGGTCCGGCAGGGGTTGCTGGAGGCGCGGGATCAGATTTCGAGCCTGGCACAGCGCCTCACCACGCTGGATTTTCGCGAGCGCAGCATCACGGAAACCAAAGACTTGTACCAACAGCAATATTTAGAGCTGGGAACCCGGCCGCTGTTGGACCTGCTCAATGCCGAGCAGGAAATCCATCAGGCGCGCATGGACCGTGAAAATACCTCCGCCGACTTGCGGCGCCTGAAGATCGATTGCCTCTACAACACCGGTGGACTGCGCACGGCGTTCCATCTGGACAACAGCGCGATACAAGGCGTGGAGATCCAACCATGAACGATGCCGTGATGCTTGAGGCTGATACGCAAGCCGCTGCACAAACTGCGCAAACAACGCTCAATCGCTCTTGCGCGCTGGACTACGAAGTGTGGCTGGACGCCATTTTGCTGGTGGCCCGGCATTATCGGCTGGAATGCTCGGCGCAAACCGTGCGGCTGGCGGTGCAGTGGACCGAAGGTACGGTGGTCGAGGACGTGGTGCGGCAGATGGCCCGCCAGGCCGGACTCAACTGCATAATTGCAGACTTTTCGGCCACGACCCTGATGCAGCGGCAAATGCCGTTGGTCGTGCAACTGGATGATGGCCAGATCGGCGTGCTGCAAACCGTGGGGGATGACGATGATTTAGGCATCATCTACAGCGGTGATGCCGGGCTGCAGAGCCGCATCACGCGTCAGGATCTGATTGAGCACGCCTGTAAAATCCTGATTCTGCGACCCATGCGCGCGGTGCGCGATGCTCGCGTTGATGACTATATAAAGAGCTACCAAAAGGACTGGTTCAAAAATATTGTGCTGCGTGATGTGCGCCCGTACGGCTATGTGATGCTGGCGTCACTGGTGACCAGCGTACTGGGGCTGGCCGGAGTGCTGTTTTCAATGCAGGTCTATGACCGGGTGATCCCGGCCGAGTCGCTGCCGACCTTGTATGTGCTGTTCGGCGGCGTGCTGCTGGCGTTGCTCTTCGATTTCATCATGCGCATGACCCGTGTACGAATCACCGACATGCTGGGCAAGCGCGCGGACATGCGCGTCTCGGATCTGGTCTTCGGGCATGCCATTCGCCTGCGCAACAGCGCACGGCCCAAGTCCACCGGCTCGTTTATTTCCCAGCTCAAAGAGCTGGAGCAGGTGCGTGAACTGATCACCTCCAGTACCGCCACAGCCTTGGCGGACTTGCCATTTTTCCTGCTGTTTCTGGTGATTTTCTGGTTTATTGCTGGCCCCCTCGTCGCGGTGCCCTTGGTGGCGGTGCTGTTTATGGTGATTCCGGGGCTGTTGTCGCAAAAGAAACTGGCGCGCATGGCCAATGAGTCGATGCGCGAAAGCTCGCTGCGCAGCGCAATGCTGGTTGAAACCGTGCAAGGGCTGGACGACATCAAGGCCCTGCAAGCCGAACAGCGCTTCCAGCAGCAATGGAACCACTACAACGCCAGTTGTGCGGATGCCAATTTGCACCTGCGCTTGCTGACTAACCGGCTGATCAACTGGAGCAACACGGTTCAAGGCTCGGTATTTGCACTGGTGATCGTGTTCGGTGCGCCTTTGGTGATGGCCAGCGACATGACCACCGGCAGTCTGGTGGCCGCGTCGATTCTGTCGTCACGCATGATGGCGCCGATGGCGCAGCTCACCCAGGTGCTGACCCGTTGGCAGCAAGCCAAAGTTGCGCTTAAAAGCCTCAACAACATCATGGAACTGCCAGTGGATCACGCCGAGGGCAGCAAACGTGTGCATTTGCCGGTGGTGCGAGGCGATTATGTGCTGTCGCAGGCTGCGTTTCAGTACGCCGACGACGCGCCAACGCCCGCCTTGCTGGTGGCTGATCTGAAGATCAAGCCGGGTGAGCGCATCGCCATTCTAGGGCGCAATGGAGCGGGTAAATCGAGTTTGCTTCAGGCATTGGCCGGGATGCTAGACCTCAAGGCCGGTAGCATCAGCCTTGACGGCGTGGCACTGGCCCATATCGACCCGGCCGATGTGCGTCGAGACCTGGGGCTGCTGACGCAGAACTCCCGGCTGTTTCACGGCACCCTGCGAGACAACTTGATCATGGGCGCCCCCCATGCCACCGACGCAGAAATACTCCACGCACTGTCGGTGACGGGGGCGGCGGATTTTGTCGCAAAGTTCGCCAATGGTATGGACCACTTGATCCTCGAAGGTGGCTTTGGCCTGTCGGGCGGGCAACGCCAGTCATTGCTGTTGTCACGTCTGATTATCCGCCAGCCGCACATCGTCCTGCTGGATGAACCGACGGCCTCACTGGATGAAGCAACCGAGCGCAGCCTTATTCAGAACCTGGACAAATGGGCCGCGCATCGCACCTTGATCATCGCCACACACCGCATGAGCGTGCTGAGTCTGGTGAACCGAATCATTGTCGTCGATAACGGCAGGATCGTCGTGGATGACACCAAGGAAAATGCCATAACGCGGCTTTCCAAACCTCAAAAGGCGCCGCAATGAAGATGACTTCACCCCCTGTCGTCATGGCTGAGGATTGCGCCCATGAACAAGCATAAAAAAATCCCGATACTCGCCCGTGAAGACGACAGCGATCGGTCGTACCACGATGGGGTCGATGAAAGCATCGTGGTGCGGGCTACGCGGGTGGTCTGGTATGCCTTTGCCTTGCTCGCCGCCTTTGGTGCCTGGGCTTATTTCTTTGAGGTGGATGAAGTCTCCAACGGCACCGGCAAAGTCATCCCGACCTCGCGTGAGCAAATCATTCAATCGCTGGAGGGCGGTATCGTTACCGAATTAAACGTGAGCGAAGGCGACATCGTTAAAAGTGGCCAGGTGCTTGCCCGACTCGACCCGACCAAAACCGAATCCAACTTCGATGAGAGCGCCGCCAAATATCGGGCGTCGCTGGCCAGTGTGGTGCGCTTGCAAGCCGAAGTGAATAGCAAACCCTTGAGCTTTCCCGACGAGCTTCAGCGTTTTCCGGCGTTGATGCGTGCAGAAACTGACTTGTATACGACGCGGCGCAAGGGGCTGGAAGAGTCACTGGCCGGGGTTCGCTCTTCATTGGCGCTGGTGCGCAGTGAGCTGGACATCACCGAGAATCTGGCCAAGGTGGGCGCTGCCAGTAATGTTGAAGTGTTGCGGCTCAAGCGGCAAAAGGCCGAGCTGGAGTTGAAACTGACTCAGGCCCGTTCTGATTACATGGTGCATGCCGGTGAGGAGTTGGCCAAAGCCAATGCTGAAGTCGAGACCCTGTCTTCGATCATGCGCGGACGTTCCGACTCAGTGACGCGCCTGACCCTGCGTTCGCCTGTTCGCGGAATTGTCAAAGGGATTGAAGTCACCACCATTGGTGGCGTTATCCCGCCCAATGGTCGCTTGATGCAAATTGTGCCGCTGGATGAACAGTTGCTGATTGAAGCCCGCGTGTCTCCGCGCGACATAGCCTTCATTCACCCGGATCAAGTGGCCAAGGTCAAAATCACCGCTTACGACTATGCCATTTATGGCGGGATGGACGGCAAAGTAGTGACCATTTCCCCTGACACCATTCAAGACGAAGCCAAGCCCGAGGTGTTCTATTACCGCGTCTTTATCCGCACAGATGCTGACGTATTGAAGAACAAAGCCGGTAAAACCTTCTCCATCGTGCCGGGCATGATTGCCTCGGTGGACATCAAGACCGGGCGTAAAACCGTGCTCGACTATTTGATCAAGCCGATGAACCGCGCCCGCGAGGCATTGCGTGAACGCTAAGAGCCTTACCGCTCATCTGCGTAGCAGCGGACGAGTAGCACGAGGCCGCGTCCGGTTGCGTAGCAACCGTAAAACCATTCAATGCGGTGTGTCAGTTGCAACCCGTTGACTGGATTACGGCGACTGCGTCCCCGGACGCGGCCTCGTGCTACTCGTCCGCTGCTACGAGGATGTGGGTTTCTTTCGTTTTGATGATCGTTGTGATGCTGGCAGGCGCCGCCAACGCACAGGAGCGTAACGACAACACCCCTCCATTGCTGTGGAACACCCCCGCAGACAAGGCAACCTGCAGTCAGCCAACCTCCGCGCTGTGGGTCGAGTTTGGCTCAGCTCACGCCTGCATTCGCTACTTTGTCGGGGCTGCGCTAAGCCGTGCGCCCGTGGCGATTGTGATGTTGCATGGCGATCGCACCATTGAAATGCATCGTGCTCCCGAAACCATTCAGGGCAATACCCTGGCGGCCAAGGTACGGCAAGCCGCCGTGATGACGCGTCGGGCCGGTGTGCCAGTGGTGATCATGGCGCGTCCGGGCACCTACGGCTCCAGTGGCAACCATGGGCAACGGCGTCAGGCACAAGAGTTTCTCGCGTTGAATGCAGCCCTTGATGAATTACGCCAGCGCTACGGCATTGGCCAGTTTGTGTTGTTGGGGCACAGCGGCGGTGCGACGGCGGTCGCAGCGTTGTTAACGTTGGGCCGCACTGATGTGAAATGTGCGGTCATGACCAGTGGCGCGTTCGACTTGGTGCAGCGTGCACAAATGATTCGTCGGAGCAAAGGGCTGCCTTCCCGACCGGGGCGCGATACCAATGGGCTGCTCAACCCCTATGATCCTGGGCAACACATCGACGGCATCAAAAAGGTGCCCGAGCGTGAACTGTTCGTCATCGGCAACCCTGACGATCAGATCGCGCCCTTTAGCTTGCAGCAAGGTTTTTACAACGCGCTGAAGCGGGCAGGGCATCAGCCTCGGTTGATCAAAGCCGCCGCGTTGCCGCCCGCCAATCATCAGCTGCGCAACGACATCGGCCTCAAGACCGCCGCAGCCTGTGCCAAAAATTGACACACCCCCTGCGGCATGGCCAACCGCTATGAAGCCGTCAGCCACCTGCTTACCTGTGAAAGCCCCGTTGCGCCCGAACTTTTGACCAGCACCCAATCGCCCGGCGCAAACCAGTGACCGCGTTGTTCCAGCAGCGCTTCGTTCAGTGCCTGAGCGTTTTCAAACCACAACATCGGCAGTTCATCACCCAAGGCGTGGTAAAGCGCCTGCATGTAAGGGCCACACAACACCACGTGGCGGGGCGAAGCGTTACGTACGTGTTCAGCCAATTCCAGATGGTAACGCTGGCTGTCTGGCCCCAATTCCAGCATGTCACCCAGTATCAACACACGCTGAGAGGGCGCAATCGGCAAGTCCGTCACAGATTGCAAGGCGGCCTGCATGGAGCCAGGATTGGCATTGTATGCATCGTTAATCAACTGAAACTGGCCTTCGCCACAGGTGAACGACTGCACATTGCCACGGCCCTCAACCGGGGTGAACTCAGTCAACAGGTGCAAGGCCTGACTGGCCTCCAGCCCGGCAGCCAGCAGGGTGGCCAACACCGCCAGAGCGTTGATGACCATGTGTTTGCCGCGCGCTTTGAGGGTGAAATCGAAGGTGTGCTCCCCGTGTCGTGCCTGAACGCTTACCTGATCGGTCTCATTGCGCCAATCCAGTAGATGCAGATCGGCCTGCGGGTGCTCACCAAAACTGATGATGTGCAACTGCGCGGTGTTGGCGGCTTTGGCAAACACCTCGTAAAACGGCATGTCGCGGCACAACACCGCATGACCGCCAGGGGCCATGGCACTGAAAATGGCGCTTTTTTTGCGTGCCAGATTTTGCAGCGTGCCGTGATATTCCAAGTGAGCCGGCGCCAGGCCTGTCACGACGGCAATGTGCGGGCGAACCAGTTCTGAATTCATAGGCATGCGGCCCACGGCCATTTCCAGCACCCAGAACAGGTTCGGTGCTGTCAGGCTGGCCATGTTCCAGGCAATGCCGTGGGGCAAGTTGGCGTTGCCCTCGGTTTGCCCGACTGCCCCCCAATGGCGCAGCGCATGGCCAAGCATGGCCACCACGGTGGTTTTGCCAACGCTGCCGGTCACCCCCACGACCTTGCCTGCGAAACGCTGGCGGATAGAGCGGCCCATTTGCAACATGGCTTGCTGGGTATCGGCCACTTGCAGGGCCGGTATACCGCAGTTCAGGTAGGGCGTCGGGTCGACGCAGAGAAAAGCGGATGGCCTGCGCTCAGGAGTGGCGCTGGCCCAGATGCGTGCCAGCCGTGCCTCACTGGGTTGCACTTTGGAGGGATGACGATTCAGCATTCGCAGCGGCTTGAAATACGCCATGGAAGGCGCCAGGCCACTGGCGCGCCAGCCTGCATCGGGCAGTTCAGCCCATGTCCCTTGGGTGGCGTTGGCCAGTGTGGTGGCGTCCCAGCTCAGGTCACTGGCTGGCGCTTCGGGCTCAACAGGTGACTGCACCTGCGGGGCTCCTGCTACCAGATAGCGGTGATAGGCAATCAGGCCGGACAGGTAGTGTTCAACATCGTCTATACGGACCCGAAAGGCGTGGTGACGAATGAAAAATGAGCCAACGATGCGTGCCGGATTGCGCATGAACATCGCCATTTCCGGCCAGAAATAACCATTGAGCAGATAGCGGGCCCGGTGGTGCAGGGCGGTATAAAACGCCTGCAAGTCGATTGCTTTGAGCAAATGGCGCAGCGCGGGCAGTTGCTCGATTCGCGCCAGCATTTGCTGGGCCGCCATCATCAGTTCAAGCAGGGTGGGGAAGGTCGTGATGCGTTGCTGAACAAAGCCCAGATACCCCGCGACGTTGCTTAACCCAAAGCGGAAATACTTTTCGTCAGGACGGTAGCGAGTCAGCTCGTTGACGCAATAGCTGAGCCAGTGATCATGCTCGCGCCAATGTTCCTTGAGAATAAAGTAGTCGAAGGCTTTTTCCACCACCGAAAGCCAGCGCTCATTGCGACTCAAGGCATAGAGGCGGATAAGGCCGAAGGCGGCTTCGCCATCGTAATAAATGATCCTGAAGGCTTCTTTCAGGCTCAAGTCATGGGCGTGCAATACATGCACGAACGCCCCGGTGACGGAGTCTTGCATCCATGCCATGCCGTTGGCGAGGGCCTCCAGCAAAGGTAAGTAGTGATCTGAGCCGGTGACTTCGCTGTACTTGACCAAGGCCAGCAGACACACCGCATTGCCGCCCAGCTTGATCTCGTTTCCGGTATCCAGCAGAAAAGCCGCTGCGCTGCCATCAGGCAGTGTGTAAAGCTTGATCAACTCTTGTGTCAGGTAGTTCAGAGCGCGATCAATCGAGGCCTTGAGCGTTTCATTTCCGCTCAGTGCCCAAGCCTCAATCATTGAGTAGGTACTGCTGGCGTGACGCAAGGTGTTGTAGGCATTGATGGGCCGATCGAAACACGGAAAGTAGCCGTAAATGAACTGCCCGCTGGCCTGAACCTGCCGGCTCAAGTAATCCGACGAGGTCTCGATGGTGCTTATTGCCTTATCCGGCGTCAGCGCAGCCAAGTGACGCCATCCGGTCTCGGCACCTGTGCTGTTGAGGGGGTAGGCAATGGCGTCTTCGGCGCAAAACACCCCTGCAGTATCAAATAAATAAACCGTGGTCTCAGGCTGTTCGTGTACTTTTTGAGCAGCGGCTACCGCTGCGCCCCCGGTAAATCGCCGTTTGGCGTAGATCGCGAAATTGCCGTTGTTGAATGTGGCGTGTGCACACTGAGATCCGCCATACAGAATGGCGTTGGCGTTGAGTTCCTGTTCCGTCAGGGCGCAATGCAACTGACTGTCAAAGGCAATGCCGCGGCGAAAGTAATTTCGTTTATGGCGATGCAGGCGCTCGGTCAACGATGCCCAAGTCATGGGCGTGATATTGATTGCACGTTCGACTCGAAGCCACAGCGCAAAATGCTCGCTTGAACGAGCCGCCAGCACTGTGAGTTTTTCCTCGATTTGCTTGACTCCGCCCGCCCAGGCCTCTGCAAAACTGTCGGCACTGATATGCACAGTGTGAGCACGTTGCCGAGTATCACTGATCGAGAAAAACAGTGTGCAGGGTTGAGCATTATCGGCAGCGATGGGCACGGCTTGGGTTTGACGGAAAAAAGCATGGGCTGCGAGTAATTGCTGACTCAAAGGCATGATAAATCCAACAAAGGAGATAAAAAGACGATGTTTTTTATATGAACGAAGCTTCCTTACACCGCAAACCTGCGCTGTACCTTCCAACGAGTTAATACCAAAGTATTAACTCGTGTGTAAGTAGTGACGCGTTACGACTTTTCGTTATCTCGAACCTTTGAAGCAACTTCCAACCGCACTTCGCACTGCTGCAAATGGTCTCTGATCAATTTGCGGATGACTTGTGAAATGGTCTGGTCGGTTTCTTCGGACAGAATTTCGAGCTTCTCTTTAGTGGGCGCATCAATGAGCACGGTGAGGCGGGTAGTGTTGTTTGGCATGGGCTAGAATTCCTTTTGTAGAGCGCGGGTTCAGCTGCCGCGTGCAGTGTGTGCACCATCCGAGATAAGGGGCATGCAGGAGTCGATTGGATCTATTCAAACGAAGCCTGAGCATCATGCACGATAGTCAGTCTTATTTATATAAGTAGGTCTGATACTTTTTTGCGGTGTTTGAAGTCAGTGCCGTTGACACTCTTCGTCCTGAATTAGTTGCCGTGCCCCTTGAGTTAAATCGACTGGCCGGGCACCGGCAGGTCTGCCCATTGGCAACTAAACAAGAGACGCCTTAACCCTTGCGAAGTTAATGTTCGATTACAGAACCCTCTTCATAACAGACAAGGTAAGAGTCGTACTGAGTGGTCATTGAACAAGCGCCCGCACACCGCAGGCGCCCATCGATCATCAGCGCGTCCAGACCTGCGGGTTGACCAGATCCTGCGGACGCTCACCCAACAGCGCACTGCGCAGGTTGGCCAGGGCGCGGTTGGCCATCGCCTCGCGGGTTTCATGGGTGGCCGAGCCAATATGCGGCAACGTCACGGTATTTTTCAGCTGGAACAACGGCGATTCGGACAACGGTTCTTTTTCGTATACATCCAGACCGGCACCCCGGATCGTGTTGTTTTGCAGCGCTTCAATCAGTGCCGGCTCATCCACCACCGGGCCACGGGAAATATTCACCAGAATGGCACTTTTCTTCATCAGTCCCAGTTCGCGGTGGCTGATCAGGTGCTTGGTTTTCTCGCTTAACGGCACCACCAGGCAGACAAAGTCTGACTCGGCCAACAACTGATCCAGCGTGCGGAACTGCGCGCCCAGCGCTTGCTCAAGCTCGGTCTTGCGGCTGTTGCCGCTGTACAGAATCGGCATGTTAAAACCCAGGTGGCCCCGGCGTGCCACGGCGGCACCGATATTGCCCATGCCGACAATGCCCAATGTCTTGCCATGCACATCGCTGCCAAACAATGCGGGCGGCACACTGGCTTGCCAGTGACCGGCCTTGGTCCAGGCGTCGAGTTCGGCAGCCCGACGGGCCGTGCTCATGATCAGCGTGAAACCCAGGTCGGCGGTGCTCTCAGTCAGCACGTCCGGGGTGTTGGTCAGCATGATCCCGCGTTCATTGAAGTAGTCGACATCGTAGTTGTCGTAACCCACCGAGACACTGGACACCACTTCAAGGTGTTTAGCGTTTTCCAGTTGCTGGCGGCCCAACTTGCGACCGACACCGATCAAGCCGTGGGCATGGGGCAATGCTTCTTCAAACTGCGCGTTGAGGTCGCCCGCTTTGGGGTTGGGCACGATGACGTTGAAATCCTGTTGCAGGCGTTCGACCATCTCGGGGGTGACGCGGCTGAAAGCAAGTACGGTTTTCTTGGGGCTGGAAAGACTCATGTGAACAAGACTCATCGGCTGTCGGGAATGTAAGCACGCTAACATTCATTGCAACATTTTGCAGCGCCCCCTGTTTGATTACACGGCGCTGAAACGCTGAGCCAGTTTCTGTTCAGCGAATTGCTCGATAAGGAAGTCAACGAATGCCCGAGTCTTGCCCGGTAACAGTTTGTGTTCTGCGTAATAGATCGAAATGGTGCCGTCGTCGACATACCAATCGGGCAATACACGTACCAATTCATTTGTGTGCAGAAACGGCGCAGCAAAAGGCAGGCTCACTAAGGCAATGCCCAGCCCCTGAATGGCGGCTACACAGGCGGCCTGTGAATCACTCATGGTCATGCGAGGTTTAAGCAATAGCGGCGCCTGTTCTCGCCAACGGCTGGTCAATTGCCACGTTCGTACTCGGCCCGTTTGCGGCGAGCGGATCAAAATACCGTCACACCCCCGCAACTGATCAGGGGTATTTATGTGCGAGTGTTGTGCCACGTAGGCGGTGGAGGCCACGAGCACTCGATGGGCAGGCGTTAACTTGCGGGCCACCATCCCTTGGGGCAGTTCAAAGCCCCCGCCAATGGCAGCATCGAAGCCCTGGCCAATCAAATCTACTTGGCGATTATCGAAATCCCAGTCGGGCGTAATGTCCGGGTAACGACGTAAAAACTCACCCAGCAGCGGCACGATATACATCACGCCAGTGCCCACACCCATGCTGACTTTGAGTGTTCCGGAGGGGCGTCCTTCAACACTCGCCAAATTCGCCACAGCATTCTGAATAGTCATCAGGCTTGGCCCGACTTCAGTCAAAAACAGCTTGCCTGCTTCTGTCAGAGTCAGGCGGCGGGTGCTGCGCTGAAACAAACGAACACCGATGCGCGCCTCCAGTTTGGCGACACTTTTGCCCACAGCGGCCGGGGTCAAGCTTAAGCGCCGAGCGGCCTCAGCAAAACTGCCGACTTCTGCACTGCGCACAAAACATTCGATACTGCTAAAGCTTTCCATGAGTGCCATTCACAACTTTTGGTTTATAGAGACTATAGCAAGCACGGGCTACTCTAACGTGGAGACGAGGTCGATACTCGGTCCCAACTTCAAGGCATAAGGCCTTGCTACGACAGGAGACAGTTATGAGCACCAACAACCTTCAGGGCAAAGTCGCATTGGTTCAAGGCGGTTCGCGGGGGATCGGCGCGGCCATCGTCAAACGTCTGGCAGCGAGTGGGGCAGCCGTTGCATTCACTTACGTCAGCTCAACGGCAAAGGCCCAGGCACTGCAAGACAGCCTCACTGCCAGTGGTGGCAAGGTCTTGGCCATTCATGCCGACAGTGCCGATGCCCAAGCCATTTGTGACGCGGTCGACAGCACCGTCAAAGCGTTTGGCCGCCTCGATATTTTGGTCAACAACGCGGGCGTGCTGGCGGTGGGGCCACTCGAAGATTTCAGTCTCGAAGATTTTGACCGCACGTTGGCCATCAACGTACGCAGTGTATTTGTGGCAACCCAAGCGGCGGCCAAATACATGACCGAGGGCGGGCGCATCATCAATATTGGCAGCACCAATGCCGAGCGTATGCCATTCGCGGGCGGTGGCCCGTATGCCATGAGCAAGTCGGCGCTGGTGGGGCTGACCAAAGGTCTGGCGCGTGATCTGGGGCCGCGGGGGATTACCATCAATACCGTACAACCGGGGCCGGTGGACACCGATATGAACCCGGCAACCGGGGATTTCGCCCAAAGCCTGATTCCCTTGATGGCCATTGGTCGATATGGAAAGGCGGATGAGATCGCCAGCTTCGTGACCTATCTGGCTGGCCCGGAAAGTGGCTATATCACCGGCGCCAGTCTGACGGCGGATGGTGGGTTCAGCGCGTAAAGCATGGCAATGATGCAGTTGCAGTTGCAGTAGATCTTGATCTTGATCTGGCTTTTGATCTTGATGTACCGCCCCATCGGGAGGCCGAATGGAGGTTTCGCGTAGTGGGTCGACCGGCATGGATGCCGGGAGAGCCGTGTTGGGCCAAGGATGGCCCATCACGGCGTGCCCACGGAGCGGGACCGGAGTGAGGGAACTTGAGCGAAGCGAAAGCCGTACGCAGGGGCAAGGCCTTTTTGCTTACTTTTGTGGTGGTCCGACACTCGGCTGTTTGGCAAAAGTGAGCCGCCGTAAGGGCGGAACCCGTAGAAAGATTTAATGCATCAAATGGACATGTACGCGGGCCAATAAAAAGCTTCGAGTACATTCCGTTCGGCCTCCCGAAAGGGCGGTAGATCAAGATCAAGATCAAAACCCCAATCAGCTATACGCCGCCAGCTCAGTCTGATGCGCCGCCAAAATCTCCGGCAATGACCCTTTCAGGTATTCGACCCAAGTTTTGATCTTCGCATCCAGGTACTGACGCGACGGGTAGATGGCATACAGGTTCAGTTCTTGCGAGCGGTACTTGGGCAGCATGCGCACCAACGTGCCGTTGCGCAGGCCATCAATCGCCGCGTACACCGGCAACACGCCCACGCCCATGCCGCTGGTGATAGCCGTTTTCATCGCATCGGCCGAGTTGACCAGAAACGGCGAAGAATTGATCAGCACCATTTCCTGGCCTTCCGGGCCTTCAAACACCCACTTGTCCAGCGCAATCACCGGGCTGACCAGGCGCAGGCAGGCATGATTGAGCAGGTCGCTGGGTTTGTCCGCGGTGCCATTGGCTTTTACGTAGCCGGGGGAGGCACAGACGATGCTGTACGTAATGCCCAGCCGCTGGGAGACAAACCCCGAATCCGGTAATTCGCTGGCCAGCACGATGGACACGTCGTAACCCTCGTTGAGTAAATCCGGCACGCGGTTGGCCAGCGTCAGGTCGAAGGTCACATCGGGGTGGGTTTTGCGGTAGCGGGCAATCGCGTCGATCACAAAGTGCTGACCGATGCCGGTCATGGTGTGCACTTTGAGTTGGCCGGCAGGGCGTGAGTGAGCGTCACTGGCCTCCGCTTCGGCTTCTTCGACATAGGCCAGAATTTGTTCGCAACGCAGCAAATAACGTTTACCGGCTTCGGTCAGGGCGATGCGCCGGGTGGTGCGGTTGAGCAGGCGTGTTTGCAGGTGGGCCTCAAGGTTGGAGACCGCGCGCGAGACGTTAGCGGTGGTGGTGTCCAGCATCGCCGCCGCTGCCGTGAAACTTCCGGCTTCAGCTACGCAACTGAAGGCGCGCATGTTTTGCAAAGTGTCCATGAAGTGCTCTCAAGGGGCTAAAAGGGGACAGCAACCAGTTACACAGGGTCCAAATTGTGACACGAAGTTTCTGGTATTACCGACAGCTTTACATACGACTAACGGATTATCCCAGTAACGGTAATAAAGATTCACCGTTTTGCCAGCTTATCGTTGCGTTAGCCACGTCCTAAACTAGGCTCCCTCAAGAATTATCCCCCCCTCCTTTTCAGGAAATAGCAGCAGTGCCACGTCGCATGAGCAGAGAGCTTAAAACACTGAGTGTTTTGGCTTTATCGTTAGCATTAAATGGTTGCATCGGTTTCGGTGGCATCGCCCCCAAAGGCACAATGCTCGCACCCAATGCTTTAGCTACCGACGAGGCGATTCAAAGCGCCGCGCTAGACGCACATTGGCCCAAAGCCCAGTGGTGGAATGCCTATGGCGATCCACAACTCAACGACTGGATCAACATGGCCGTGCAGGGCAGCCCCACCATGGCCATGGCCGCTGCGCGCGTGCGTCAGGCCAAGGCAATGGCGGGTGTAGCCGAATCGGCCGAGTCTGTGCAGGTCAACGGCGAAACCGCGCTTAAACGACACAGATGGCCATCGGACAACTTCTATGGTCCCGGCGATTTGAACAAGACCACTACGTGGGATAACGCTGCCTCATTGGGTTTCAGCTATTCCCTCGACCTGTGGGGCCTTGACAGCAACACCACCGAGAAAGCCGTGGACATGGCGCACATGACGGCTGCTGAAGCCCGTCAGGCTCAACTCGAATTGCAGAACAACGTGATTCGCGCCTATATCCAGTTGTCGTTGCATTATGCGCAGCTCGACATCATTGAATCGACCTTGCATCAGCAAGAGCAGATTCTCGATCTGGCGCAAAAACGTCTGGATGGCGGAATAGGGACGTACTTCGAAGTCAGTCAGGCGCAAGCGCCACTGCCCGAAATTCATCGCAAGATCGACGCTCAGGAAGAAGAAATTGCCCTGACGCGTAATCAGTTGTCGGCGTTGGCGGGTAAAGGGCCGGGCGAAGGCGCACGCCTCAAACGCCCGACACTGATGCTGGGCACCGCCCTTAAATTGCCTTCCAACTTGCCGGTTGAGCTGCTGGGTCAACGTCCCGATGTGGTCGCCAGTCGTTGGGAAGTGGCCGCACAGGCGCGGGGTATTGACGTCGCTCACGCCGGTTTTTACCCTAATGTCAACTTGATGGCCAGCTTGGGTTTTGTGGCCACAGGTGGCGGTGCGCTTGAGTTTTTAGCCGCTAAAAAGCTGACCTACAACGTCGGCCCGGCGATCTCGCTGCCCATTTTTGACGGGGGTCGTCTACGCTCCGAACTGGGCGTTGCCTCCAGTGGTTATGACATGGCCGTGGCCAAGTACAACCAGACGCTGGTCAATGCACTTAAAGGAATTTCTGATCAGTTGATCAAGCGCGAGTCCATGGACAAGCAGCAAGTGTTTGCCCGTGAGTCGGTTGAAGCTGCGCAGAAAACCTATGACATTGCCATGGTTGCTTACCAACGGGGCCTGACCGACTACCTCGACGTGCTCAATGCGCAAACCCTGTTGTTCCAGCAGCAGCAGGTTCAGCAAGTGGTCGAAGCCTCACGCCTGAGTGCACATGCCGAGCTGGTGACGGCGTTGGGCGGTGGTCTTGGCGCCGGTAACGATGTGCCAAAAGCCGATCGTTACGCGCCCGACAAACCACCGGCAATCATGACGATGTTCAGTCGCTGATATTCAACCCTGATGGCTAATTTTGAGAGCCTGTAGATGAACCATTTACCCGCCCCGGTACGCTGGCTGCATTCCCTGGAATGGCGCCGAGGCTTTTATGAATGGGCACGCACTGACGGCGTGACCTGGGTCCATATTTTCAAGGTGCTGACGGCTGCGTTTCTGACGTTGTGGCTGGCCATGCGCCTTGAGTTGCCACAGCCGCGCACCGCGATGATCACCGTGTTTATCGTGATGCAGCCCCAAAGCGGTCAGGTCTTTGCCAAAAGCTTTTACCGGTTTTTAGGCACCCTGACCGGCTCGGCAGTCACCGTTGCGCTGATTGCCCTGTTTGCCCAAAACACCGTGCTGTTCCTCGGAGCGATGGCGATTTGGGTCGGTATATGCTCGGCGGGTGCGGCCCGTTGCCGTAACTTTCGCGCCTATGGCTTTGTGTTGGCCGGTTATACCGCCGCGATGGTCGGCTTGCCTGCGCTGGCGCATCCGGACGGTGCGTTTATGGCGGCCGTGTGGAGGGTGCTTGAAATCTCGCTGGGCATCCTCTGCTCAACCTTGGTGAGTGCTGCCATCCTGCCTAAAACCGCGGGTGCGGCGATGCATGACGCGCTGTACAAACGCTTTGGCGTATTCGCCGGCTTTGTCGCTGAAGGCCTGCGCGGCAAGTCTTCGCTGGAAGACTATGAAGCCCAGAATGTGCGCTTCATCGGCGAGAGCGTCGGTCTTGAAGGCATGCGCAGCGTGACCGTTTTCGAAGACCCGCACATGCGTCGTCGTAGCGGGCGATTGAGCCGTTTGAACAGCGAGTTCATGGCCATCACCACCCGCTTTAACGCCTTGCACCAGTTGCTTGCCCGTCTGCGCAGTCGCGGGGTGGTGCAAGTGGTGGAGGCCATTGAGCCGGAGCTGGAATTACTCGCCCAGTTGCTCGACACCTACGCCGGTCGCTCATTGACAGACAAAGATGCCGTCGTACTGGCTGAACAGCTCAGCGCGTTCAAGGCGGGTCTGCCGGGACATGTGCGTGCCTTGCGGGTGAAGTTTCTGGAGAGTGAACCGAGCCCTTCGGACTTTCTCGACTTCAACACCGCGTATGAGCTGCTGTTCCGTTTTGTCGACGACTTGCATAACTACGCGCTGACCCATGCTTCGCTGGCCGATCACGTTCACGAACGCGAGCGGTGGGACCAGCCTTTTGTTTCGCAGACCAACTGGTGGTCGGCGGCAGCGTCAGGCATCCGGGCGGCGTTTATTCTGGCCGTGCTCGGCACCTATTGGGTGATGACCGCGTGGCCCAGTGGCGCCACCATGACCCTCATCGCTGCGGCCACGGTGGGTTTGTCGGCGGCCACGCCCAACCCCAAACGCATGTCGTTCCAAATGGCCTGCGGGACGTTCCTTGGGGCGATCATCGGCTTTGTTGAAATGTTCTTCGTGCTGCCTCATATCGATGGCTTTGCACTGCTTTGCCTGGTGCTGACGCCGGTGATTGTGTTGGGTTCGTTCCTCACCTCGTGGGCTAACTACGCCGGGATCGGATTGGGCTTGTTGATCTTTTTTACCTCAGGCTCAGTGCCCGATAACCTGACCATCTACAACCCTTACCAGTTCATCAACGACTACATCGCAATGGTACTGGGCATGCTGGTCTGCGCAGCGGCGGGTGCAATTATTCTGCCGCCCAACAGCCGCTGGTTGTGGAGCCGTCTGGAGCAAGACTTGCGTGAACAAGTGGTGTACGCCATCAGTGGCAAGCTGCGCGGCTTGAGTTCCAGCCTCGAAAGCCGCACCCGTGACCTGATGCACCAGGCCTACGGCCTGGCCGCCGGTAATCCGCAGGTGCAACGCACCTTGCTGCGCTGGATGTTTGTGGTACTTGAAGTGGGCCACGCCATTATCGAGTTGCGTAAAGAGCAGGCTGTGTTGCCGGTTCACCCGGCGTATGCCGAATCTCAACCCTGGCGTCAGGCTATTCGGGTCATGGGCCGGGCGCTGGTTCGGCTCTTTATTGCCCCGAGTGAAAGCAACTTGGAACGTGCGTTGATAGCGGTCGATCATGCGATCAACCGAGTGCAAGCGACCGATGAACCTTTTGCCCGTAACTTTGATACTTCCGCACTGGTGCGCGTGCAGAGCTACCTTCACTTCATTCGTTCGTCACTGCTTGACCCGCAATCACCGCTGGCGGCTTATGCCCAGCCGCAAGGAGTTGAACATGCCTCGTGAAATCGCCTTTCATGGCGTCTATATGCCGACCATGACCCTGATGTTTTTTATCGCGGCAGCGCTGGCCTGGGCCTTTGACCGACTGCTGTCCGGCTACGACCTGTACCGTTTTTTCTGGCACCCGGCGCTGTTGCGCCTGAGCCTGTTTGCTTGTCTTTTTGGCGCCATGGCGCTCCTTGTTTACCGTTGAGACTGATCCGATGAAAAAGTTCTTTAGCCTGCTTGCCACCTTGCTGGTTCTGGCCCTTGCGATATGGATCGGCCGGACCTTGTGGGTGCATTACATGGAAACCCCGTGGACCCGTGATGGCCGGGTGCGCGCTGACATTATTAATGTTGCAGCGGACGTAAACGGCTACGTCGTCAACGTGCCGGTCAAAGATAACCAGCTGGTGAAAAAAGGCGACGTGCTGCTGGAAATCGACCCCGAGCATTACGAGATTGCCGTCAAGCAAGCCGAAGCGCTGGTCGCCTCGCGCAAAGCCACATGGGAGATGCGCAAGGTTAACGCTTCGCGTCGGGCGCAGATGGACAACCTGGTGATTTCCCGTGAAAACCGCGATGACGCCAGCAACCTGGCCAGTGCCGCGTTTGCCGACTACCAGCATGCCCTGCAACAACTGGAAGCGGCGAAACTCGACCTCAAACGCACCAAAGTGGTAGCGACGGTCGATGGTTATGTGACCAACCTTAATGTGCACAAGGGCGACTATGCCCGTGTCGGCGACCCGAAAATGGCCGTGATCGATAAGGACTCGTTCTGGGTGTATGGCTTCTTTGAAGAAACCAAATTGCCGCATATCCGGGTGGGCGACAAAGCTGAGCTGCAAATGATGAGCGGTGAAGTCTTGAAGGGCCACGTCGAAAGCATCTCGCGCGGTATCTATGACCGTGACAACCCGGTGAGCCGTGAGTTGGTGGCGGACGTCAACCCGACCTTCAACTGGGTGCGATTGGCCCAGCGGGTGCCGGTGCGTATTCACATCGACGAGATTCCCGACGGTTTCTTGCTGGCGGCGGGCACCACCTGCACCGTGATCGTCCAACCGACGGATGAAACAGCGGAGTGATCCGTTGTTAACCCGGGAAAAACGTCTCATGCAAATGACGCCAGAGCACCTTGCCGCTGGCGTCTTTTTCAAACACCACGGTGGCTCGGCGGTCGGTGAGTGTTTTATTGTCGACCTCTTGCAGCTCTCGATAACTGATCACTGCGCCTTCGTTGTAGAGGGCGATGCCTTTGAAGTCGCTGAGGGTAATCACCAGCCCTGGACGAGTGCCTCGCAGTTGCTCGAACAACTCCTCCATCCCGTCAATATCAAGCACCTTGGCGCTGGGTGTGATCATCGAAAATTCATTTGAAAAGCGCGCCAGCAGCGTGGGTAGCACGCTGGAAAGGCCGCTGAACCAGTTCTCGATCTCAGTAAGTGTTTCTTCGACAAGGTCAAAGTAGGGCGAATAGTCAGTCATAAATCTCTCTTCGAGCAGGGCAGCACTGTGAAGGTGCAAGCATAGGGCATGGTGAGAGAGCTGCCAGCCCGAAGTTACGACGGCTACGCCGCCGGACGCAGCCTTCGGCAGCTGCTACGGGGGAGTGTACTGGCGTAGCAGTTGCCGAAGGCGACGTCCGGTTGCGAAGCGACCGTAAAAAGGATGACACGGTCGCGGTTACAACGAGGTGGTTAAGCCAAAGCGCTTCATCAGGATTTTTTGCAGCAGCGCTCGGGGTAGCAATGCGGCCAGCAAGGGCATGGCTCGGCTGCCATTACCCACGCGCAGCAAGGCCGGTGGACGTTTTTTTTGCGCAGCGTTAAATACCGCCTCAGCACATTTCGCGACAGGCGTTGGGTTGTCTTGGGAGGCATTGGCTCTGGCGCGAATACCCTCTCGCACAGGCCACCACGGCGAATCTTCAGCAATCAGTTGTTCGGCTTGCGCGCTGGCATTTTTGCCAAAGTGAGTGTCGATGGCGCCCGGCTGTACCTCCATCAGTCGAATCCCGAAAGGGGCCAGCTCCATGCGCAAAGCATCACTCAAGGCATGAACGGCGGCTTTGGAGGCGCAGTAAGCGCCGGCAAAAGGCGTGACCAGCACCCCGGAAACACTCCCGATATTGATCACCAGCCCCCGATTACGGCGCAAGGGGTCAAATAACGCCCGGGTGATGCCCACTACTGAGAACACATTGGTTTCGAACTGTTGCTGCAAGCCCTTCACGCCGCCATCCAGCAACGGCCCCATAGCGCCGTAACCTGCATTGTTGATCAACACATCCAGACCTTTGCCGTGTTGTTTGAGGCGGGCACTGAGTTGATCCACTTCAAGGCTGTCATTGACATCCAATTGCACCGCGACAAAACCTGCTGCTTTCAATGGGTCGACATCTGCGGTTTTGCGCGCCGTCGCCCACACTTCGTAACCCGCCGCTTTGAAAGCATCCGCCAAGGCACGGCCAATCCCGCTGGAGCAACCCGTAATAAGAGCGATGGGCATACAGGGTCCTGTTTTTGAATTTTAAAAAATGAACTTACGCTGTCGTTACGTACGGTACAAGACAATGGTTACATTTATAAATAACTGGTTTCTCAGCGGATTAAACAATCCACTAGCGTTAGGTTTCATTGTTAACGCAGGTGTTGTTTATGTTTCAGATGATCAGTCGATTTAGTCAAATGGATGTCCCTGATGTAAGGCCAGGGCACGAATTCGAATTGCGTATGGGCGTAGAAACCACAGGGGAACCTGAATACGAAGAGGCCCGCATTGAGGCAATTTTGAATACAGGTTGCCGGATGAAAGTCATCGTCATGCCGTATCTCAGGCAGGGTTTTGTGCTTCACAGCAACCAGCGCGATGGTCACTATAATTTTTGGGCGTTGCTGATCGGGGATACCTGGAAACCCATCGCTTATTTGAGGTTGACCGCAGATGAGGACTTGAAAGGCACGGGTATCAGGCAAATTGGCAGTTTCACGTACTACACCCACCAAGGGGTCAAGGGTGTCGCCATACCGATCATGGCCAACATCATTGCGCACTTGGAAGTCCCCCTGCCTGTCAAAAGCAGGGTGCTTGGGAAGTGGCAAGATTTAATAACTAAAGGGTGGATATACAGTTTTGAAGTGTATTTTGAACTTGATATAACCTCCGTTGAAACATGGAGCGTTTCATTTGCTGTTCCTGTAGGAACAGTCTTATATAAACGGCCGTGGTCAGACGTGATCTTCGATGAAGAGATCGGTGTGATCAAGTTGTTTAAACCTGTCAGTGAGCTTGCCCGCAAGCCGACATCTCCCCTTCAATTGGCTTCCAATTGTTGTACCCCGCTTCAATGGGGCAACACCCGTCACTGGAAATTTTGGGTGATTTGAAGGGCTGGTTTATTCCAAGGCCATAAACGCTTTAGTTTGAGAAACTGCCTTGCAGGCGTTCAGCACTAAACTCCAGCGTTTGCGGGCGATACCCGGTGCGTAACGGTGGCAGGGGTAAACAATCCTGCCAGCTCTGCGCCGGTTGCAGTTCGCCGGGCCCGCTATAACGAGGCGCGGTATACAGGTCGTCGGCAAGGTTAACGGTATCGCCGGGGGCATAAGCGCCGACACGCCAGCCGAGTTCAATCAGGGGCACGTCATTGTTATTGCGCAGCGTCAGTAGCAAAGGCCGGTCGGCCGGACACTCGCCGGGGGCGTAGATGATTCTAAGGTCAAGGCGTGTCAATTGCCGGGCCTCGCGGTAATCGAGCCATGCCACCGATGCGGCCACTAACCCAAGCCCCAAAAGAGCAGCCATTGACACTGGCAAGGCCTTGGCCGGGTAGCGCAGCAGCAGAATGAGCCAGGTGATGATAAGCAGGCCGCCGATTAGCATGGTGCTCGTCTCAAAACGTGTGAACGAACATCCTACGCAAGGGAAGGCGCGTATGGCGAGGGTTTCGCAGGGCAAAAAAAAGCCAACCACAGACACTGGTGTCGTGGTTGGCCTTGTTACAGCATCGTATTACTGAGCGATGGTTTTGATCGATACGCCGCGTTCAACCGGCGTCAAACGTCCGTACACATCTTCAAAGCGCTCAATGTCGTCTTCGCCCAGGTAGCTGCCGGACTGGACTTCAATGATTTCCAGCGGGATCTTGCCCGGGTTGCGCAGGCGGTGAACCGAGGCAATCGGGATGTAGGTCGACTGGTTCTCGGTGAGCAGAAACACATTTTCATCGCAGGTCACTTCCGCCGTGCCCGACACCACAATCCAGTGTTCAGCGCGGTGGTGGTGCATTTGCAAGGACAGCGAGGCACCCGGCTTGACCGAAATATGTTTGACCTGGAAACGGCCGCCCATGTCCACGGAGTCATAAGAACCCCAAGGACGATAGACCTCGCAGTGGTTCTGGGTTTCGCTGCGGCCTTGCGCGTTAAGGGTGTTGACCATCTGTTTAACGCCCTGAACGCTGTCTTTGTGGGCAATCATCATGGCGTCTTTGGTTTCGACCACCACGATGTTGTCCAGGCCGATGACCGACACCAGCTTGCCATTGCCGTGAATCATGCAGTTGGTACTGTCCTGAATCACTACATCGCCTTTGCTGACGTTGCCGTTGGCGTCCTTTTCATTGACGTCCCACAGCGACGACCAGCATCCCACATCGCTCCAGCCCGCCGACAACGGCACCACACACGCATGCTCGGTTTTTTCCATCACGGCGTAGTCGATGGAGTTGTCCGGGCAGCAGGCGAAAGTGGCTTCATCAATGTCCACAGTGTCAGCGTCCTGATGGCTTCGTTCCAGCGTCAGCAGGCAGGTGTCATAGATGTCCGGGTCATGCTTTTTCAGCTCTTCCAGGAAGCGGCTGGCGCGGAACATAAACATGCCGCTGTTCCAGAAGTAACCGCCGCTTTTGACGAATTCAGAGGCACGCTTGGCATCCGGCTTTTCGACAAACGACTCGACCCGGCTAACACCTTCGGGCAATTGGGCGTCTGTGGTTGACTTGATATAGCCATAGCCGGTTTCAGGCTTGAGGGCCGGAACGCCGAACAGCACCAGCTCGCCACGCTCCGCCGCGACAGTGGCCAGCGCCAAGGCACGTTGCAGGGCTTTCTGGTCTTCGAGCACATGGTCGGCGGGCAGCACCAGCATCAATTCGTCGCGACCTTCGTTGACCAGCATCATCGCAGTCAGGGCCACGGCCGGCGCAGTGTTGCGGCCAAACGGTTCCATCAGGATGCGCTGAGTGTCGAGCCTGCGGCTGGCCAGTTGTTCGTTGACGATGAAGCGGTGTTCTTTGTTGCAGACCACAATCGGCGTGTCCATGCCGTCAAATACCAAACGCTCCAGGGTTTGCTGGAACAGGGTCTGTTCGCCGGTCAAGGCCAGAAACTGCTTGGGAAATTGCTTGCGCGACAAAGGCCACAGACGCGAACCGCTACCACCTGAAAGAATTACCGGAATCATGTTGTCTCTCCAAAAATTTAAAAAAGGTGAATTAACGAGTCGATACCGGGCGTTTTACCCAGGTCGGTGCCAGGCTGCTGCCGCTGCCCGTGATGTACAGAACGGCGGCTTCACCGCGTTCCAGAGCCACTGGCTTGAGGTCGCTGACTTTCTTGTCGCCGTCAAACAGGGCGAAAGTGACCTTCACTGGGTTGATTTCACGTTCGCCACGGCTCTTCGCCGCGACGGTTTTCACCACCTCGGTCTTGCCGTCTGCGGTCTTCAGGGTCAGCGCTTTGTCGGTCAGGTTCTGCACCCGTACCAGCGACTTTTGCTTGTTCTTGAATGGAGGCTCTTCAATCAGCTGCGGTTGACCGCTGCCGGTGTTGACCAGGGTGTAGTAGTGATCTGCCGCCAGTTTGACCGGTACGTTTTGGCTACCGATCTTGGCGCTGTAATCGCCCTGGGGCATAAAACTGAAATCGCTGCTGCCCAGTGGCGCCACATCGTCCAGTGCGGTGTTGCCCACGGTGGCGCTGACTTCCTGGTTGCTGGCATTGAAGATGCGCACAAAGCTCGAGCCTTTAGGCGCGCTCGGGCCATAGAGCGCGGCATCGCCACCGGCCCAGGCTTGCAGTGACAACAGGCTCAGGCCAGCCATCAGTGCGAAAGATTTGGCGAGACGACGTGGAGCAGGTTTGAACGGCATCGCTTTAATGGACATAAGTTGAACCTCTCTTTCAGTTTTGCGCCCGGTTGGGCGTCTCGGATTTGGCTGTGTTCTGTGCAAGTTGCGGCGCGCGTGCGCCGGCTTCTTTCAAGCTCGCGACCCATTCGGGATCGACGTCGCCAATTTCGTTGTCGACCGGCAAGTAACGCTCCGGGAATTCCCAGATCAGTACTTGCGGCGGGGTGTTCTTGAAGGCATCGCTTTTCAGGTAGGCGAGCATCGGCAGGATGGGGCCGTGGCCGTCCTTGGAGTCGTTGATCACGTCGCTGCGCAGCGCTTGTTTCAAGGCACCGACAAAGTTCCAGTTGGCGTTGGCGCTGTAGCTGGTGCCCACCAGCGTGACCGGCACTTCGCTGTCGGCGAACAAGCTGTCGGCGCTTTCAGGGGCGCCGTCAGCGACGCGGGTGGTGCGTTTTTCCAGCGGTTCGGACGGCGGCAGCAGGTGGCTGAACAGCGGGTCCAGTGGCAAGAAACGCTCCAGATCGCCGTTGTGCTGCTCGGTGGTTTCAACTTCGGTGACAAACTGCTGCGGCTCGCCGCTCAGGGGGAACTGAGCACCGACTGCCTTGGCCAGTTGCTGTGCGGCGATTTGCGCACCGTCTGGCGTCCAGTGCGTGTCAGTGCGCAAAAACACCTGCGCGCCTGCCTGTTTGGCCTGTTGCAGCGGGCCGAGCAGATCAGGGGCGATCACTTGGCTGGCCGCCAGTTGCGCATGAAAGTCGCGGTACAGGTCGGCATGGATCGACGCAGGGCGTTTGTCGCCCATGTGCTCGGGGTACAAGCGCACTTTGGACGGCACCACAGCCATCACTAGCTTAACGCCGTGGGCTTTCAAGGTTTGGCGTACGCCTTCAACCAGCGCGTAATTGCTCGACACGTTGTGTTCGGCATTCGGCCAGGGTTTGAACTCTTCATCGCTGAACAGCCACTGATCGCGCCCCAGAATCACACCCGGACGGCCTTCATTGAACAAGGTGAAATCCAGCGCGGCCCAAAGGTTGGTGCCCAGCCGCTTGATCGGGAACTCGTCGTCGTAGTGGGTCTCGACCGCTTTGCTCCAATGACCGTTGAGCACGGTGGTTTCGGGCGGTGTGCTGAAGCCCATAAAGCTGCGCAGCGAGACCGCTCCCAACCCCAGTAACAGGCCGCAGAAGCTGGTGACGTAGACGATGCGTAATGTTCGGTTCATGGTCGGCTCCCCTTAGAACTGGAAGTACAGGAACGGCGAGAAGCTTTGCGCCGAAAGTTTGAAAATCGAAGCCATAAACAGCAGGCCGATAACACTGCGCAGTGCGTAGCGTGACCAGTCGGCTGGCAGCGTCTGCGCCTTGCTGACGTCCAGTTCGGTCGGTCGGCGGTACAGGTCGCGCAGGCCGAAGAAGGCCAGCGTCAGGTAAGCCACCACCAGCGTTGCCACTTGCAGGCCGGTGAGGTTGGCGCGGGTCAGTTCCGACAGCGACCAGTCGCTAAAGCTGAACATGGCGCCATACATGCGGCCAGCCACGTGCAAGTTTTCGGCGCGGAAAATCACCCAGCCGATCACCACGATCAGGAAGGTCAGCGCCCAGCGAATCGGATTGAGCGCACGTGGGTTGGTGTTCAGGCCCAAGGCTTTTTCGATCGCCAACCACATGCCGTGCCAGGCACCCCAGAGGATGTAGGTGATGTTCGCGCCGTGCCACAGACCGCCCAGCAACATGGTCAGGAACAGGTTGCGGTAGGTGGTCAGCGTGCCTTTACGGTTACCGCCCAGCGTGATGTACAGGTAGTCGCGCAGCCACGTGGAGAGGCTGATGTGCCAGCGCCGCCAGAACTCGGTGATCGACTGACTGATGTACGGCTGTTTGAAGTTTTCCATAAAGCGGAAACCCATCATCAAGCCCAGGCCGATGGCCATGTCGCTGTAACCGGAGAAGTCAAAATACAACTGCGCGGTGTAGGCCAGAGCGCCGAGCCAGGCATCGCCCGTGGTTGGGTTCTGCAAGGCGAAACAGTGATCGGCGACCACGGCCAGGGTGTCGGCAATAAACACCTTTTTGATAAAGCCCTGCATAAACCGCGTGGCACCTTCGCTGAACTTGTCGAGGGTGTGGGTGCGGTTGTTGAACTGATCGGCCAGGTCACGAAAGCGCAGCACGGGGCCGGCGATCAGGTGCGGGAAGATCGCCACAAACGCGGCAAAATCGATCAGGTTGCGGGTGGCCGGGGTGTCACCGCGGTACACGTCGATGATGTAGCTGATGGACTCGAAAATGTAGAACGAGATACCGATCGGCAGCAGCACGTGAGTGAGGATAAACGGGTCGAGACCGGCCGAATTCATCATCGCGTTGATGCTGTCGACGCCGAAGTTGGCGTACTTGAAATAACCGAGAATCGCCAGATCGACCACCACGCCCAGCAATAGCCAGCGTTGTGCGGGTTTGGTGCGCACACCGGCGGCACCGACTTTGAGGCCGATCCAGTAGTTCCAGACGGTGACACCGATAAACAGCGCCAAAAAGTCCACGCGCCACCAGGCATAGAACACATAGCTGGCGATCAGCAACAGCAGGTTGCGATAGCGTTGGCCGCTCAAGTAATAGAGGGCGAGAAACACCGGTAAAAATAAAAACAGGAACACATTGGATGAAAAAACCATCCTGACCTCTCCGTGTGGACCAACAGTAAAGGGCTCAGCCCCCCCAAACCCCCCCGTGAATAGTGGGAGGGTGTTTGTGTTTCTTTTGGGGGGAGGGTGTCGTTTGATCGACCCTCACCCCAGCCCTCTCCCAGAGGGAGAGGGGGCAGATGTGTGGTGTTGCGCAGATCTGCTTTTGCCTTTAGTCCCCTCTCTCAGAGGGAGAGGGGCTTTGTTTGCTTTTGCTTTTAGTCCCCTCTCCCTCTGGGAGAGGGCTAGGGTGAGGGCCGCGTTATTTGCCTTTGTCGTGAGCCGGGTCGTACACCTTGGTCAAATCCCCGCCCAGTCGAAATGTCTTGAACGGTTGCATCTCGCGCTTGCGTTCAATCACATCAGGCGCGCAGGTGTAGAGCGTGCAGAACGGTTCCAGCCAAGCGAATTTGGCGTCCACCTTCAGGTCGGTCATGTCCTGTTCTTTGCCGTTCTTGTCTTCAAACTCGTCCGGGTCTTTCACCCCGCTCAACACCCGTTCGCCCAGGCGTTTGAGCGCTGCATTGTTTTCGTTGCGCAGGTCCACGCCATTGACCAGCGCAAAGCTGGCGATCATCGCCAACGGCGGCAGGGCGTAGTTGTGGTAAGCCAGTGCCCGTTGCTGACGTTTCATCTCGTTGGGCAAATAACCTTGGGCGTCGACCTGATTGGCGCCCACCTTGAACTCTTTCACCGACCAGTCGAACAGGTCACGGCGGTTGGTGGCGACGGACGTGGCCATCACTGACCAGGCGGCCCAGTACGAGTGGTTGTTGGTTTTGACCAATGGCAGGTCATCCCAGTCGCTGACCACTTGATCGGCCATTTTGCTGAACCAGGCTTCGATCATCTGCGCCTGCTCAGGGTGTTTGGCCAACGGTTGCGACTCGGAAAACTTCAGGCGCAAGTAAGACGAGGCCATGCTGCCCAGCGCCCATTTGCGCATGGACTTGCCGGTGTGGTTGAAGTCTTTGCTCATCAACGCATCGGCCTGGGCCCAGGCGCTCAGCCAGTTCAATGTGCAATCGAGCTGCTCGGGGCGGCCGTCGCGCATAAATTGCATGACCTGTTTACTGGTGCCGCGCTCCAGTGTGGTAATGCCCTTGGTGGCTTCACGAAAGGCTTTTTCCGAATCCACATTCAGGGTGGAACGGGCCTTGTCCGAACCTTCGTATTTGCTGCGAAATTCCAGCTTGTCGGTATACGGCTGCGGCATGGCCGTGCAGTCGTTTTTGAAGTCGCCCGTTTTAAAGGCTTCGATCGGGGCGTAATACCCCTGCGGAGGCCGCAGGGGCGCGGCCGCGTGGGCGTTGCTGGCAAACATCGCCAAGCCCAACAGGGTCGGCGCCAGCAGTGTGCGTAAGTTGATCGGTGCAGTAGGCATCAGAAACCTCATCGTCCGGCCTGCGCGGTGTGCTGCGCAGAGGAGGGGAATACGTTGCGTGTGCAGAGTTTGGCTTCGACTTGCTGCGCGTCACCCGCGTCATCCGGGCCCTGAATTTCAAGGGCTAGCAGGTTCTGGTCGGCCCAGTCTTCATCGGTGCGCAGTTCAAAGGCGAAACGTCCGTCTGTGTCGGAGGTTGTCGGCTTGTCGATTTTCAGAGTCTCGTGGCGACCGTTCATATACCAGAGGGTGGCTTGCAAGGTTTTCACCGACGGGTCGGCGAAGCGGATGTCAATTTGATGGTTGGCGTTGTGCAACGGCTTGTTGGTGCCATTGACCAATAGCTGGTTGGTGCCGGGCTTGAGTGTGGTGCTCTTGCTCAACAGTGCAGGCTTGCCTTCACAACCGTTGTCCAGCAGCGACATCATCTGGCGGTAGGTGACTTCCTGATCGAGACGGTACAGCGGCGAGAATTCCCAGATCAGCACCTTGGGCGGGGTCTTCTGGAACTCGTCGCTGCCCAGGTACTGCAACATCGACCCTTCGAGACCGCCGCCGGGGAAGGCGACATTGAGCACGTCAGCGCCGATGTATTGCTCCAGGAACCCGGCAAAGTTGTAGTTTTTGCCGCTGTGGCTGGTGCCCACCAAGGTGATCTGAGGGTTGGCCTCGTCACTGAACAGGTCGCCGTCGCCCGCTTCGCCTTTGGGCTCGGTGCTGAACTGATCCATGTACTGCACGGCGTAACTGGTGCCGCACAGTTGCCCGGCCATGTTGTGCAGGGTGCCGGTTTTGCCCATGCGCCCGGAAATTTTGGTTTCAAACTCGCGCTGGGGAATGTCGGCAAAGCCGGGGATTTTTTTCACCGTTTCGGCAACGATTTTGGCCGTGCGCTCGGCGCCGTAAGGTGTCCAGTGCTGGTCACCGCGGAAGTAGAAATCGTGCGCCTGTTGCTCGTCGGTCAACGGTGACAGGTCGGGCACGTAGTAGCCCATTTTGGCAAAGCGCCCGAGCATGGCCTGATAGTTTTTCAGGGCCGTGTCGTAGTCGAATGATGCGCGCTCGGCTGGCATCAATTTACTGCGATTGACCAGCCCGCGAGTCGGCTGGTAAACCACGACCAATTCCACCCCTTTGCTTTTGAACGCATCGTGCAGTTGCTGCATGCGCTTGTAGCCTGCGGGCGTGGTTTCGAATTGGGTGCGCAGGTCTTCCTGGGTGCGGAACAACCAGTCACCTTTGGCCTGCACCAACGTGGTGAAGTTTTGCTGGTAACGCGTGGTGTAGTTCTTCGCGTCGTGGGCTTCGGGGCACAGGTTGCAGCACTCCTCGGCGGTGAACGTCGGGGCTTCGATTTCATCGGCTTGCACGCCTGCGCTGGCAAGCAGAAGGCCGGCGGTCAGCAACGTGATCAAATGGGGGGGCATAACAGTCATCCTCAGTCGCGCATTTCAGTCTGGCGTTCAACGGGGTCGATCAACACGGCTTTTTGCTGGCGCACCATCAGGTCGAGAATCTCGTCCTGACGCTCACCCAGAATCCCGTTCAGGCTGATACCGCTGGATTTGGTCGGGGCCAGCATCGACACCCGGTACAGCTCGATGCTCAGAGGCGAATCGATGCTTAATGGGCCGCTGCCGTTACCGGCCAGCTCGCCACCCACCAGAATCAGCGACACTTCGGTGTCGAACGGGTCGAGGTGAATATCGCGGTCGGTGTCGCTCAGGTCTTTGATGTGGCCGTAAACGCCCGTCAGACCGTTGGCCATCGAGAGGTTTTCATACAAGCGAATATTCACGCTGTTACGCACCCGGATGCCGTGGCGACGGTTGTTGAAAACCTTGTTGCCCCACAACAGGTTGTCGCCGCTCTCATAGAGGGTGATGCCATCGGTGTGGTTCTGGAAAATCTCGTTGTCGGCGATCAGGTTGTTAACGCTGTTACGGTCGATCACCAGCCCCGACAATTTGTTGTTGTGGCTGCGGTTGTTGAAGATGAAGCTGTCATCCACTTCACGGGAAATGATGATGCCGTGTTTGCGTTTTGTACCGAACACGTCGTTCTCGGCAATGATCAGGCCGTGTGAACGGTCATGGGGGTCAATGCCGTAGACGATGTTGTCGCGGTAAGTGCTGCCCTTAACCACAAAGTCGCGGGTTTCGTAGCAGTAGAAGCCGTACCACATGTCCGAGAACTCGGAGTCGACGATCCAGCCCGTGGGCTCATCGCGTTTGACCACCTTGGCCATGTTGGGCGTGTACTGAGAAATACTCACCCCGTACGACTTACTGTTGGCGTAGCCAAAGCTGGCCATCTTGCTGTTGACGATGTAGGTCTGGGTGCCGCCCCAGGCCAGCAGGAACGGACGAAATTCTTTTGCGTCGCGGAAAGTGGCCGGGCCGTTGGCCTTTTCACGCCAGCCAGTGACTTGGGTGTCACGCACAAACAACTGGCCATCGTTGACCATAAAGGAGCCGCCCTCTTCGGACAGGCGCAGCTCTTTGGTGCTGCTGTCGATGTCCAGAATGCCTTGATGCCCGACCACAATCGGCAAGCGCGCCAGGTACACACCCGGTGCGGTTTCACTGAAGTATTGTTTGGGCAGGCGTTTGGCCAGATCCTTGAGGTTTACATAGCCGTCGTCGATGAAAATCGCCTGGGGAATACCGCCTTGGCGCACCACCCATTCGGCCATTTTGTTATCGCCGCCGATAAAGTCTTTCAGGGCGTTTTCTTGCATCATGCGGCGCACACTGACTTTGCCGGCTTTGCTGCGCACAATCTTGGCCGCAGCGGCTTCGCGGGTGTAGCCCGACAGGTCGGGCAGGGCGGGCTTGGCAATGTCCAGCGGCGCCGACGGGGCGGTGCTGACGGTGTAGGTTTTGGCTTGTTGCAGCTCTTTGGCCACCGTCTGCTCTACCGGCGAGACGGAGGCAAAGGCGGCCGAACTGGCCAGCAGTAGCGCGCCAGCCAGCAGGCTGATCGCGCCTTTGTGGGCAGGATGATTCATGTCACGCACTCCCGTTGGCGTAGTCATCAGAAGCGCCAGATCACGTCAACAAACGCGCGGTGCATGTACGAGTCGACGTTCTTGCCGTAGGCATCGCCCGGCTTGAACACGCCGCCACGAAAGCGCACCAGCGCTGAAGGTTCGTCAATCGACTGGCTCAATGCCGCTGGCAGCAGGCCCTGTTTAAAGTACTTGGTGACCACCAGATCCATTTCCTGACCGAGGTCGTTTTTACCGTCGATCAACGGCAGTGACGTGCTGGACAGCAAGCCGCTGGTAGGGTCTTCAGTGTTTTCAACGGCGTTGATACCGTTACTGCCCACCGGTTTGCTGGCGTCTACGCGCCAGAACTTGTGGTAGACCAGCGAGGCATCATAGTCGTCGCGCAGTTGCCACGAGGTGAACACGCTGGCGCTCTGCATGTTCTGCATTTCGCCACGGAATGCCTCACCAAAACGGTGAACCCGCGAGCGGGTGCCGGTGAAGTTCGAGCGGTTGCTCTCAAGGCCAGTCTGTTGGTAATCGGCGCTGGCGCGCGAATAGGCCGCACCGACTTGCCAGTTCGGATCAAGGCGCAAGCGAATGCCCAGATCGGTGGCCCAGCCGTCTACGTTGTCACTGGTTTTGTCACCCGCCAGCGTGCGCCCGTCCACACTGGACGTGGCCAAGTTGTCACGTTTGCCGGTCATGCCGGTGAGGCTGGCCCAGTAATTGACGGTGTTGGTGTTGCGGTAGTTGTAAGCGTCGCTGTTGGCTTCGATGCCGAGCCAGGTCAGGTCACCGTTCTCGGTTTTATCCAGTGCGTCGACTTCTTCACCCTGATGCTTGAGCTTGCCATCGTCGTGGGTGTGATGCGCGCGCAGGCCGACCCATTGGCCAGGTGTCCACTGTGCCGAAATATCACCGAACAGGTGCAGGCGATCCTTGTCATCCGGGGCCAGATCGTGAAGGTCGGTGCGGTACTCGCTGAAGCGTTCAGCGGCGCCCAGATTAGCCTTCAGCAAGGTGGTGTCGAACGTCCAGTTCAGCGCTTCAATATTGGTGTCGCGCCACAGGCCGTCGTCGTTGCGCAGGCGCTGGCGACCCAATCGCAGCTCTTCGCCGGGGTAGGCGGTGAAGCCTTTGTAGCCGACCCAGAATTCACGCAGGGCCAGGTAGCTTTTATCCGGGGTGCGCGAATCGTTGCTGCTGGTTTGTTGCTCATCGGCCTGTTGCAGGGTGTCGGTTTCGATGATGTCGCTGGACGTCACCGCCTGCCCCATCACGTAGGCACTCCAGTTGCCATGCTCGAAATACGCCCATGGGCGCAGGTCAAGGGCGATACCGTTGACGTCACCGCCGTCACGGGTGCCAAGGTCGCGGTCGTCTTCGGACTGCGCGGTGATTTTGGTCTCAAGGCCGAAGTTCTTTTCATCGGTCAGGGCGGCCAGGGTCGGGCATGACCACAGCAGCGCGAAAGACAGGCCAATGCCCGCTTTCACAAAGGGATTGAGGGTCATAGGGCTTCCTCGCCGTGTTCTTGTTCTAGCTGTGCACGCAGCAACAGGTTGGCGCGCAGGGTGCGTTCTTTTTCCAGCAGGCGTTCGGCCTCGGCGCGTTGTTCAGGCGGCAGTTGCTCGTCGAGCTGGCTCGCCAGTTCATTGCCCTGCGGGGTGTCCTGGAGTTTCGCCAGTTGGCCGAATACATAAGCGTTCAGCAGGTTGGGCTGAGTGCCTTTGCCTTGGGAGAACAACTGGGCGATGGCGAAGTCGGCGCTGTTTTGGCCGTTACGTGCAGCCTTGAGCAAATGGTCGAGGGCTTTTTGCGGATACACCTGGCCCAGATAACCGCGACGGTAAATCTGACCCAGGTAGTAATCCGCCGCGACTTCTTTGTCCACGGCACGCTGGAAGTGCGCCTCGGCTTTTTTCGCGTCCGGGGTTATCCACTTGCCGTCGTAATACATCCGCCCCAGCAACAGCTCGGCGCGGGGTAGATCGGCGGCGCGGCCGTTGTCCAGGTATTCCTGCAACTGAGCGGTGTCGCCCTGATCCGGGAAGTCATAGAGCAATTGCGCCAGGCTGACCCAGGCGGCGGGGTAACCGGGGGCGATATTTTCCAGTAGCGATTTAGCCGTCTCGGGATCGGGCGTGCCCAACGTCGGATCGGCCAATACCCGGGCTACACCGTCGACCTTCTTGGCCGAGGCTGCTCCACTGCGATACGCGCCTTGCAACTGCTTGACCAGCTCGGCCAGTTGCTCGGTTTGACCGCGTTTTTGGTAAATCGCGGCCAGCTCGGGGTAATAACCGGCGTTGCCCAGGGATTGTTCGAGCAAGCCCTGTGCTTCAAGCAGCTCGGCCTCGGTCGCATCGGGCTTGGTTGCCAGCAGGCGGCCAAGACGGCCCTGAGCACGGGGTGAGGTTTGTGCGGCCGCGCGGTAAGCGGCTTCGGCTTTCTTCAGCTGATCGGCGTCTGGATTCGTCATCCAGATGTCCGCCAGTCCGACCTGCGCCTCGGTGTAGCCCAGATCCGACAACGCTTGATAGTTACGCTGAGCGGTGGCGGTGTCGCCGCGTTTCAGGGCTTCATTGGCCAGACGCTGATCAGGCAGGCCCGCACAACCGGCCAATGCAATGGCCAGCAGGCACAACGCCGGCCCTTGTAGCCGCTGCCGCAGGCTGCGATCGGTTGCCAAGCCACCGTAAAGTGCGGAAATGGGGGATGGGTTTGTCATGCTTACAAACCCGCAGCCGAGGCTTTGTCGATCAACCAGTTCAACGATGGCCCACGGTCGCTGCGCACGTCTACCGGACGGCCAGCCAGGGCGCTGTCGAGCGGCGCGTCAGGTTTGATTTGCACGCGAATGTCAGACGACAGGTCATCGCTGTTAAGGCTGGTGCTGCTGATGATCTTGCCGCTGCGTTGGCCGTCTTCACCGGCAATCTGGAAGTTCACACGGGTACCCGGCAGTACGTCACCGAACTGGCGATAGCTGAAGCGTGCGGCAATCCCGGCTTCGCTGGTGCGCGGCACCAGTTTGAAGATCACATCACCTTTGCTGGCGTATTGACCATTGGCAACCACTTGCTCCGCTACCACGCAATCACATGGCGAGGTCAGGGTGCCGGTCATTTGCTTGCCGAACAGGGTTTCGATGTTCTGCGGTTGCAGCTGATTTTCGTCCAGATGCCCTTTCAGCACGTCCAGCATGCTGGTGCTGAAGGTCGCGATCGGAGCGCCGTTGGCGGCCAGCTGATCGTCTTTGACCAGGCTTTGCACAGTGCCATCGCGGGGCATGGTGATGTTCAAGGCGGGCACGCTGACCAGCGCCGATTGCGCGTGGGTGACGAAATACAGGCCGTACACCGATTTGACGATAAAACCGAACGCCACCAGACCGACGACAAACACACCGGCGCTGAGCACCACGGCTTTCATGCGCCCGAACGGGCTCATGCCGCTGCCGCCATCCTTGACCTTGCGCGCTTTGGTGAAGTTGTCACGTTGCAGGGTGGCAAGCATTTCGCCCATGGTCACGATGTCGCCACTCAGGTGCGAGGTGATCAAGTGGCGCAAGGTGGCGATGTCTTGCAGGTCCAGGTTCTGGAACTGGCAGCCGACGCGGCCAGTCTGGCGGTCAACATTGCGCACCAGCAGGTCGACGTCCATGGTCAGGCCGAGGTTATCCACCAGAAATTGCAGGCGGCCTTTAAACACGTCGCCGACTTTGAACGTCTGGTTGGCCGCGTTGAAGCTCAGGCCACCGGCCGAGAGGTCGATCAGGCTGGCTTCCATCGGCGCGCGTTCGGCCGTGAGAAAGCGCAGCTTGGCCGGGATTTTGACCCGCGCATGCTGGCGCTGGGCTTCGGATTCGTGGACAACGTTGGCGTTAACTTGAGTGTTCATGGGTCTTATTCCTGATTAATTCGGTCGGGTCGGTTCAGACCATCGTCAGCAACACAGCAACAAATATGCTGGCAGCCGAGAAGGTCATGGTTCGAGACGACCAGGTGTTGAACCAACGTTGAAAGCTGGCCAGATCACGGGTCAATTTAGTGTCCTGACGGGTCCAGGATTGTTGGTCTAGGCGGAAGAACACGTAGATCTTCACCAGTGCCCCAACGATCTGGTTGTAATAGAGAATCACCGGGTAAGCCGGGCCGATGCTGTGGCCAGAACAGGCCAGCAACAGGGTCAGAATCAAGCGGGTTATGCCAATCCACAGCAGGTAGGCAATAAGGAACGTGATGCCGTATTTGGCCGTAGCGATCAGCGCTACGGTCAGGCCCAGCAGTGAGGTCCACATCGACACACGCTGGTCGAACAGCACCAGGCTGGTGAAGGCACCGAGGCGTTTAACACCCAGCCCTAATGCGCGGGCGTTCTGGCGCAGGTTGTTGCCGTACCAGCGGAACATCAGCTTGCGGCTGGCTTTGATAAAGCTCTTTTCAGGCGGGTGTTCCACGGTATGGATCGCCGCGTCCGGCACGTAAAAGGTGTCGTAGCCCAGACGCATCAGGCTGAACCAGCTGGACTTGTCGTCGCCGGTCAAAAACTTGAAGCGGCCCAGACGCCAGTGTTGCAGCGAGTCACTTTCCACATCGGCAATAAAGTCGGGGTCAGTCACCACGTTGGCACGGAACACTGACATGCGTCCGGTCATGGTCAAGACGCGCTTGGACAGGGCCATCGAGCACATGTTGATGTGGCGTTGAGCAAAGCGCAGTTTGTGCCATTCGCTCATGATGTAGCCGCCGCGTACTTCGCAGAACTCGTTAGTGGTCAGGCCGCCGACATTGCCGAACAGCTGGAACCACGGCACGGTTTTGCGCACTACGCCTTGAGCGAGCACGGTGTCACCGTCGATCACTGCTACCACTGCGCGGTTGTCGGGCATGTGCCGCGAGATGGCGCGGAAGCCATAGGCCAGGCCGTCACGTTTGCCGGTGCCGGGAATGCGCACAAAGTCCAGCTTGACGCGGTCAGGCGGGTTGAGGCGCTGCCACATGCTTTTGACCAGCAGCTCATCGGACATTTCCACCAGCGAACACACCACGGTGGTAGGCAGGCCGCAGTCAATGGCTTCGCGAATCACCGAGCTGTACACCTGCGCGGTGGTCAGTGCGTCGATTCGAAAACTGGTGACCATCAGAAACACATGAGACGGGTCAGCCGCCTTGCCCAGCTTGCGTACCTTGCGGCGCAAGTGGGGGTACACCACATATAAAAACAGCATGCCGCGCAGAAAATGCGTGGCACCCATTGAGTAGCGCCAGATACCCACGGCGCCAATCAGGAAAATAAAGTTCTTCGACTCTGAGTCAAAGGTAGAGGTCGGCAACGCTAGCGCGAGGCCCATCAACAGGCTTAGAAAAAACAGCCAGCCCGCGGATTGAAGTAACACGTTTTTTAACTTGGACATTTGCGTCATCCGAAGGTGAAGAGGGCTTCGAGCTGCAAGCCGCAAGCTACGAGTGAAGCGCTGTAAACTTGCGACGTGCTGCTTGAAGCTGACGGCTGCTGTTACCAGCAGATGCCTTCGGTGCGGCTGGTGGTGCTAGTCGCCTTGGCCATAAAGCCAACCAGGTCGATGACTTGTTTACCGGCCGGTGCGTTTTGCGCCAGGGCACGGAATTTCTCGTCACGGTTACCCAGAATGATCACGTCGCTGTGATTGATCACTGCGTCGAAGTCCGAGTTGAGCAGGGACGACACGTGAGGGATTTTCGATTCGATGTACTCTTTGTTCGAACCGTGCACACGGGCGTATTCGACGTTGGTGTCGTAGATGCTCAGGTCGTAGCCTTTACCGATCAGCATTTCGGCCAGCTCAACCAGCGGGCTTTCGCGCAGGTCATCTGTACCGGCCTTAAAGCTCAAACCGAGCAAGGCGACTTTGCGTTTGTCGTGGCTGGCAACGATGTCGAATGCGTTCTGCACTTGCGATTCGTTACTGCGCATCAGCGAGTTGAGCAGCGGCGCTTGAACATCCAGCGAACCGGCGCGGTAGGTCAGGGCGCGGACATCTTTAGGCAGGCAGGAGCCGCCGAACGCGAAGCCCGGACGCATGTAGTACTGCGACAGGTTGAGGGTTTTGTCCTGGCAGACCACGTTCATCACTTCACGGCCATCGACACCCACTGCTTTGGCAATGTTGCCGATTTCGTTGGCGAAGGTCACTTTGGTGGCGTGCCATACGTTGCAGGTGTACTTGATCATCTCGGCCACTTCGATGTCCTTGCGGATGATCGGTGCGTCGAGTTCTTCGTACAGCGATTGCAGCACATCGCCAGAGGCGGTATCGAACTCGCCGATGACAGTCATTGGCGGCTGGTCGTAGTCGGCAATGGCCGTGCTTTCGCGCAGGAATTCAGGGTTTACGGCGACGCCGAAATCAACACCGGCTTTCTTGCCCGAGCATTCTTCGAGAATCGGGATCACGACATTTTTCACAGTGCCCGGCAACACAGTGCTGCGCACCACGATGGTGTGGCGGCTGGTTTTTTCACGCAGCACAGCGCCGATTTCGCGGCACACGGCTTCGATGTAGTTGAGTTCCAGATCACCGTTTTTCTTGCTCGGCGTGCCGACGCAGATCATCGACAGGTCGCTGTCACGGATGGCCGAAGCAAAGTTGGTGGTGCCGCGCAGACGGCCTGTTTGAATACCCTGAGCCAACAGTTCGCCAAGGCCCGGTTCAACGATGGGCGATTTGCCGAGGTTGATCAGGTCAATCTTGTCTTGAGAAATATCAACGCCAATAACTTCATGGCCGCGGGCAGAAAGACAACCGGCACAAACGGCGCCGACGTAACCCAAACCAAATATGCTGATGCGCATCGTAATTGACCTCTGTCATGTTCAAGCCACTGAGTGGCCTAAGTTAAAAAATAAGGGCGAACTTGGAATTACGGCGTAAGTAACCCGCAATACCGTAAACAGGCACTGTTATGTTTCAACGCTGTTTAAGTTGCACTTTAAAAGTGCAGCTACTTAATGTCTTGTAGGACAATTCAGCTTGGCATCCTCCGCAGATACACGCAGGGGGATACCTCAAGCCATTGATTTATATGGCACGAAGACGTTGAGTAGTGATTCGCTTTTGATCACCACACCCCGGCAAACCAGAGCGTGTTAAGCGTTTATTTTATGGATGCTGCGTAAGTCATTTCCTACAAGCTCGGTAATAATTGTTACGGATTCTATGAGCGGTGCTTCGGTACATAGTTCCGGCCCGCCTATCTCGTTTTTAGTTATTACTGGATATGTTTTAAATGATGGCACTGGTTGCAAAGTGATGGCCCCAAAGGTTTCGCCCTTTAGTTGCAGGGAGTTCATTCGTTGCGATAGTTAAGTGCCACTATTCAAAAAAAATTAGGTGCCACTATGAAAAAAAATCCGATTTGTCGAGTGAATTTATATTTACCGAGGGGTGGGGAGGGCGAAACGAGGGGTGACGCAGCCTCAGTGAGCTGAGGTGCGTCGAAAAAAGGAGGGGTTATTCGGGGGCGTGATCGCGTAAAAAAACCAGCAGGTCGGGTTTTGATTGCTCGGCACTGTAGCAATACCCCTGAGCGTCAAATTGCTTGAGGTGTTCAGGGTTGTTGATGCGTTCCTTGATCACAAAGCGGCTCATCATGCCTCGGGCTTTTTTCGCATAAAAGCTGATGATCTTGTGCTGACCGTTCTTCAGGTCCTTGAATTCGGTATTGATGATGCGCGCGTTCAAGGCTGATTTTTTGACCGCTGAAAAGTATTCGTTGGACGCCAGATTGAGCAACACATCGTCGCCTTGTTCGGCCAGTGCTTCATTCAGCCATTCGCTGATTCGCGTCCCCCAAAAGGCGTACAAGTCCTTGCCGCGGGCGTTAGCCAGCTTGGTGCCCATCTCCAGCCGGTACGGCATCATCAAGTCCAGCGCACGCAACAGTCCGTAAAGACCCGAGAGCATACGCAGATGGGTTTGCGCATAGTCAAAGTCGTCTTCATTGAAGTCCACAGCATTGAGTCCGGTGTACACATCGCCTTTAAAGGCCAGCAGCGCCTGCTTGGCATTTTCGGGCGTGAAGTCGGGTGTCCAACTGCCGAAACGGGCAGCATTGAGGCCTGAAAGCTTATCGGACAGGTGCATCAGCTCGCCAATCTGTTGCGGGCTTAACTCACGCAATTGCTCGATCAACGCCTGCGAGTGGTCCAGGTACTGAGGCAAGGTAAAGCGCGCAGTGGCTGGCGGCGTTTCGTAATCGAGGGTTTTAGCGGGTGAAATCACCATCAGCATGGGGTCGTCTCCTTTAAGCGTGGGTGCGATTGTAGGGAGTTGGGCGGTTTGACTCCACCTATCAGCGTTATAGAGAGCTTCAAGCTTCAAGCTTCAAGCTTGAGGCTTGTGGCTTGTAGCTCCGCAGTTATAGTGCTGGCAGTTTTTTATTGGGAGAACAACCCGTGCGTGTGGCTCTTTTTTTATCGACCTGGCTGTTGTGTCTAGGTGCAATGGCGGCGCCCAACGAACCGGCCACCCTGGACCGCAGCACTTGGCCGGAACAACTGAGCAGCCCGGCCCTGTTTGACGTGGCCTCACGCGCAGAAATCCTCACTTTCGCCCATGCCTTGCTAGACACAGAGGCACTGGATGCAGACGCCCTCAAACAGCGCCTCAACCTGAAGTACATCAATATTGACGCCATAGACGCCGTTCGTGAACGCATGTGGCAACGGCTGTTGGCCAACTACAGCGCCGCCCAACAGAGCTGTGATCAGGATGCGTCGTTTTGTTACTACGTCGAAGACATGCCCACGTTGCGCGAACAGGCCGGCAAATTTGTCGTGGCCGACGACTCGTTTTACGCCGCATGGGCCGAGCCGAGCCGTGAGTTCCATCGCCGTTATCTGGATGAACAGCTGCGAATGGCGGCGTTGTTCCCGCAAATTGCCAGTGAAGTCGCTGTGTTCGGTGAGCAGGAGTTCAGCGGCGATCAAATGAGCGACCGACTCTTTATGTTGACGCTCGACAGTGGCCCCAGCCAGTCACCGGGCACAACAGACTGGCTGACCGACTACTTACGCAAGCAATCCATGAGCGCGACCTTCTTTGTACTCGGCAATAGTCTGCAAGCGCGCCTCGGCAAAACCTCTGAACAGGCCGTTCAATCGCTGTACAAGGGCCAGTGCGTTGGGGTGCAAGGCTGGGAATACCGCTCGCACAGCCATTGGCAAGACTGGCAGGACTCGATTGTGCGCAGTACCGCACTGGTCAAACAGCAGCTACCCGACAATTACGTGCCTGTGTTCAGACCCCCCTATGGGCATCGACGTGCAGACAGCGGCGCATTTTTCAAGTCTCATGGTTTGCAAGTGGCCTTGTGGAACATTGATTCGCAAGACATGGCCGCCAGCCTCACCGGCGAGCAGTCGGCGCATCGGGTGTTGACCCTGATGCTGTTGTGGCGTCATGGGGTGATTACCTTTCACGACACTCAAGACAAAGTGCGCAGCGCAGTGCCTTGGTTACTGAAGGCGACCGCCCAGAGCGGTTTGGGCTGGCAAGAATGCGGGGCAATGGGTCACCCGTGAAGGGAGTGCCCGCCGGTGAAGGCGGGCGAGGGCGTCACAGAAGGCGCAAGGCCAGGTCGGTACCGACGCGAAGGTATTCAACTTGAGCCACGATAGCGTCCTTGACGATGGCCTCACCGGTGTCAGTGAGCTTGGCTTTTTTGGCATCAATCACGGATAGCTGGAGCAACTGCATGGCAACGTCCATCGCCTTTTGGAAGGCGGTGATGTTGTTGTGCAGGCCAAACTCGCGAATGACCGCCTCCATGCGTTCGTCTGCATTGTCGCGAAGTTGTTGGTATTCGGTAAAAGACACGCTGGCGTCTTTATAAATATCACGCAGCATGTCTTCCAGGGTTTTGGAAATCGGGATCATACGGCCTCCTTCGGCTTAAGCATTGAGGAATCAGGCTGAAAGCAGCCTGCCACGAAGCTTACGTGCGCCTTCAAGGAGGGCGGACAAGACGCATCCGCGCTTTTTGTCAGAGGGTTCTGGCATTTTTGTCAGCAGAATAAATTTGGCGATTTGAAGCAGAGATAGCCAATTTTTGGTTCAAAAGCGTATGACTGTGTTTCAGGTGATGACTAAGCCTAGTAGCGATTTCAGATGACGCCAAGCCCATTTTGGCCGTTAGAAAAAAATAGTTAAAAAGCACAAGAAAAGCTTTTTTTTGTCACACAATTTGGAGTATTACGAAGACAGACAGCCGAAACCTGCAACACAGGTGGCGTCTTCCAAGACCCATCGGGCAGGACATTCATCTGGCAGGTTCAGGTGAATAGGCAGTCACTTCGAGGCGCAGCACTGTTGAGGTATTGCGTCGAATGGCTCCCACAAAGGTGACCGAGTATGGATGATCACGGACGCATTCCTTCTTCCAACCAGCCAATCCTTTATGTACTCGATACCAATGTTCTGATTCACGATCCAAACGCGTTGCTCAACTTCGAGGAACACCACGTCGCGATCCCGATGACGGTGCTCGAAGAACTCGACAAACTTAAAGCCGGTAAATTACTGGTGGCGGCGGAGTGCCGCCAGGCGATCCGGCTGATCGATCAGTTGTTGGGCGTTGCTTGCCCCGAAGATGTCGAAAAAGGCGTGCCCATCCAGCGTGGTAAAAGCGGCCCTAAAGGCTTCCTCTCCATCTTGATGAACAAGCGCAGAGAACCCAATACGCTGCTGCCCGAAAACCTCAACGACAACATCATCATCAACCAGTTGATCGACTTGCATGCCCGTCGCCCCGACTGGCATGTGGTGCTGGTGACCAAAGACATCAACATGCGCCTCAAGGCGCGTGCCTGCGGGATCGAAGCCGAAGATTACAGCACCGACCAATTGGTTGATGACGTGTCGATGCTGTCTCGCGGCTATCACACCATGACCGGCTCCTTCTGGGACCGTGTCAGCAAAGTTGAAACCCGTCAGGGGCATGGCCGTACCTGGCATCAGGTACAACTGGTGGACAATTTGCCCGCTGTGCATATCAACGAGTTCATCATTGATGAACAGGGCTTTGTCGGCTGGATCAAGGAAATTCGCAAAGACCACCTGTTGATTCTCGACTTGCATCAGGAGCCGTTACTGCATCAGGAAGCCTGGGGGCTCAAACCTCGGGACATTTATCAGGGGCTGGCGCTGTTTGCCTTGCTGGACCCGGATATTCACCTGGTCAACCTGTCGGGTGCGGCGGGTTCGGGTAAAACCATCCTGGCGTTGGCGGCGGCCATTGAGCAAACCATGGTCAGCAAACGCTACCGGCGCATCATCTGTACCCGCAGCGTACAAGGGCTGGATCAGGAAATCGGCTTTTTGCCGGGCACCGAAGCCGAGAAGATGGAACCTTGGCTGGGCGCGATCACCGACAACCTTGAAGCCCTGCACATGGAGGACGAAAGCACTCACGGCAGCGTTGATTACATCCTTAGCAAAGTGCCTTTGCAGTTCAAATCCCTGAACTACATTCGGGGCCGCAGCTTCCAGCAAAGCCTGATTTTGATTGATGAGTGCCAGAACCTGACACCGCACCAGATGAAAACCATCATTACCCGTGCGGGTGCGGGCTCTAAAGTGGTGTGCCTGGGCAACCTGGCGCAGATTGATACGCCTTACCTGTCGGCCACCAGTTCGGGGCTGACCTACCTGACGGAGCGTTTCAAAGACTTCCCCAATGGCGTGCACATTGCCCTGCAAGGGGTGCCTCGTTCGATTCTGGCCGAATACGCCGAATCCCATCTGTGACCCGGACCCGGGCGGCGTTAAGCCGCCCGGTTTCACCCCCGATCCGCCCCCGATCTGTAGCCGCTGCCGAAGGCTGCGTTCGGCGGCGAAGCCGTCGTAAAACCGCAAAGCAGGGTTTCAGGATTTACGGTCGCTACGCAAGCGCACGCGGCTTTCGGCAGCTGCTACGGGTATGACCAAATCGCGTTAAGCTGCACGGCACAGGCATGACAGGATCGTCAGGATGTTACTGCGCAACATCGATTTAAACCTGCTGGTGGTGCTCGACGCGTTGCTCACGGAAAAGCACGTGACCCGCACGGGCATCCGCTTGCACCTCAGCCAACCGGCCATCAGCCACTCATTGAACAAACTGCGGGTGCTTTTGGACGATCCCTTGCTGATCCGCCAGGGCAACGAGGTGGTGCTCAGTGTTCGGGCACAAAACCTTCAGGCCCCGCTCAAAGCCATCCTTGGACAGATCGAATCCTTGCTCGGCCAGTCCATCGACTTTGTACCGGGCGAGTCGCAACGCACCTTTCGTGTCGCCATGTCGGATTACGGTGCGTCGATTGTACTGCCCGGCTTATTGGTGCAACTGCGCGCACAAGCGCCCGGCATCTCCTTAGTGGTGGTGCAAGACAGCCGCGCGGGCATGCTGGAGCAAATCGAGCAGGGCAAGATAGACCTCGCCCTCGGGGTGTTTACCAGCCTGACCGATCAGGTACGCAGTGAGGTGCTGTTTGAGGAGACCTTTACCTGCCTGTTAAACCGGCACTCGCTGCCTGAGCAGGGCGAGTTCGATCTGACGGGTTATCTGGCGCGTGCGCACTTGCTGGTCTCCACCGACGGCAGTACGCAGGGCGAAGTCGACAGCGTGCTGCGAGCGCGGGGTTTGCAGCGTCGGGTGGTGGTCAACGTGCCGCACTGGAGCGCAGCCCCGGCCATGATTGTCGGCACGGACTTGATCCTCACCGTGGCCACCCGCACCCTCGACAATCTGGCGATGGGCGACAGTCTGGTCACCCTGCCGCCGCCCTTGGCCATTGCGCCCTTTAACTACGTGCAGGTTTGGCACCCGCGTTTAAACGACGACCCGGCTCATCGCTGGCTGCGCGCGTTAGTCAAACAGGTGGCGGCATCAACCCCGTGAAGCGATGAAAAACCCGGCCAGCACCACGCTGACGCCGATCAGCTTTTGCAAGCTGGGCATATGCCGAGGCAAACCGAACAACCCGAAATAGTCCATCAGCACTGAAATCAGCAACTGGCCGACCACCACGGCCATGATGAAATTCAGCGCACCCAGACGCGGCACAATCATCAGCGCCACGGTGATGTAAAACACCCCGGTCAGCCCGCCCAGCCATACCCACCAGGGCGCGCCGAGAAGCGCGGCACCATTGGGGCGGGGCACTTTGATGAGCAGCATCACCACGGCAATGGCGGCACCACTGACACACAACGAAATCGCGGTGGCCCAGAACGGGTGGCCCAGTAACCCCCCCAGGCGGGCGTTGCTCCCGGCCTGCATAGGCACCGCGGCACCGGCCAGCAGGCTTAACACTATCGCAATAAAAAACGGCATCTCTGCACCCTCTGAAGTTTGTACCGTTTTACGGCGTAGGAGGGCGGGTGACCAATTCGATGTTCTGATGCGCGCTATTCGCGGGATGGATGGCCCGGCGGGCGTGGGCAAAGCCAACAGTCGGGTTTAAACTCGACGCTCTTGTCTGGAGTATTCCCGTGCTGACTCATTTAGATTCCCAAGGCCGCGCCAACATGGTCGACGTCACCGACAAAGCCGTGACGTCCCGTGAAGCAGTCGCTCAAGCGGTGGTGCGCATGCGCCCCGAAACCCTGGCCATGATCGTCAATGGCGGGCACCCCAAGGGCGATGTTTTCGCCGTGGCCCGTATTGCCGGAATTCAGGCGGCGAAAAAAACCGCTGACCTCATTCCCTTGTGCCATCCCCTGATGCTCACCAGCGTCAAAGTCGAACTCAGCGCCCAAGGCACCGAGGCGGTGCTGATTGTCGCGCGTTGCAAGCTGGCCGGGCAGACCGGGGTTGAAATGGAAGCCCTGACCGCCGCCAGTGTGGCAGCGCTGACCCTTTACGACATGTGCAAAGCGGTCGACCGTGGCATGACCATCGAAGGCGTGCGTGTGCTGGAAAAACTAGGCGGCAAGAGCGGTCACTTCAAGGCTGACCAGGCATGAAACTGAACGTCATGTACTTCGCCCGTTACCGCGAAGCGTTGGGGCTGGAGAGCGAAACGGTCGAAGGCGAGTTCGCCACCCTTGAGCACTTGCGTGGGCATTTGCTGCAACGCAAAGGCGTCTGGCAAGTACTGGCAGAGCGCAACCTGATGTGCGCGCGCAATGAAGCGCTGTGCAAGCTCGATGAACCCTTGGCGGAAGGCGACGAGGTGGCGTTTTTTCCACCGGTCACGGGAGGCTGAACATGTCGATTCGGGTACAAGCAGCGGCGTTTGATCCGGGCGCCGAAGTCAACGCCCTGCACGCGGCCAATCTGGGGGTCGGGGCGGTGGTGAGCTTTGTGGGGTATGTGCGCGACTTCAATGACGGGCGCGACGTGGCGGGGCTGTTTCTGGAGCATTATCCCGGCATGACCGAAAAAGCCCTGAGCAAGATTATTGCCGAAGCCGAGCAGCGCTGGCCGTTGCTCAAGCTGCACGTGCTGCACCGTGTAGGCGCGCTGGAACCGGGCGAACCCATTGTGTTTGTTGGCGTAGCCAGTGCCCATCGTCAAGCCGCCTTCGATGCCTGCGCCTTCGTCATGGACTACCTGAAAACCCGTGCGCCGTTCTGGAAGAAAGAACAGACCTGCGATGGCCCGCGCTGGGTCGAAGGACGGGCCAGCGATGGCGCCGCGGCTGACCGCTGGCTGAAATGACGGTTTACGAGCACCTGCCGGTGCTCCGTAACGATCCAAGACGTATCTTTTAAAAAATTCAGAATCCTCCTACAACCTCCTTACCCCTCTATCCGTTAGCGTTCAGCCCTTCATTTAGGGAGGAACGCTGCATGTCCACATCTGCCCGTCAACACCCCTTCACCCTGCACATTCCCAACGTTAAGCATGATTTCAGGGTTCTGGAATTCACCGGCGATGAGGCCATCAGCACGCCCTTTGCCTTCAAGGTTGAATTGGTCTGCGAGCAGGCCGGTATTGATCTCGACACCCTGTTGAGCCACAGCGCTTTTCTGGCCTTCGACAGTCAAGGCAGCGGTATTCACGGGCAGATATCGGCCATTGAGCAGGGCGACTCCGATAGCCGTCTGACCCGTTATGGCCTGACCCTGACACCGCATCTGGCCAACCTGGTGCATCGCATCAACCACCGTATCTTTCAGAACCTGACCGTCCAGCAAATCATTGAACAACTGCTCGAAGAGCACGGCATTTTCAGCGATGCCTACGCCTTCAATGCCTTTTCGCCCTGCTTGCCGCGTGAATACTGCGTGCAATACAACGAGTCCGATTTGCACTTTATTCAACGCCTGTGTTTTGAAGAGGGTTTTCACTATTACTTCAAGCATTCGCCGGACGGCCACACGATTGTATTCGGTGACAAACAGCAGGCCTTTACTCCGCTAAAACACCCCACGCCTTACGTACCCAATAACGGCATGGTCGCCGCCGAACCCTCAATCGACTGCTTTAAGCTAAAACTGAAAATCGGCACCAACCACATCGTGCGCCGCGACTACGACTTCCAGAAGGCCAGCCGTACGCTGGAGGCCGACAGTCATTTCGAAGGCAAGGAACGCGTTCTTGAGGATTACAGCTACCCCGGTGGCTTCAAAGAGAAAGCCGATGGCGAACGCCTGAGCCAGCGCGCGCTGGAGCGTCACCAGAGCGGCCATCGACAGGCCATTGGCGGCAGCAATCTGCCGCGCCTGTGCAGTGGCCACTTTCTGACCCTGAGCGAGCATAAAAACACCGCCTGGAATGGGCGCTGGTTGCTGACCCTCGTTCACCATGAAGGCAAACAGCCGCAAGTCCTCGAAGAACAGGGCCGCAGCGGCCAGACTGCACAGCCCGGCGAATTTACCCAAGGCTATCGCAACACCTTTGAGGGCATCCCCGAAGTGGTGACTTACCGGCCGCAAAAGGTCTACGCCAAGTCGCGCATCATTGGCAGCCAGACCGCCCGTGTCACCGGGCCGGCGGGCGAAGAAATCCATTGCGATGAATTCGGGCGGGTTCGCGTCAAGTTTCATTGGGATCGCAGCGACCTCAACAACGAGCAAAGCAGTTGCTGGGTCAGGGTGTCGTCCAGTTGGGCCGGGGATGGCTATGGCGCCGTGACCATCCCCCGGGTGGGCATGGAAGTGCTGGTGGAATACCTCAATTCAGACCCGGATTTTCCGGTCATATCGGCGTGCCTGCCAAATAGCATCAACCCGGTCGCGCACGAACTGCCCGCCCATAAATCCCAAAGCGTGTTTCGCAGCCGCAGCACCCCCGGTGGTGGCGGCTACAACGAACTGCGCATCGAGGACCGTCTAGGGCAGGAACTGATTTACCTGCACGCCCAGCGCGACCTGCAACAGCACATCAAAAACGACAGCCGCGTGCACATCGAAGGCGCCAGCGAAACCCGGGTCACGGGCAACAGCGTGGTGGTGCTCAAGGCGCAGGAGCAACACACCGTCACGGGCGATCGCAAAGTGCAGCTTAAAGCCAGCGACCATTTGCAGGTGGCCACCAGCAGCCACACCCGGGTGGGGCAACTTCTGGCCGCCGAGGCCGGGCAAGAAGTGAGCATCCAGGCGGGTGCTCGGGTGGTGCTGGAGGCGGGCGCGAGTATCACGTTGATGGCGGGAGGTCAGCATCTGGTGATTGGCGCCGGGGGGATTTTCAGCAGCACGCCGATTGTGCTGGGCGGGGCGGCAGTGCCGGGTACGCCGGCCAGTCCGTTAATACCGGGTGAAGTCGAGGCCTTGCACAGCCTTGTGTTGGCGTCTGCGACGCAAATGCAGGCGTTACTGCAGAAGCACCCGGCTTGCCCGCAATGCGAAGCCTTGAAGCAAGCCACTGTTCAAGGAGTCCACCATGTCGACGCTTGAAACGCTGCCTGACGATCTGCCTTGGCAGACCCATGCTTATCTGCTGCTCGACGGCGTGAGTGTGAACAACCTGCAAGCCAGGATCACCGAATGGTACGGCACGCCGGAAATTCAATTGCTGTACGCGACCACACCGTTGGCACTTTGCAATGAAATTTCTCCCTGCCTGATCACGCTCAATGGCCCGCACACGCCCGGCCTTGGCCACTACCTGGCCCATAGCGGTGAAGAATGGGGCTATTTGATTTTCAGCCAAGCTAATGCGTTCGACGTCATCCGCCACTTGCGCCTGTTGCTCAATGCCCAGTATCAGCCGCAAGGGCTGAACGTATGGCTACGGGTTGGCGATCCAGCGGTGATGCACGCCGTTTTAAGCCAAGCCACCGACACCCGTAAACCTGAAGTGTTTGGCCCGATGGAGCGGGTCGTCCTGCCCGATGTGATCCGCAATGGCTGGCACCAACACACTCGCCCCGAAGGCACAGTACGGGGCTTGCCTGACGGGCCTTACGGCGTGTGCGAAGCGCAGCAGGCGAAGCTGGATGACGTGAGCTTTCGCGGGGTCATCAAAGAGCTGGAAAAGCACCTTCGAAACACATTCCCCGACGCTGGCGCCGGTTTACCACCGGAGGCGCGATGGCAATGGATCCATGAACTCGCCAATCAGGCCTATCACGCGGGCTATACGGGAGAGCTGGACATATGGCGTTACACCACGCTCGGCCTGATGTTGGGCAACGAGGTTTTGCAGCGCCACCCCGATATTGCCGCGTTGATCACTCAACCGTCCGAACTCACTGCATCACTGCGCCTTGAGAAAGCCGTTGCACTCGCCTTCTCAAGATTCCAGAGCCTTGGGAGCAAACGCCCATGACGCTGACAAACCCTAACCATCTGGATTTGCGTCGCAGTGATGCAAAATCGGCCCTGGGCGTATGCCCCTTGCGCAAACCCAAGGTGCAACTGTTACCGCTGCGCTATGGCCTGGTCGAGCGGCTCGACCCGGGGGCGGCGTTGTCCTTGCCTTACCAGACCACCTCACGGCCAATGGGCATACGTCTGGTGCGAGATGGCTGGCTGTACGTGATCGACAACACCAGCGGCTACCTGCACGAATACCGGGTTGAAAACGGTGAAGTCAGCCAATTTGTCTGGCAAGGCAACGAGGCCAGCCAGGACCACCGCCAAGGCATGGACACCCAGCATGTATTGCTGTTCTCACGCGCCACCACCTTGCACATCGCCTACAGCGAGGTTCAGTGGACGGCCAACAAATGCTCAAAAATGATCGACAGCCGCCCCGACCGTGATCACTTCATGCAATGCGTCGACTTGAGCAGCGCCGATTGCGTCAAAGGCGGGGCGCATTTGCTGACCGACGCGCAAGCCAAGCAGTGGCTGGCCGAAGTCGCCGAAGCGCCCTCCAGCATTGCTCCGTCAGAAGGCTTTCACCCGCAGGAAACCCATGACTACGTCTGGGAAGACACGCCACTGTTCAATAAGACACCCATGGCCGCGGTCAAACGCCAGATGCTGGCAGCTTACGAATACGACCATTTGTACCTGGTGTTCAACGACACCCTTGGGGTCATGCGCGACCTGGCCGTAGAACAAGACACCGTGGTGAGCTGGATCGATGAGTGGGTGGCCAAGGAAAAACATGAACTGAAATACCTGGTGGGCAGCTACATCGAAACCCTGATGGTCCTGAACGACCAAAGCGCCCCGAGCGCGGGGGTGAGCCCCAAACTGTTCGAAAAAACCACAGCGCAACAGCGTGAAGCGATTTACGACTATTTGAATGCGCGCAATACGTTAAAAGGCCTGCCCAGCAGTGCCCGCCCGGAGAAAGCCGCCTACCCCGGACAGGGTTACGACGCCAACAGCCGGGCGGTTCGACAAACCATGGACGACAAAAAACAGGCCATGCACGACGCCCTTGGCCAACCGCTGCATGACGAACTGGAAGACGACATCGAAGCCCTGCAAGACCACGGCGATGCCACGCTGCAAGGCAAAGGGTTGGGCGCTCGCGGCATTCATGATTTGGTCCGGCATCAGGAAATGACCGCCTACCTCGAAGCGCAACGGGTACACATCAAGCGTTGGACCGCCCGACTGGACCGCATCACTGTCGACCGCACGCACCTCTTAACCCGCGGTGACATGCACCGTAGCTTGTGGGCCTACGACCCCAGCATCGAAGAACAACTGCACGCCGTGCTGGTGGCCGAGCACAACTGCCTGCGCGACCTGTGCCGCACCGATGAAAGCCTTGAAGCGGTCAGCGAATACTTGCACGCGCACCCGTACTACCTGTTACCCGCCTTCGGCAGCCGACTGGACTGGACCTTTCTCAACAGCAAAGCGCCCGACCTCATCAAGCTTCTGGATGACAGCCTCCACGCGCAGGAAAACATTGCCAAGGCCCAAGCTCACCGGGTGCAAGTGAGTGAACTGATGGGGCGGTATTGGGGTAACAGCGTGACGCTCAATCAGCCAGCGTCCAACAACAGCCTGTTGGTGCAGGCCATCTATGCGCCTGCGGCCGCGCTGCGCACAGAGCAATGGCTGATCAAACTGCAAACCGAACTGAACAACCCCACGCTCAAAGCGCATCTGGACGATTTAAACACCGTCAGCAATCGCGCTCATCGTTTAGCCGGTCTGATCGCACTGGAACATTCAGGCGCGACCTTACACGTGGCCAGTGCACAGCACGTGCAGGAGTTCAGCATCCGCATGGCCAACCTGAATGTGTTGCTGAAAAACGAAGACACCTACAAGTACAACTTCAAACTGTCCCAAAAAGACAGCAACCGCAGATACCTCAGCGACCTGCAGCGAGAACGCGCCCGACTCAACGTTGAGCGTTACTACAACTTGTGGAACGAAGCTCGTTCGCAGCGCTGGCAGTTGGTGCAACAGATTCAAAGCAGCCTGACGGTCACCAGCAGCCAGGCGGCCGGTTTTATTGGGGTCAAACTTGATCTTGATCCACAGCAAAAGGCTTATCTGGATGAAGAGATAAAACGGCTGCGCTCCGGCGTGCGCGGAGGCTACGGCGAAGGCCACGCGGGTGTGGCAGCGTTTAAAAGTGGCTGGCTGCCGCTGGCGTTGATGTTATGGCAGACGCAGGCGTTGAGGGATGCTTGGGTGGCGTGGGGGAAGCAATCAGGCGTGGGAGGTGTTAAAGAAGTATTAATTGGCATGGGAGTTATATCGGGGACAGGGGCATCGGCTTTATCGGTTTATCAGAGCGTGCATATCGCTATCATCGACAAAGCATTCAAGGCTGTTCAATTAGGCAGTGGAAATGCCAATGGAATGTTATTGGCAGTGAAAATGGGGAAGCTGGGTTTAGGGGTTGGGATTATTATCGCTCCATTATCATTTCTCTCAGCTCTGGGTATATCGATAAGCAATTTCAACAAATGGATTTCAGCCATTCGTACAGGTAGTGTTGGTGAAAGGGCCGGAGCATTTATAGCGCTTAGTGGAGATACAGGTAATAGCGTATCAACAGGCATGTGGACGGTAAAACCATTATGGATTATCGTTTAGTTGCCGTAGCAAAACATCAGGGTGCAAAAGCGTTGGGTGAAGCTTGGGCATTGGGCAATAGCCGCTACATGTTCAATACCGCCAGACTCACACCATGGATGCTAGGTTTTATGGCGTTGAGTTTCGGAGGGGAGACTATTTATAAATATTACAATCTTGATGAAAACCAACGATGGTTGTTGAACTGTTGCTGGGGGAATGAAGATCAAGAATGGGATTGGCCCACCCATGCGCAACGGTTAGCCGAGGCTACATTGCAGCCAATTATTACAGATCAAGGTATTAAGCAGCCTGAAGATGAATTGGACAGTTTTCGTACTTTGACCGTGAGTTTTCCGGGCATGAATGTACGGGCTTTGGCGGAAAAACCAATTGAATTTACAGCACAGTGGCAACGAGATAATTTCACCGCCCTGAAAGAAGTCGGTGAAGAAGTTCGCAAAAGCTGCAAGCTTGTTAGTAATTTCCCTCTCGCAGTGCAGATCAACTTACCGTATGAATGGTGTGGCCCACAAGCAATGCTCTTAATGCGGATTTCGGTCCAGCCTGAACTGGCAATCAAACCACTTAACAATAACAATTTATTTCTGCAATACCGAATTCCTTTGGATCTTGGGAGTGTTAATGCGCCCATTAAAGGAGTTGCGGGCGTCCCTCATATTGGAACTGTTGAAGGGTATGAGCTAAAGCTGGAGCACCTCAATGAATGAGCCAAAATATGAACGCTTACCTCATGCCGGGGATTTTGAAAATAAACACGGCACAGAAGCGTTTTATCTTTCTCCCATGCCCTTGCCGACGGGAGCCGCTCCTTTTGATGGGTTGCGAATGCATAGAGAGGTAAATGACGTTTATCTAGATTTTGGTCAGGGCGCCAGCAGTTTTGAGTTTATGGTTAGAGCTGCTGTGGGATCGATAATGTTTATGGTTATCTTTTTTTGTATTTCAGGGTTGGCATTGGGGATTCATGAATATGTAGAGTATGGATTTTCACCTTTTAGAGTTTTTCTTAATTTAGTTCTTCCAAATTATTATTTATGGGGATTCCTAGCCATTCTTATGATTATGTATGGCGTCCCCCTGTATCAAACTATCCACCAAATAAGCTCCAACACCCCGATTCGTTTCAACCGTCAACGCCGCGAAGTCGTTTACGTCCGAGAAAAAGGCCAACCTCCTCTGATTGTTCCCTGGGAAGAAGTCATTGCCTGTGTCACAGCGGGCACCCTTGTTACCCAATACGCCGTTATATCCAGCTATTCCCTGAGGATTGGGCTGCGTGACAGCACCAGCGGCGAAGTGGTGTGGTTAACGCTGGCCACAGGTCATCCAAGTTTGGCCCTCAGCGAATGGGAAGCGCTGCGGGTGTATATGGAGCAAGGCCCGGATGCCTTGCCAACGCCATTACTGATAGACGAAGAGTTTCAAGAAGGCACCGTGGCGTACTTCCATATGTGCCGAGGGGTTTACCGCGAAATGCACTCCTGGCCGGTGTATGCCTTTGGCTTTTTGACCATTCAGTTTTGCAGCGGTTGGACATTGCCTTGCCGGTTTTCCCAATGGATAAACACCCGCCCGAAGGCTGCCTTTCCCGAATCGATTCGTGAATGGTCTAAACCTTTACCCGCCGAACAACACGCTCAGCCCAGCGCAGCGTTAGTGCAAGAAAGCGCCGAAGTGAATTTGGCCCTTAGCCAAGGGCAAAGCCTGATGGATTATTACAAGGTCAAGTTTTCAGAGCCTGAGCTCACGGGTGAAAGTAATGGGTGATTCTAAATACAATCGGCTACCGCATGCCGGGGATTTTGAAAATAAAAACGGCACAGAGGCGTTTTATCTTTCACCTAAGCCTTTGCCCACGGGAGCAGCTCCTTTTACTGGGTTGCAAATGCATAGAGAGGTAAATGATGTTTATTTGGATTTCGCTCAGGGTGTCAGAGGCTTGGAGTTCGCTGTTCGCGCTTCGTTAGGTTCTATAATATTTATGGCGATTTTCTTTGCTGTAGTGAATGTTGTTTTAGCTTATTCAACTTTTAGTTATGGCTGGCCATTTTGGAGTACTTTATTTAAATTTATTCAAAACCCGTTAATGTGGGGTTTTCTTATAGTTCTAATGATTATGGCAGGTGTTCCCCTTTACCGAAGCATCCATCAGAAAACATCTACACCCCCTATCCGCTTTAACCGTCAACGCCGAGAAGTCGTCTACGTCCGAGAAAAAGGCCAACCTCCGCTGATTGTTCCCTGGGAAGAAGTCATTGCCTGTGTCACAGCGGGCACCCTTGTGACCCAATACGCCGTGATGTCCAGCTATTCCCTGATGATTGGGTTGCGTGACAGCAACAGCGGCGAGGTGTTGTGGTTGACACTGTCCACAGGTCATCCAAGTTTGGCCCTCAGCGAATGGGAAGCGCTGCGGGTGTATATGGAGCAAGGCCCGGATGCCTTGCCGACGCCCTTATTGATAGACCAAGAGTTTCAAGAGGACACCGTGGCGTACTTCCATATGTGCCGGGGGGTTTACCGCGAAATGCACGCCTGGCCGGTGTATGCCTTTGGCTTTTTGACCATTCAGTTTTGCAGCGGCTGGACATTGCCTTGCCGGTTTTCCCAATGGATAAACACCCGCCCGAAGGCTGCCTTTCCCGAATCGATTCGTGAATGGTCTAAACCTTTACCCGCCGAACAACACGCTCAGCCCAGCGCAGCGTTAGTGCAAGAAAGTGCCGAAGTGAATTTAGCCCTAAGCCAAGGGCAAAGCCTGATGGATTATTACAAGGTCAAGTTTTCAGAGCCTGAATTTCATGGTGAAAATGAAGATGTCTGAAATTGAATGTTTGTTGTGGAACTATGACTCCTACTACTTAATGGGATGTAGTGTTGGCCTTGCTGGGGAGATATTTTAATGAGTGATTCTACATGCGATCGGCTCCCTCAGGCCGGAGATTTTGTAGCTGAAGAATATACAGAGACCCTTTATCTTTCTCCTAAACCTTTGCCCACTGGTTCGGCAGCTTTTAATGGGCGAAAAATGCACCGTGAGGTCAATGATGTGTTTTTGGATTTTGATCACGATAATGGAGGTTTGGAGTATTTTATTAGATTGACTTTTGGGGCTGCCGCGCTTATGCCGTTGGTATTTTTAGTGTTGGGCGTTGCTATGGGGGTTAATGATTATATTGTATATGGCTCGTCAGTTTTTAAGCATTTAATAGCTCTGTTTTGGCAAAATTACCCTTTGTTAGGATTGGTTGTTTTTTACATTCTATTTTTAGGTGTTCCCCTTTGCAAGGGCATCTACAAAACATCATCAAGATCACCCATTCGATTTAATCGTCAGCGCAGAGAAGTTGCGTATGTTCCTAAAAAAGGTAAGCCACCTATAATTGTTTCATGGGAAGAAGTGATTGCCTGTGTAAAGGCTAGTATAGTTTCTAATCAACAGACCTTTACGCTTGAATTTTCACTCATGATAGGAATGCGTGATGCCCGAAGTGAAGAAGTAGTGTGGGTGCCACTTTCTATTGATAATCCGAGTCTTGCTATCGGCGAGTGGGAGACTTTGCGTGTATATATGGAAATTGGTCCCGAAGCGGTCCCCACGGCATTCTTGTCAGATGAAGAATTTCAAGAAGGCACCGTGGCATACTTCCATATGTGCCGGGGCGTATATCGGGACATGCATTCTTGGCCGGTATATGCATTTGGCTTTTTAATCGTTCAGTTTTGCAGCGGCTGGACACTGCCCTGCCGGATTACACAATGGGTAAACACCCGCCCGAAGGCCGCCTTTCCAGAATCGATTCGTGAATGGTCGAAACCCTTACCCATTGAGCAGCACACTCAGCCCAGCGCAGAGTTAGGGCATGAAAGTGCCAAAATAAACGAGGCATTTAGCCAAGGGCAGAGCTGGAAAGAGTATTACAATATCAAGTTTTCAGAGCCCGAGCCCACGGGTGAAAACAATGGGTGATTCAAAATACAATCCAGCAGGTGCGCTGCGCAATGGATTCACAGCGCGCGACTTTTCGGCTGATTGTAAAGAGGCAGGGTTGCATTGAGTGCTTAATCAAAAAACTGTGAACACAGGACACCCATGAATAACCTTCCGTCATCTTCTGCAGAAGATCGTTGCCCGTTTATTGATTTCTACTGCTCACGTTGCGAGTGCGTGTGGCCGTCTACTTATGGAGGTCTTTTTGAGTTGTTGCGGGCGGAGCGTATACCCTGTATTAACTGTAACGCTCATTTGCATGCGGCCTTTGATCAAAGAATGAGAATTAAATATGCCTTGGCCAGGCACAGCTTGAAATGGAGTTTTATGGTGGTGGGCGCGTTAATAGGGACAGTGGCTGTGGGCGCAGTTTTCGAATGGGTAGGCAATTTGGCGGGAAATATGATGTTGGTCGCTATTATTTTTGGGGTGTGGGCGTTTAAAGTCACTTTTGTGGGGCATAAAATATTCGATGTGCGGTTAGAAGAAGGTTAAGGGGTTCATTGTTTTTGATTTTTCCTGACTTATAGAAACATCCTACGGATTATAAAGAAGTGTTCTGCATACTCTGTGGGCTGATGTGTGGTTTATTGCTGGCTTTTTATAAAGTGAAGGTCAGTGTATGTACGATAACAATAAACGAGATGTCCCTTTATCCACGGAAGAACACGCAACGAATGCTTACGCGGATTTGTATGTGGTGTCTCTCACTAAGTTTTTTATCTTGTTTGTGATCACTATAGGTGGTTACGCAATGTATTGGTCTTATCGCAATTGGGTATTTTATAGGGATGCCAGAGGCGCTGAGGTCACTCCTTTTATGCGTGGCATTTTTTGGCCGTTCTTTATTATGCCGTTGTTTGAGCGAATCAATGCTGGGCTCCAAACAACCGGCGAAGTGTGTCGTTGGTATCCAACATTACGAGGAGTTTCGCTTATAGGAGTGACTGTCCTATCGTTTATAGCCCCTTTTTTTCTCGATGCCCCTGCAGACACTAGGTTGGCTTTCGCAATCGATGTCACAACCCTTGCCGTAACGACCTATTGCTTTATCGGTGCTCAGAGGGCGATCAATCGACTTGCCGGTGATCCTGAAGGCACAAGCAACCGTAAGTTCACGACAGCCAATGTTGTTTGGATCATGTTAGGAGGGGTGTATTGGGTTGTTGTGCTAGGGATTATGCTCTTCGGCGATGTTGGTTACGGTGGCGTATAGAGGTGTTTGGGCATTCACTGACGGTGCTGGTCAAAACACCTGTAGGAGCGAGCACGCTCGCTCCTACATAACGAGCGTAGCGAGTATTACGCCATTTCTGTTGGGTCCTGCGGCTTGCGCACAGCGCGTACCACCGGGCGCAGCAGTTCAGTCGGCGGGGTTTCGCAGCTGATTTTGCGGCCCAGCATGGCTTCGATGGACGGCAGTTGGTAGGAGTCGTCTTCGCCAGCAAAGCTAATGGAAACGCCGCTGGCGCCCGCTCGGCCAGTTCGGCCGATGCGGTGCACGTAGTCGTCCGGCACTTCAGGCAGGGTGAAGTTGATCACGTGGCTAATGCCGTCGATGTGGATGCCGCGACCCGCTACGTCTGTCGCCACCAAAACGCGAATTTTACCTTCGCGGAAGCCTTCGAGGGTTTTGATCCGTTTGTGCTGCGGCACGTCGCCGGACAGTTGCGCGGCGTTGATGCCGTCGCGCACCAGACGCTCTTCAATGCGGCGCACTTCGTCTTTACGGTTGGCGAACACGATCACGCGTTCCCAGCCATTGTCGTTCACCAGATTGAACAGCAATTTGTATTTGTCAGCACCGGCCACGGCATAGACATGCTGTTCAACCAGTTCGTTGGCACGGCTTGGCGCTTCGATTTCAACAATGGCCGGGTCGGTGGTCCATTGTTTGGCCAGGTTCATCACGTCTTCAGTGAAGGTCGCAGAGAACAGCAGGGTCTGACGCTCGGCTTTCGGCGGGGTCTGACGAATGATCTGGCGCACTTGCGGGATGAAGCCCATGTCGAGCATGCGGTCGGCTTCGTCGAGCACCATGACTTCGACCATGTCCAGGTGAACTTCGCCGCGCTGGTTGAAGTCCAGCAAGCGGCCCGGTGTGGCGACCAGGATGTCGCAGTGGCGGGCTTCGAGCTGTTTCAACTGTTTGTCGAAGTCCATGCCACCTACGAACGCCATGACGTTGAGGTCGGTGTACTTGGTGAGGTCAGCAGCGTCTTTGGCGATTTGCACCACCAGCTCGCGGGTCGGCGCAATGATCAACGCGCGCGGCTCACCCATGTACCGCTCTTTGGGCGGTGGGGTTTGCGTCAGTTGGCTGATGATCGAAATCAGAAAGGCAGCGGTTTTGCCGGTGCCGGTCTGGGCGCGGCCAATGGCGTCACGGCCGCTCAGGGTATAACCCAGCACCTGTGCCTGAATCGGCGTGCAATACGGGAAGCCCAGGTCCTGAATGGCGTGCATCAGTTCAGGGGCCAGGTTGAAGTCGTGAAAGCGGGTTTTGCCTTCTTGCGGCTCAACGACGAAATCTTCGAGTTTCCAGGGAATGACCGGCGGCGTGGGCGCCACCTCACGCCGTGGTTTTGTCACTTTGGGTTTTTCGATGCGCTGCGGTTCAGGGGCCGAAGAGGCTGCGGGGGTATTCACCGCGGCGGATTCAGGCGCCGGACAGGCAGGCTGTTGTGCATCAGAACGCGGGCCTTGGCTGGCTTCAGGCGTGGTTGAAGCTGGCGCGAGCGGCTCAGCCTCGCTTTTACCAAATATTTTTTTGAGTGCTTTGAGCACGGTCATCTCATCAGTTGGTTAAGGAGTGTACGCCGGGCAGTGTAATGCAAGTCGCGTGCTCGGCGTAGGTGAACGACAGGATGTTTCGGTTTTAGCCCAGACGGGCTTTCAACCAATTTCCTATGTCGGTGATTTCGTCCAGTAACACTTCATGGCGCATTGGGTATTCCTTCCATGTAACCGATACACCCCGTTGTTTCAAATGCTCATAAGCCGAACGGCCCATCGCGTTTTGAACGACATCATCGTGCTGGCCATGCAGGCATAAAGCAGGGGTGCGTTGCTGACTGGCGGACAGTTCCAGCTGATCGTCGAAGGTCGGTGCATAAGTGGACAGGGCAATAACGCCACCCAGTGCGCCTTGCCATTTCAAATAGGCGGTGTGATAGACCACGGCACCGCCTTGGGAAAAACCCGCGAGAAATATCCGGCTGGCGTCTATTCCGGCGGTTTTCTGCGCTTCGATCAAGGCCATCACCGTCTCAGCCGACGTTTCCAGCTCAGCCATGTTGATGGATCGGGCCGGGCTCATGGCCTTGATGTCGTACCAGCTGGGCATGTCATATCCGCCATTGATGGTAACGGGACGGTTCGGTGCTTGAGGTAAAACAAAGCGCGTCGTCAGTAGCGTCTTCACCAGCATTTGGGCCACTGGCTCGAAGTCGGTCTTGTTTGCACCCAAGCCGTGGAGCCAGATAACACAAGCGTCTGCAGTATTACGTGGCTGGATAATCAGGGGATCGGTCATGGCTGCTCCATCGTTGTGCGTGCGCGCGAATCGGGTGCGCGACAAAGGTGCGTAATCGTCGGGTTTGTAAAAAATCCGGGATGCGCTTGAAAGTTTTATCTAAAAAATAAGGCGCAATGCCCAGTGGCGCAAGAGTGGTACGCGCTTTGCTAACGAGTCAGGGATGTTAATGCATTCACCCTCGGCGGTAACACTAACAGGCAACTGCCGACGTGGGGGGCTGCAAAAAAAGCTGGACGGTGAAGTTAGACAGGGACAGCAACAGCTCAAGTGAGCGCTTCAGTGTGAAGGTTCGTGCGATGCACCCATCGCTCAAGGCTTATGCCGCTTGACCCAATAAAAAGCCAACACGGGTCAACAGTGCCTCACAAGGGGGCGGCGGGTCTTGTTCAAACACAACATAAGCAGCACTTGGAGGTTTGAATGAAGCAACTGAAATCCACCCTGGCTTTGGCCACCGCCGCGATCGTATTAAGTGTCAGCGGTTTTGCCAACGCCGGCGCGACGCTCGATGCGGTTAAAAAGAAAGGGTTTGTGCAGTGTGGTGTCAGCGATGGCTTGCCCGGTTTTTCGGTGCCTGACAAAGACGGCAAGATTTTGGGTATCGATGCTGATATTTGCCGCGCCGTAGCGGCGGCCGTATTTGGCGATGCGACTAAGGTCAAATTCAGTCAGTTGAACGCCAAGGAGCGTTTTACTGCGCTGCAATCAGGTGAAGTGGATGTGCTGTCGCGCAACACCACCTGGACCAGTTCCCGTGATGCGGGCATGGGCATGGTCTTTGCGGGTGTGACCTATTACGACGGCGTTGGCTTTTTGGTCAATAAGAAGCTGGGCGTAAAAAGTGCCAAGGAATTGGACGGTGCGACCATTTGCATCCAGGCCGGTACCACCACTGAATTGAACGTGTCGGATTATTTCCGCGCGAATAATCTTAAATACACCCCGATCACTTTCGACACTTCCGATGAAAGCGCCAAGTCGCTTGAAAGCGGCCGTTGCGACGTACTGACCTCTGACAAGTCCCAGCTCTACGCACAGCGCAGCAAGCTGGCTAACCCGAACGATTACGTGGTGTTGCCTGAAACCATCTCCAAAGAACCTCTGGGGCCAGTGGTTCGCAAGGGTGACGAAGACTGGTTCAGCATTGTGAAGTGGACGCTGTTTGCCATGCTCAATGCCGAAGAAGCGGGTGTAACCTCGAAGAACGTTGTGGAAGAAGCCAAATCCACCAAAAACCCGGACGTGGCCCGTTTGCTGGGCGCTGACGGTGAGTACGGCAAAGACTTGAAACTGCCGAAGGACTGGGTCGTGCAAATCGTCAGCCAGGTCGGTAACTACGGTGAAGTGTTCGAGAAAAACCTCGGTAAAAGCACGCCGCTGGCCATTGATCGCGGGCTGAACGCCTTGTGGAACAACGGCGGCATCCAATACGCACCGCCTGTGCGCTGATAGCCCTGTTACCCGGCAGGCCAACTGCCGGGTGATGTTGTGTTGATTCATCTTTCCTGGGGCATTTCATGCAGACAAAAGTCGGCGCACCCAAGCCGAGGCTCAGCCTCAGCGATCCACGTGTGCGTGCGTGGTTATTTCAGATCATCACCGTCGCGTTGGTGGTCTTCATGGGCTGGTATTTGTTCAACAATACCCAGACCAACCTGCAACATCGCGGTATTACTTCGGGTTTTGACTTTCTTGAACGCAGTGCCGGATTTGGCATTGCGCAGCATTTGATTGATTACACCGAGTCAGACAGCTATGCCCGCGTATTCGTTATCGGGTTGTTGAATACGTTACTGGTGTCGGCCATCGGCGTGGTTCTGGCGACGATCCTCGGGTTTATCGTCGGCATTGCGCGGCTCTCGCCGAACTGGATGATCAACAAGCTGGCGACGGTGTATGTGGAGGTGTTTCGCAATATCCCGCCGTTGCTGCAAATCCTGTTCTGGTATTTCGCCGTCTTTCTGACCATGCCCGGCCCGCGTAACAGTCATAGCTTCGGCGACATTTTCTACATGAGCAGCCGTGGTCTGAACATGCCGGCGGCCATTGGCACCGACGCGTTCTGGCCTTTTGTGTTCAGTGTGGTGCTGGCGCTGGTGGCGATTGTGCTGATGGTTCGCTGGGCCAACAAACGCTTCGAAGACACGGGCGTGCCCTTCCACAAGTTTTGGGCCGGGTTGGCGCTCTTGCTGGTGATCCCGGGGCTGTGCGTGCTGATGTTCGGTTCGCCCGTGCATTGGGAAATGCCACAGCTCAAAGGTTTCAACTTTGTCGGTGGCTGGGTGCTGATCCCTGAACTGTTGGCTTTGACCATTGCCTTGACCGTTTACACCGCTGCATTCATCGCCGAGATCGTGCGATCGGGCATCAAGTCGGTCAGTCATGGCCAGACCGAAGCCGCGCGTTCTTTGGGGCTGCGGCCGGGGCCAACCCTGCGCAAGGTGATTATCCCGCAAGCATTGCGGGTGATTATTCCGCCGCTGACCAGCCAATACCTCAACCTGGTGAAAAACTCGTCGCTGGCGGCGGGCATCGGGTACCCGGAAATGGTTTCTCTGTTTGCCGGTACGGTGCTGAACCAGACCGGGCAAGCCATTGAAGTCATCGCCATCACCATGAGCGTTTACCTGGCCATCAGCATCAGCATTTCGCTGTTGATGAACTGGTACAACACGCGCATTGCGCTGATCGAGCGATGAGGACGCGACTATGACGACTCATGTTTTCAAACCCGACATGCCGCCGCCGGGCAACCGCATCGGCATCGTCGCCTGGGCGCGGGCCAATCTGTTTTCCAGCTGGCTCAACACACTGCTGACCCTGTTTGCCTTCTACCTGATCTGGCTGATCGTGCCGCCGCTGCTGAGCTGGGCGATTTTCGATGCCAACTGGGTCGGCAGCACGCGGGCGGACTGCACCAAGGAGGGCGCCTGTTGGGTGTTTATCCAGCAGCGTTTTGGCCAGTTCATGTACGGCTATTACCCGCGTGAACTGCGCTGGCGCGTCGATCTGACGGTGATTTTGGCCGTGGTCGGTGTGGCGCCGCTGTTCATCTCGCGCTTCAAGCACAAAGCGATCTACGGGCTGGGCTTTCTGGTGGTGTACCCGATTGTGGCGTACAGCCTGTTGCATGGCGGTTACTTTGGCCTGAGCAACGTGGCCACCAGCCAGTGGGGCGGTCTGATGCTGACGCTGGTGATTGCCACAGTCGGCATTGCCGGTGCTTTGCCGCTGGGGATCTTGCTGGCGCTGGGACGGCGTTCGGACATGCCGGCCATTCGCGTGGTGTGTGTGACCTTTATCGAATTCTGGCGCGGTGTACCGCTGATCACCGTGCTGTTTATGTCTTCGGTGATGTTGCCGCTGTTTCTGCCCGAGGGCATGAACTTCGACAAACTGCTTCGCGCCTTGATCGGAGTGATTCTGTTCCAGTCGGCCTATGTCGCGGAAGTGGTGCGCGGGGGCTTGCAGGCTATCCCCAAGGGGCAGTACGAAGCCGCGGCGGCGATGGGCTTGGGGTATTGGCGCAGCATGGGCCTGGTGATCTTGCCGCAAGCCTTGAAGCTGGTCATCCCGGGCATCGTTAACACCTTTATAGCCCTGTTCAAGGACACGAGCCTGGTGATCATCATCGGCCTGTTCGACCTGCTCAACAGCGTCAAGCAAGCGGCCGCCGACCCGACGTGGTTGGGGATGGCAACGGAAGGCTATGTGTTTGCGGCGTTGGTGTTCTGGATTTTCTGTTTTGGCATGTCCCGCTACTCCATGCATCTGGAGCGCAAGCTGGACACTGGTCATAAGCGTTAGGAGTGCGACATGAGTGAAGCCATCAAAAAACCTGCGAGCGCTGAAGGCATTATTCAGATGCAGGACGTTAATAAGTGGTACGGCCAGTTTCACGTGCTCAAGGACATCAACCTTAACGTGCAGCCGGGGGAGCGCATTGTATTGTGCGGGCCTTCGGGGTCGGGCAAGTCGACGACCATTCGTTGCCTCAATCGCCTCGAAGAGCACCAGCAAGGGCGCATCGTGGTTGACGGCGTTGAGTTGACCAATGACATCAAGCAAATCGAAACCGTGCGCCGTGAAGTGGGCATGGTGTTTCAACACTTCAACCTGTTCCCGCACCTGACCATTTTGCAAAATTGCACACTGGCACCGATGTGGGTGCGCAAGATGCCCAAGCGTCAGGCTGAAGAAATTGCCATGCATTATCTGGAGCGGGTGCGCATTCCGGAGCAGGCGCACAAGTATCCGGGGCAGTTGTCGGGTGGTCAGCAACAGCGGGTAGCGATTGCCCGGGCGCTGTGCATGAAGCCTAAGATCATGTTGTTCGATGAACCGACGTCAGCTCTAGATCCGGAAATGGTCAAGGAGGTACTCGATACCATGATCGGGTTGGCCGAAGACGGCATGACCATGCTGTGTGTGACTCATGAAATGGGTTTTGCACGTACGGTGGCCAACCGGGTGATCTTTATGGACAAGGGTGAAATCGTAGAGCAGGCCGCGCCGAATGATTTCTTCGACAACCCGCAAAATGACCGGACCAAGCTGTTTTTGAATCAGATATTGCATTGATCCAAACGCACTACGTGTAGCCGCTGCCGCAGGCTGCGATAAGGGCCGAAGGACCTTCGTTTGTCGGGGTCGCTTCGCAACCCATCGCAGCCTGCGGCAGCGGCTACAGGGAGAGCGGGTGGCGTGCTTTCTCGCGCTGCTGTTGCTTCTGCTCCAGCAGCGCATTGATGTCTGCATATTCATTGAGCGTCTCTAACTCAGCCACCAGTTCAGGGTGGCGATCGAGTAGGCGCATCAGCACAAATAAGGGCTTTGGTGGCTCCACTTCGGCCCGTTCGTAGCGGCTAAAGGCGTTGTGACCACCCCCGGACAAGAGTTGTACCGCGCTTTTCTGGGTGAATTGCAACTTGCGCCGAATGCGTTTCATCTCGTCAGCCATGACCCGCTTGGCATCTTCTATCAGTTCATCTCCTGCCTGGGCATAGCGCTCTGCGCTGGGAGCGTCGAACTCGACTTCGCCGCACTTCATGCATTCATGGCCCGCCAGATCGTGTACGGATCGAGTCATTTTTTTGACCACTTATCTCTAGCGGATTGCCCGATCGCGTGGGTCTGACTAACATGTCGGAAAATTCATCCAATGATTGGATGAAAAGGCGAATTTCATGACAGAAGCTTTTCCACTGATTAAACGTTCACTGGTCGATCAGGCCCTTGAACAACTACGCACGCGCATAAAAGACGGCGCTTGGGAGGTCGGGCAGCGTTTGCCGACCGAGCCCGAACTGGCCGCAGAGCTGGGTATCAGCCGTAATACCGTGCGCGAAGCGATGCGCGTGCTGGCTTTTGCCGGTTTGATCGAGATCCGCCAGGGCGACGGCAGTTATTTACGAGGACGCATCGATCCGATGGATACCTTGCGCGCGTTGTCTTCCTGCTCGCTGGAGCAAATACGCGAGACGCGGCACATCCTGGAAGTTGAAGCCATTGGCTTGGCGGCTTTGCGGCGCACTGACGAGGATTTGCGTCTGCTGCATCTGGCTCTGAAGGAAAGTGCCCAGCATTACCACGGTGAGCTCGATACGTTTATTGGCTGCGATTTGCTGTTTCACCAACGCTTGATAGATGCCGCGCACAACCCCGCACTGAGTGAGTTGTATCGCTACACCTCAAGCATCGTTACCAGCCAGTTACGCTCGACGCTGGCCGCCCAGCCTCGTCGCCAGTCGGTGTTTGATTTGCACATTGACCTGCTGGCGGCTGTTGAACAGCAAGATCCGCAACGGGCGATGGCGCTTTGCCGGACGTTGATCAATGAACCCTGAACCGGAGAAAACCATGGCCCGTTTCACCGAGCCTGTTCACCCTGTGGACGATCTTGAAGAACTGCTGATTGACGCCGAAGTCGATGACGAGCAGGTGCCGCCCATACCTCCCGTTGTCGTGCGCCCGTGGTTGCTGTTGCTGGGTTTGGTGCTGGTGGCGTTGAATCTGCGCCCGGCCCTGTCGAGCATGGCGCCTTTACTCTCGCAAGTGTCTGACAGCCTGGGTTTGTCTGCGGCACAGGCGGGTTTGTTGACCACCTTGCCGGTGCTGTGTCTGGGACTGTTCGCACCTTTGGCGCCCGTACTGGCGAGGCGTTTCGGGACTGAGCGGGTGGTGTTGGGAATATTGCTGACGCTGGGCGGCGGCATTGCACTGCGCAGTTCGTTGGGGGAGGTGGGGCTGTTTGCCGGTAGCATTTTGGCGGGCGCCAGTATTGGCGTGATCGGTGTGCTGCTGCCGGGCATTATCAAGCGCGATTTTGCCGGGCATGCGGGCACGATGACCGGCGTGTACACCATGGCACTCTGTCTCGGTGCTGCATTGGCGGCAGGTGCCACGGTGCCGTTAAGTCATGCAATGGGCAATAGCTGGGCGTTGGGCTTGGGCTTTTGGGCATTGCCGGCACTGATCGCGGCCATTTTCTGGTTGCCGCAAACGGGCAAGCGTCAAGGCGCCCATAAAGTGGCTTACCGAGTGCGAGGCTTACTGCGTGATCCTCTGGCGTGGCAAGTGACGTTGTACATGGGTTTGCAATCTTCGCTGTCGTACATCGTTTTTGGTTGGTTGCCTTCCATTTTGATGGGGCGCGGTTTGACGGCAACTCAGGCCGGGCTGGTGATGTCGGGTTCAGTCATCGTGCAATTGATTACGGCACTGACGGCGCCCTGGTTGGCCACGCGCGGCAAGGATCAGCGGTTGGCGATCGTGTTGGTGATGAGCATGACCCTGGCCGGCCTGTTCGGCTGTCTGTACGCACCGCTTGACGGTTTATGGGGCTGGGCGATTGTGCTGGGGTTGGGGCAGGGCGGAGCATTCAGCCTGGCGTTGACCTTGATTGTGATGCGTTCGCGCGATGCTCACGTGGCGGCCAACCTGTCGGGGATGGCTCAGGGCATTGGTTACACCGTGGCGTCCATGGGGCCGTTGGCCGTCGGTGTGGTGCATGAAGTGACAGGGGGCTGGAGTGCGCTGGGCTGGATTTTCGGGGTGATTGGCGTCGCTGCCATCGTTGCCGGATTGGGAGCGGGGCGCATGCGTTACGTGAATGTGCAAAGCGAACGACTCTGAAGGCGTAGTGTTTCTGCAGATTGCAGATTATCGTGCTCAGATTCTCCAGCCGAACGGACCTTGTCATGAGCCAAGCGTTGATCACTCATTTCTATGAAGCATTCCAACGCCTTGATGCCGAAGCAATGGCTGCCTGTTATACCGACGACGTGGTGTTCAGCGACCCGGTATTCGGTGAGTTGCGTGGCCGAGATGTCAGCGATATGTGGCGCATGCTGACAGCCCGGGCCAAGGACTTTACGCTGACCTTTGATCGGGTGCAGGCCAACGCGCAGACGGTGAGCGCTCATTGGCTGGCGACGTATGTGTTCGGCCAGAGCGGGGCGGTGGTGGTCAATGATATTGAGGCGCGGTTTGTGTTTCGTGATGGCAGGATTTGCGAGCACCGCGACCACTTTGATCTATGGCGCTGGTCACGTCAGGCCTTGGGGATCAAGGGATTACTGCTTGGGTGGACGCCGTGGGTAAAAAACGCGATACGGGGGCAGGCTCAAAAAGGCCTTAAAGCCTTTCAGGCTGGTCGTGAGTAAACCCTGGTTCGTATATTTGGTCAGGGCGGCCAATGGTTCGTTGTATTGCGGGATCAGCGATGATCCCGTGCGCCGTTTTGCCAAGCATCAAACGGGCAAGGGCGCGCGATTTTTTGCGTCGAGCCCGGCAGTGGCGCTGGTGTATGTCGAATCGTGGCCTGATAAAGGCGAAGCGTTGCGTCAGGAGCGCCTGATCAAAAAGCTCAGGAAGAGCGCCAAGGAGTGTCTGGTGCTGAGTCAGGTGGGGTGCGCAAACCCTCACCCCAGCCCTCTCCCAGAGGGAGAGGGGGCTTGATCTGAGGCGTAGCGCGCATCTGCTTCTGCTTTTAGTCTCCTCTCCCTTTGGGAGAGGGTTAGGGTGAGGGCGCTTTTGAGGGTGACTGCAACGCCGCCTCTATCGCCTCTGGCTTGAAATCTCTGATCAACGTCCCGTTGACATCCAGTATCGGTATCCCACGTCCGCCCAGCGCCTCGTAGGCCTCACGTGCGGTGGCGTCCTTATCGATATCAAACTCTTTGAACGGGATACCTTTCTCGTCCAGAAAACGCCGCGTGGCCTTGCAGTAGCCACACCACTCGGTGGCATACAGCACGACCCGGGCGTCGGCCCGGGTTTGCTCTGAGACCACACCCGAAGGGTTCAATACCCGCTGGATTTTGCCCCAATTCTGAAACACCACCACCACGATCAGAACAAACAGGACTTTCTTCAGAATCCCGTTGAACATTATTTGCTGCGCTTGAGCTGGTCGAGCAGTTGAGTCGGTAGACCCTTGATCACCAAGGTGCCGGCCTCTTCGTCGAACTCGATCTTGGAGCCCAGCAGGTGCGCTTCAAAACTGATGGACAAGCCTTCAGCGCGGCCAGTGAAGCGACGGAACTGGTTAAGGGTGCGTTTGTCAGCCGGAATTTCTGGCGACAGGCCGTAATCCTTGTTGCGGATATGGTCGTAAAAGGCTTTGGGGCGCTCTTCGTCAATCAGCTCGGACAATTCTTCGAGGCCCATCGGTTCACCGATCTTGGCCTGGCTGCTGGCGTAATCAACCAGCGTTTTGGTCTTTTCGCGTGCGGACTCTTCCGGCAGGTCTTCGCTCTCAACAAAATCGCTGAAGGCTTTGAGCAGCGTTCGGGTTTCGCCGGGGCCGTCGACACCTTCCTGGCAGCCAATAAAGTCGCGGAAGTATTCCGAAACCTTCTTACCGTTTTTACCTTTGATGAATGAAATGTATTGCTTGGACTGCTTGTTGTTCTGCCATTCGGAAATGTTGATGCGTGCGGCCAGATGCAGTTGGCCAAGATCCAGATGACGCGAGGGGGTCACATCCAGTTCCTGGTTCACTGCCACGCCGTCGCTGTGGTGCAGCAAGGCGATGGCCAGATAGTCAGTCATGCCTTGCTGGTAGTGAGCAAACAGCACGTGCCCGCCCACTGAAAGGTTGGATTCTTCCATCAGCTTTTGCAGGTGCTCGACGGCGACACGGCTGAACGCGGTGAAATCCTTGCCGCCGTCCAGATACTCCTTGAGCCATCCACTGAACGGGTGCGCACCAGATTCAGCATGGAAAAACCCCCACGCTTTACCTTGCTTGGCGTTATAGCTTTCGTTGAGGTCAGCGAGCATGTTCTCGATGGCTTGGGACTCGGCCAGTTCAGAGTCGCGGGCGTGGAGAACAGCGGGCGTACCGTCGGGTTTTTTTTCAATCAAATGGACGATGCAATGACGGATCGGCATGGGCTTCTCGGTGAGTAATGAGAGGGCAGGGCGCACACCCCGCAAAAGCGCCAAGTGTAACCCACCTGAGCGCCGGGGCAGCCTTTGCGGCCGGGTTTAGGGGGCGTGTGATGGCCCGGATGGCCTTTTTTACTGATTTAGAGCGATAAAGCTGACCAAATGGCTAGGTAGAAGCGGATATTTAGCCGTCTCTGTGCTAGTTTTGCCCCGTCTTGCGCTGTGTAATGGCGCAAAGCATGCATTCAGCAAGTGTCAGGTCGAACCAAACCCCGTTTTAGCACTCTACATCCGCGATTCGTCGTGAAAGCCAACGGGCGTGCCAGACCCCTGAGATCTGGCTCGATAGCTGACTTTGCACTCTGCAAACCAAATGAATTTGATAGGGAAGGACCATCTCAATGGCTATGACTAAAGACCAACTGATCGCTGATATCGCTGAAGCTATCGACGCGCCGAAAACAACCGCGCGTAACGCTCTGGACCAACTGGCTCAGATCGTTGCTGATCAATTGGAAAATGGCGGCGAAATCACTCTGCCAGGTATTGGCAAACTGAAAGTGACCGAGCGTCCTGCCCGTACTGGCCGTAACCCTTCGACTGGCGCTGCCATCGAAATCGCTGCCAAAAAAGTTATCAAGCTCGTTGTGGCCAAAGGCCTGACTGACGCTGTTAACAAGTAAGACTGTTGTAAAAAAGCCGCGCTTCGGATCACTCCGAAGCGCGGCTTTTTTATGGGCGCAGCGAAGCTGCGAGCTGCAAGCGCCAAGCTACAAGTGAAAGCAGAGCGCTTTTAACTTGAGGCTTGCCGCTTAAAGCTTGCCACTCGAATTCACTTCGTCCAATTCTTCTCGCGCCACAGCTGTTGCTGTTCTTTGTCATGGAATGTCCAGGCGACAAAGCGGCTTTGCTTGTTGCCCTGTGACATGTCGACCACCTGGCTTTCGCGCACACCGGCCTTTTTGAGGGCAGTCTGGATCGCCGGCAAGTTGGACGCCTTGGACACCAGCACGCTGAACCACAGCACCTGACGACCCACCTGCACGCTTTCACGAATCAGTTGGGTCACAAAGCGCTGCTCACCCCCTTCGCACCACAATTCAGCCGCTTGACCGCCAAAGTTCAGTACCGGCAGTTTGCGCTTGGGATCAGCCTTGCCCAGTGCGCGCCATTTACGCTCGCTGCCGCGTGTGGCTTCGTCGATAGACGCGTGGAACGGCGGGTTGCACATGCTCAGGTCAAAACGCTCGGTGTTGTCCAGAACGTCCAGCAGGATCTTCTTCGGGTCAGGCTGCAAGCGCAGGCTGATGGCTTTGTTCAACCCGTTGGATTGCACGATTGCCTTGGCTGCCTTAACGGCAGTCGGGTCAACTTCGGTGCCCAAGAACTGCCAGCGGTATTCACTGTGACCAATCAGCGGGTAAACGCAGTTTGCACCCATGCCGATGTCCAGCACGCGCACGCCTGGGCCACGCGGGATGACGCCATCGTTCAGGGTAGCCAGCAGGTCGGCCAAGAAGTGCACGTAGTCAGCGCGACCAGGCACAGGCGGGCACAGGTAGTCAGCCGGAATGTCCCAGTGGGCGATACCGTAGAACGCCTTGAGCAACGCGCGGTTGAATACGCGCACGGCATCCGGGTTGGCGAAGTCGATGCTTTCTTTGCCGTACGGATTGATGATCACGAATTCTGCCAGCTCAGGGCAGACCGAAATCAACTGCGGGAAGTCGTAACGGCCCTGATGGCGGTTGCGCGGGTGCAGGCTCGGCTTGACCCGTGGGGCGGCTGGCGTTTTTTCGCTGGCGGCCTTGGGCTTGTGGCGTGTGGCTTTGGAGGTGCGTGGGGTTGTCATGTTCAATTCATTCCACAAAAGCAATCGCGGGCAAGCCCTTAGTTCCTTTCAGAGCTAAGGGCTTGCCCGCGATCAGGTGCGCAGCTTTATTACAGGCTGGAAATCCGCGCGTGCTGTTCGGCCAATTTGCTCAAGGCCTGTTCGGCTTCGGCCAACTTGGTTCGTTCTTTTTCGATGACTTCGGCCGGAGCTTTGTCAACGAACGCGGCGTTAGAGAGTTTTCCACCTACGCGGGCCACTTCGCCGTTCAGACGCTGGATTTCCTTGTCCAGACGCGCCAACTCTGCATCTTTGTCGATCAGACCGGCCATGGGCACCAGCACTTCCATCTCGCCTACCAGTGCGGTGGCCGACAGCGGTGCTTCGGCGCCGTCTTGCAGCACGGTGATCGATTCGAGTTTAGCCAGCTTTTTGAGCAAGGCATCGTTCTCGGTCAGACGGCGCTGATCTTCGCTGCTGACGTTTTTCAGGTAGATCTGCAAAGGCTTGCCTGGGCCAATGTTCATTTCGCCACGGATGTTGCGAATACCCAGCATCAGGCCCTTGAGCCATTCGATATCGTCTTCAGCGGCCTGGTCGATGCGCGCCTCGTTCGGTACTGGCCACGGTTGCAGCATGATGGTCTTGCCTTCAACGCCGGCCAGCGGCGCGATGCGCTGCCAGATTTCTTCGGTGATGAATGGCATGAACGGATGGGCCAGGCGCAATGCCACTTCCAGCACCCGAACCAGCGTACGACGGGTGCCACGCTGACGTTCAACCGGGGCGTTCTCGTCCCACAGCACAGGCTTGGACAGTTCCAGGTACCAATCGCAGTACTGGTTCCAGATAAACTCGTACAGGGCTTGTGCCGCGAGGTCAAAACGGAACTGGTCGAGGTGACGGGTCACTTCGGCTTCGGTGCGTTGCAACTGCGAGATGATCCAGCGGTCTGCCAGCGACAGCTCATAGGCTTCGCCGTTCTGGCCGCAGTCTTCGCCCTTGTCCAGCACGTAGCGTGCAGCGTTCCAGATCTTGTTGCAGAAGTTGCGATAGCCTTCAACGCGGCCCATGTCGAACTTGATGTCGCGACCGGTGGACGCCAGCGAGCAGAAGGTGAAACGCAGGGCATCGGTGCCGTAGCTGGCGATACCGTCAGCGAACTCGTCGCGGGTCTGCTTCTCGATTTTCTTCAACAGTTTTGGCTGCATCAGGCCCGTGGTGCGTTTAGCCACCAGGTCTTCGAGTTCAATACCGTCGATGATGTCCAGCGGGTCCAGTACGTTGCCCTTGGACTTGGACATCTTCTGGCCCTGACCGTCACGCACCAGACCGTGTACATACACCGTCTTGAACGGAACTTGCGGGGTGCCGTCTTCGTTTTTCACCAGGTGCATGGTGAGCATGATCATCCGGGCAACCCAGAAGAAAATGATGTCGAAGCCCGTCACCAGCACGTCAGTGGAGTGGAAGGTTTTCAGCGCGTCGGTTTTTTCCGGCCAGCCCAGGGTGGAGAAGGTCCACAGGCCCGAACTGAACCAGGTATCGAGTACGTCGTTGTCCTGTTGCAGCTCAACGTCCGGCCCCAGGTTGTGCTTGGCACGCACTTCAGCTTCGTCGCGGCCCACATAGACCTTGCCCGACTCGTCATACCAGGCCGGAATGCGATGGCCCCACCACAGTTGACGGCTGATGCACCAGTCCTGGATGTCGCGCATCCACGAGAAGTACATGTTTTCGTACTGTTTAGGCACGAACGCAATGCGACCGTCTTCAACGGCAGCAATGGCGGGCTCGGCCAACGGCTTGGTCGATACGTACCACTGGTCAGTCAACCAGGGTTCGATCACGGTGCCCGAACGGTCGCCTTTTGGCACTTTCAGGGCGTGATCATCGACGCTGACCAGCAAACCGGCGGCATCCAGATCGGCGACGATTTGCTTGCGCGCTTCGAAACGATCCAGACCGGCGTACTTGGCCGGCAGGGTGCCGTCGACGCTGTCGTTCAGCGTGCCATCAAGGTTGAACACTTGAGCGGCAGGCAGTACGGCGGCGTTTTTGTCGAAGATGTTGAGCAGCGGCAGGTTGTGGCGCTTGCCGACTTCGTAGTCGTTGAAGTCGTGAGCCGGGGTGATTTTCACACAGCCGGTGCCGAACTCAGGGTCACAGTAGTCGTCAGCGATGATCGGGATACGGCGGCCGACCAAAGGCAATTCGACACATTTGCCGATCAGGGCTTTATAGCGCTCATCTTCCGGGTTCACGGCAACGGCTGCGTCGCCCAGCAGGGTTTCAGGGCGGGTGGTAGCCACGACCAGATAATCCAGCCCCTCGGCGGTTTTCGCACCGTCAGCCAGTGGGTAACGCAGGTTCCACAGGAAACCTTTATTGTCGTGGTTTTCCACTTCAAGATCGGAAATGGCCGTGTGCAACTTGGTGTCCCAGTTGACCAGACGCTTGCCGCGGTAGATCAGGCCGTCTTCGTGCAGGCGCACAAACGCTTCTTTCACGGCTTCGGACAGGCCGTCGTCCATGGTGAAACGCTCGCGGCTCCAGTCTACGGACGAGCCGAGGCGACGAATCTGACGGCTGATATTGCCACCGGACTGCTCCTTCCATTCCCAGATCTTGTCGAGGAACTTCTCGCGGCCCAGATCGTGGCGGTTCAGGCCTTGGGCTTCAATTTGGCGCTCAACCAGCATCTGGGTGGCGATACCCGCGTGGTCGGTGCCCGGTTGCCACAGGGTGTTGCGACCCTGCATGCGGCGGAAACGGATCAAGGCGTCCATGATCGCGTTATTGAAGCCGTGACCCATGTGCAGGCTGCCGGTGACGTTCGGCGGCGGAATCATGATGGTGTACGGGTCGCCCGCGCCTTGCGGGGCAAAATAATTCTCTTCTTCCCAGGTTTTGTACCAGGAAGTTTCAATGGCGTGCGGCTGGTAGGTCTTATCCATGCGCGGCGGGACCCTATTGGCATTAATTCAGGAAAGCCGGCAAGTATAGCCTTCGGCAGCGGCAAGTTTCTAGCTGCAAGCGTCAAGGAGAAGCAAGAGCTGCGGGCATGCAGCCCCGCTTGTTGCTTGAGGCTTGCCGCTTATCGCTGCGCCAACAGGCGCTCCATGTGCGCTTCAAGGCGCCGCTTGATTTCGGTTTCGATATGCGGCGTGAAGTCGTTGATCACGTCCTGCATGATCGAGTGCGCCGCCGTTCGCAGTTCGTTGTCCAGATGCACGAGCAGGGCGTCCGGCTGTTTTTGCACCGTCGGCGCGGGCTCAATACCGACCAGCGGTATCTGGTTTTCGTCGTCGATGGCTTCGGACAGCAAGGGGATCTGGGCCCCTTCGGCGCCCACCATTTCGGTCAGTAGCGGCGGCTGCAGACCATCATCGCCCAGCAATTGGCGAATGGATTCAAGGTCGTCGAGCAGGTGCGCAGCTTTTTGTGAGGCGTTGGAGGTGTCCATCGTGTGCTCAGAGTCGTTGCAGCTTGTGGTCTTGCAGAGGATAGCCCTGTTCGCGGTAGAAGCGGAAACTCTCTCGTGCCGCCAGTCGCACGACAGGGTCTTCGACCACGACTTCGGCCACGCGGGCAAAGCGTTTAAAAAATTCAGGGACTTTAAGGTCCAGGTTGATCAGTAAATCCTGGTGGCTGGCCGGTGCTTCGCCCAGGCCCATGACAATCACGCCATCCGGTTCATCTTCGAAGTGGCTGTGGGGCACAAAGCTCTCGCCCTTGAAGCGCCATAAGCGCTCATCCAGATCCTGGCGTTGCGCGGCGTCGCTACAGTGCAGGTAGACCCGATGCCCGAGGCGCCAGGCTTTTTCAGTGAGCTTGCAGGCAAAATCCAGCCGCGCCGATGTGGCCGCGCTTGGAAGAATATAGAAGTCGATTTTGGTTGTTTCAGTGGTCATTGCGATTCCTGAACCGAGGCTGCGCGGTCATCAAGCCGCGCAGCCTTCGATTGTCAGCGTCAAGCGTTGGCGCGGTCCAGCAGGTACTGGGTCAGCAGAGGCACCGGGCGGCCGCTGGCGCCCTTGTCCTTGCCGCCGCTGACCCATGCGGTGCCAGCGATGTCCAGGTGAGCCCAGTGATAGGCCTTGGCGAAGCGCGACAGGAAGCAGCCAGCGGTGATTGCACCGGCTTTAGGGCCGCCAATGTTGGCCATGTCGGCAAACGGGCTGTCCAGCTGCTCCTGGTATTCGTCGAACAGCGGCAGTTGCCAGGCGCGGTCGTCGGCTTGTTTGCCGGCTTCGAGCAGTTGGCCGATCAGTTCGTCGTTGTTGCCCATCAGGCCGGACGTGTGAGCGCCCAGGGCAACCATGCAGGCGCCGGTCAAGGTGGCAATGTCGATAACGGCTTGTGGCTTGAAACGTTCGGCGTAGGTCAGGGCATCGCACAGCACCAGACGGCCTTCGGCGTCAGTATTGAGGATTTCGACGGTTTGACCGCTCATGGTCGTGACGATGTCACCTGGGCGCGCGGCACCGCCGCTTGGCATGTTTTCGGCACAGGCCAGAATGCACACCAGATTGATCGGCAGTTTCAGCTCAAGCACGGCGCGCAGCGTACCGAACACGCTGGCAGCGCCACCCATGTCGTACTTCATTTCGTCCATGCCGGCGCCCGGCTTGAGGCTGATGCCGCCGGTGTCAAAGGTGATGCCTTTGCCGACCAGAACGTATGGCTTTTCGGATTTTTTGCCGCCCGAGTAGTTCATGACAATCAAGCGAGGTGGCTGGTCGCTGCCCTGGCCCACGGCGTAGAACGCGCCCATGCCCAGATCCTTGATCTTTTTCTCGTCAAGGATTTCGACTTTCAGGCCTTTGTATTCCTTGCCCAGATCCTTGGCCTGTTCAGCCAGGAAAGTCGGGTGGCAGATGTTCGGCGGCAGGTTGCCCAGATCGCGGGTGAACGACATGCCGGCAGCAATCGCCTGAGCATGGGTGACGGCCAGTTGCACTTCAGCCTGTGCAGCCTTGATGGTCAGCAGGGTGATTTTTTTCAGCGCGCGCGGTTCGGCTTTCTGGCTTTTGAAGCGGTCGAAGGTGTATTCGCCATCAACCAGTGTTTCTGCCAGCAGGCGGGTTTTGCCATAGCTGTCGCGGTCCTTGACGACCAGTTCGTCCAGCGCCAGAACGGCATCGCTGCCGCCCAGACCTTTCAGTACGTTGAGGGCGCTGCTGATAATTTTGCGAAACGGGCGGTCACCCAGCTCGGCATCTTTACCGGTGCCCAGCAGCAGCACGCGTTCGGCTTTGAGGTTGGGCAGGCTGTGCAGCAGCAGAGTTTGACCGGTTTTGCCGGCAATGTCGCCACGCTTGAGTACAGCGCTGATGGCGCCGCCAGTGAGTTCGTCAATGGCCTTGGCCGTGTTGCCGAGTGTGCGGTCTTCACCGATGGCGACCACTAGAGTGGCCGTTTTCAACGTTTCTGGGCTAACGCTTTTTACAACCAGTTCCATGTCCGGGTCCCTGAATCAAATGGTCAACGTGCGCACAAACGAGGTGTTTGCTTGCTTATATAGATGAAGCGCTTCACCTGCCGTTCGGACAGGCGTCAAGGCGGGCAGTTTGAACCTCGTCGGCAGAGCCTGACAACCCTCGATTGCCGTGTCTGTCATGCTTTGAAGCGTTGGGTGAGCAAGCGCAGTGACAGGCGCACTCATTCACAGGATAATGCGCCATCTTTTTTAACGGCTAGGCTCTTCATCTGAGTCTGTGTCCACTCGTTATGCCGTTTGTTTGGCCGCCTTTGCCTGACGACCCCTGGAGTGTCTGGTTTGATCGTCTTCCGTTATCTATCCCGCGAAGTCATGGTTACCTTGAGTGCAGTCAGTGCTGTGCTGCTGGTCATCATCATGAGTGGTCGTTTCATTAAATACCTGGCACAGGCGGCTTCCGGCGCGCTTGATCCTGGCTCGTTGTTCCTGATCATGGGGTTCCGACTGCCGGGTTTCATGCAGCTGATTCTGCCGCTGGGTCTGTTTTTGGGTATTTTGCTGGCGTATGGCCGGTTGTACCTGGAAAGCGAGATGACCGTTTTGTCAGCCACCGGCATGAGCCAGCAGCGCTTGTTGGGCATGACCCTGGTGCCTGCGGCGTTTGTTGCGCTGGTGGTGGCATGGCTGAGCTTGAGTCTGGCCCCGCAAGGCGCCAATCAGTTTCAGTTGCTGCTTAACAAGCAAGATGCCCTGACCGAGTTCGACACGTTGGAACCGGGGCGCTTTCAGTCCTTGAGTGACGGCTCGCGGGTGACCTACACCGAAGAGCTGACCAACGACCGTACTAACCTGTCCGGCGTGTTCATCTCTCAGAAAAACCTCGGCCAGGATGCCAAAGACCGTGGAATTTCGGTGCTGGTGGCTGAAAAAGGCCGTCAGGAAGTGCGACCGGACGGCAGTCGCTGGCTGGTGCTGGACAACGGTTACCGGTATGACGGGCAGCCCGGTCTGGCCGACTATCGCGCCATTCAGTACGACACCTACGGTGTGTTGCTGCCCAAGCCTGACGTCAGTGACGAGGTCACGGATCGCGATGCAATCCCTACGCTCGACCTGATTGGCAACCCGCAGCCGCGAGCCATTGCCGAGTTGCAATGGCGTATTTCCTTGCCGTTGCTGGTGTTTGTCGTGACCTTGATTGCGGTGCCTCTGTCGCGGGTCAATCCACGTCAGGGTCGATTCCTCAAACTATTGCCGGCCATTCTGCTTTATATGGGTTACCTGACCATGCTGATTTCGGCCCGTGGTGCCCTTGAGAAAGGCAAGCTGTCACCGGTGCTGGGCTTGTGGTGGGTGCATATTCTGTTCCTGGCGATTGGTCTGGGGCTGTTGTATTGGGAACCGTTGCGCTTGAAGTTGGCGAGTCGTCGTAGCGTGAAGGAGATGGCCCGTGGTTAAGCTCGATCGCTACATTGGTAAAAGTGTGTTGTTGGCGATCCTGGCGGTACTGGGGATTATTTTGGGGCTGGCCACGCTGTTTGCGTTTATCGACGAAATGGGCAGCGTCAGTGACACCTATACCGTCATGGATGTACTGAGTTTTGTCTTGCTCACGGCACCGCGCCGCATGTACGACATGCTGCCGATGGCGGCCTTGATCGGCTGTCTGATCGGTCTGGGCAGCTTGGCGAGCAACAGTGAACTGACCATCATGCGGGCGGCCGGTGTCTCTATCGGTCGTATCGTGTGGGCGGTCATGAAACCGATGCTGGTGCTGATGGTGGCCGGTCTGCTGATCGGTGAATATGTCGCACCGGCCACTGAAACCATGGCTCAGGCCAATCGCGCACTGGCACAGGGTGGCGGTGATGCGCAAAGCTCCAAGCATGGCTTGTGGCACCGTCAGGGCGATGAGTTCATCCATATCAACGCCGTTCAGCCCAATGGTGTGTTGCTGGGCGTAACCCGCTACCGCTTTGATAAAGAGCGCCACATGCTGTCGTCCAGCTTCGCCAAAAAGGCGCAGTTCGATCAGGATCACTGGCAGCTGACCGACGTTGCTACCACGGTTTTCCATGATCGCAGCACCGAAGTCGTCAAGGTTCCCGCAGAGCGTTGGGACGTACTGCTGAGCCCGCAGTTGCTCAATACCGTGGTCATGGCGCCTGACGCCCTGTCCATCAGCGGCTTGTGGAGCTATATCCACTACCTCAAGGATCAAGGCCTGAACAACGGTCGTTACTGGCTGGCGTTCTGGGTCAAGGTGTTACAACCCTTGGTCACGGCTGCACTGGTGTTGATGGCAATCTCGTTCATTTTCGGCCCGCTACGCTCCGTGACATTGGGGCAACGGGTATTTACCGGGGTGTTGGTCGGCTTTGCCTTCAAGATCGCCCAGGACTTGCTTGGCCCTTCCAGCCTGGTGTTCGGCTTCTCGCCACTGTTTGCGGTGCTGCTACCGGCTGCTATCTGCGCGTTGGCGGGGCTCTGGCTGTTGCGTCGAGCGGGTTGATGCGCCGTTATTGAGTCACTCAAAAGCCTCTATCTCATGGTAGGGGCTTTTTTGTCGGTGTCCGTTGGCCTGTGAACGTGACGCTTGGCGCGATCATCAGGTACAATTCCCGGCTATTTTTCGGCGGGCAGTCTGCCTGCGACTTTTTTTGAGTGTTGACCCGTGAGTGATTTGAGTCATATCCGCAATTTCTCCATCATCGCCCACATTGACCATGGCAAGTCGACGCTGGCCGATCGTTTCATCCAGATGTGTGGCGGTTTGTCTGCCCGTGAAATGGAAGCCCAGGTGCTGGATTCCATGGACCTCGAGCGTGAGCGCGGGATCACCATCAAAGCGCACAGCGTTACCTTGTATTACACGGCCAAAGACGGCATTACCTACCAGCTGAACTTCATTGATACCCCAGGCCACGTCGACTTCACGTATGAAGTCAGCCGTTCTCTGGCGGCGTGTGAGGGTGCGTTGCTGGTGGTGGATGCGGGGCAGGGCGTTGAAGCTCAGTCCGTAGCCAACTGCTACACCGCTATCGAGCAGGGCCTTGAGGTCATGCCGGTACTGAACAAGATCGACCTGCCGCAGGCCGATCCTGATCGTGTAAAAGACGAAATCGAAAAAATCATTGGCATCGATGCCACTGATGCCGTGACGTGCAGTGCCAAAACGGGCCTTGGCGTCGACGAAGTGCTCGAGCGTCTGGTACACACCATTCCAGCCCCGACCGGTAATTACGAAGATCCGCTGCAAGCGTTGATCATCGACTCCTGGTTCGATAACTACCTGGGCGTTGTGTCTCTGGTTCGCGTGCGCCACGGCCGCGTGAAAAAGGGCGACAAGATTCTGGTCAAGTCCACCGGCAAGATGCACCTGGTGGACAGCGTGGGTGTATTCAATCCCAAGCACACGGCGACCGTTGACCTCAAAGCCGGTGAAGTGGGCTTTATCATCGCGGGCATCAAGGACATTCACGGCGCGCCAGTGGGCGACACCCTGACCTTGAGCAGCACCCCTGATGTTGACGTTCTGCCAGGCTTTAAGCGCATTCAGCCGCAGGTGTATGCCGGTCTGTTCCCTGTCAGCTCCGACGACTTCGAAGACTTCCGTGAAGCGCTGCAAAAGCTCACGCTGAACGATTCGTCGCTGCAGTACACCCCGGAAAGCTCCGACGCACTGGGCTTCGGCTTCCGTTGCGGGTTCCTGGGCATGCTGCACATGGAGATCATCCAGGAGCGCCTTGAGCGCGAGTACGACCTGGACCTGATCACCACCGCGCCGACCGTTATTTTTGAGCTGCTGCTCAAATCCGGCGAAACGATTTACGTGGATAACCCGTCCAAGCTTCCGGATGTGTCGTCCATCGAAGATATTCGCGAGCCGATCGTGCGCGCCAATATTCTTGTGCCTCAAGAGCACCTGGGTAACGTCATTACTCTGTGCATCGAGAAGCGTGGCGTTCAGCACGACATGCTGTTCCTCGGCTCACAGGTGCAAGTGACTTACGATTTGCCGATGAACGAAGTGGTTCTGGACTTCTTTGACCGTCTCAAATCCACCAGTCGCGGCTATGCTTCGCTGGATTACCACTTCGACCGTTATCAATCGGCGAATCTGGTTAAGCTCGATGTATTGATCAACGGCGAGAAAGTTGACGCCCTTGCACTGATCGTTCACCGCGACAACGCTCACTACAAAGGGCGCGCGCTGACCGAGAAAATGAAAGAGCTGATTCCGCGTCAGATGTTCGATGTAGCAATTCAGGCTGCAATTGGTGGCCAAATCATTGCGCGCTCGTCGGTTAAAGCGCTCAGAAAAAACGTACTGGCCAAATGCTACGGTGGTGACGTTAGCCGTAAGCGCAAGCTGTTGGAAAAGCAGAAAGCCGGTAAAAAACGCATGAAGCAAGTGGGTAACGTGGAGATTCCACAAGAAGCCTTCCTTGCAGTGCTCAGGTTGGATAGCTAGGTCCTATGTCACTAAATTTCCCGCTGTTGCTGGTCATTGCTGTTGCCGTCTGCGGTTTGCTGGCGCTGCTCGATCTGGTCTTTCTGGCACCTCGCCGGCGCAAGGCCATCGCCCAGTATCAAGCCAGCGTCAAGCCGGCTGATGCTCAGGTTATCGAGAAGCTCAACAAGGAACCGCTGCTGGTTGAATACGGCAAGTCGTTCTTCCCGGTGTTGTTCATCGTGCTGGTGCTGCGTTCGTTTCTGGTTGAGCCGTTCCAGATTCCGTCCGGCTCGATGAAACCGACCCTGGATGTGGGCGACTTCATCTTGGTGAACAAGTTTTCTTACGGTATCCGCTTGCCGGTCATCGACAAGAAAATCATCGAAGTGGGTGATCCGCAACGCGGCGATGTGATGGTGTTTCGCTACCCAAGTGACCCGACCGTTAACTACATCAAGCGTGTAGTCGGTCTGCCGGGCGACAAGATTCGTTACACCAGTGACAAAAAGCTGTACATCAATGACCAACTGGTTGCCGAGCAACTGGTGGGTAATGAGCCTGGAACATTGGGCAGTGCAGCGTTGTACAAAGAGAAGCTGGGCGAAGTTGAGCACATGATCCGCAAGGAAATGAGCCGCTATCGTGCGCCACCTGGCAAGGAGTGGACGGTTCCGGCCGGGCACTACTTCATGATGGGTGACAACCGCGACAATTCGAACGACAGCCGTTACTGGGACGACCCCAACATTCCCAAGAGCGAGTTGGGCATGGTTCCTGACGAAAATATCGTCGGCAAGGCCTTCGCTGTTTGGATGAGCTGGCCAGAACCTAAAATGAGCAACCTGCCGAGCTTGTCGCGGGTTGGTCTGATCAAGTAGCCAAGACGGCGCTGTTAATAACAGCGCCGACTGCTTTTCAGGCGAACGAACAGGTTCGCAGATCAGTCGGCTCTCAAGATCGCTTTGCCGCTTCAGGCGAGCGATCAACTGTATTCAGGATGTGGATTTGAACAAAGCGTTAAGTGTGACGGCGGCGAACTGCCGGTTCCCGGTCCATTTGCTATGCGATAAGAGAGCATCACTGATCCCTTATATCGGTCCGGTGGTGACATTCGGCCACGAACTCAGCGTGGGTAAATCGTGAGTTTTCCATTAAGTCGTTTAGAGCGTCAGCTCGGTTACACCTTCAAAGACCAGGAACTGATGGTTCTGGCCCTGACACACCGCAGTTTTGCGGGGCGCAATAACGAGCGTCTCGAATTCCTGGGTGATGCCATCCTCAATTTTGTTGCCGGCGAAGCGTTGTTTGACCGCTTCCCGTTGGCTCGCGAAGGCCAGCTGTCGCGTCTGCGTGCCCGTCTGGTTAAAGGCGAAACCCTGGCTGTTTTGGCCCGTGGTTTCGAGTTGGGCGAGTATCTGCGCCTGGGTTCGGGCGAGCTCAAGAGCGGTGGTTTTCGTCGTGAATCGATTTTGGCCGACGCCCTTGAAGCGTTGATCGGCGCCATTTATCTGGACGCCGGCATGGAAGCTGCCCGTGATCGGGTATTGGCGTGGCTGGCCAGCGAATTCGAGACCTTGACACTGGTCGACACCAACAAAGATCCAAAGACCCGCCTGCAAGAATTCTTGCAGTCGCGTGCCTGTGAGCTGCCACGTTACGAAGTGGTAGATATCCAGGGCGAACCGCATTGCCGCATCTTCTTCGTTGAATGCGAAATTGCCCTATTGAATGAAAAAAGCCGAGGTCAGGGTGTGAGTCGTCGTATTGCCGAACAGGTAGCGGCCGCCGCAGCATTGATTGCCCTTGGCGTGGAGAATGGCCATGAATGATACAACTGCAACACGCTGTGGCTATGTCGCCATTGTTGGTCGACCAAACGTGGGTAAATCCACACTGCTGAACCACATCCTCGGTCAAAAGCTGGCGATTACTTCGCGCAAGCCTCAGACCACCCGTCACAACATGCTGGGCATCAAGACCGAAGGCAACGTGCAAGCGGTGTATGTAGATACCCCTGGTATGCACAAAGGCGGCGAAAAGGCCCTGAACCGCTACATGAACAAAACCGCGTCGGCCGCGTTGAAAGACGTGGACGTGGTGATCTTCGTTGTTGACCGCACCAAGTGGACCGACGAAGACCAGATGGTGCTGGAGCGCGTTCAATACGTGACCGGGCCGTTGATCGTTGCGCTGAACAAGACCGACCGTATTGAAGACAAGGCCGAGCTGATGCCGCACCTGAGCTGGCTTCAGGAGCAACTGCCGAACGCCCAGATCATCCCGATTTCTGCTCAACACGGTCACAACCTTGACGCGCTTGAGCGCGTGATCGCTGAACACTTGCCGGAAAACGAGCACTTTTTCCCGGAAGATCAGATCACTGACCGCAGCAGCCGCTTTCTGGCCGCTGAGCTGGTACGTGAAAAGATCATGCGCCAAATGGGTGCCGAACTGCCGTACCAGATCACGGTCGAGATCGAAGAATTCAAGCAGCAAGGTAAAACCTTGCATATTCACGCATTGATTCTGGTTGAGCGTGATGGTCAGAAGAAAATCATCATTGGCGACAAGGGCGAGCGTATCAAACGTATCGGTACCGAAGCGCGCAAGGATATGGAGCTGCTGTTCGACTCCAAGATCATGCTTAACCTGTGGGTGAAAGTGAAAGGCGGCTGGTCCGACGATGAGCGCGCCCTGCGTTCACTGGGTTACGGCGACCTGTAATCCGTTGCCCTCACCCCAACCCTCTCCCGGAGGGAGAGGGGGGCTGAATGTCGGTGTTTTCGAACCCGCATGCGGTCAGTTCCCTCTCCCTCCGGGAGAGGGCTAGGGTGAGGGAAGCTTTAGTGTCCAGAGATACCTGCCACCCATGTCCAGCAACCCACCTGCCGCACAACTCGCCTACGTCCTGCACAGTCGCCCTTACCGCGAAACCAGCGCCTTGGTGGACTTCATCACGCCACAAGGTCGGTTGCGTGCGGTCTTGCGCAGTGCGCGAGGTAAAGCAGGCACATTGGCCCGGCCCTTTGTCCCGCTCGAAATTGAATTTCGCGGCCGTGGTGAGCTTAAAAACGTGGGCCGCATGGAAAGCGCCGGCCTCTCAACCTGGCTCAATGGCGAGGCGCTGTTCAGCGGCTTGTACCTTAACGAGCTACTGATTCGCCTGTTACCCGCCGAAGATCCCCACCCCGGTTTATTCAATCACTACGCCGCTACATTGTTGGCATTGGCCGAAGGGCGGGCGCTGGAACCCTTGTTGCGTGCTTTTGAATGGCGTCTGCTGGACGACATCGGTTACGGCTTCTCTCTGACTCAGGACATTCATGGCGAACCGGTGGCCATTGACGGCATGTACCGCTTGCAAGTGGATGCCGGGCTTGAGCGTATTTACCTGATTCAGCCAGGGCTCTTCCACGGTGCCGAATTGCATGCGATGGCTCAGACCGACTGGGCCGTCCCGGGCGCGTTGTCGGCGGCCAAGCGCTTGATGCGTCAGGCTTTGGCAGTCCATCTGGCAGGTAAGCCATTGGCCAGTCGTGAGTTGTTTCGCAAGCCCTGAATAGATCGGTATGCTGTGCGCCGAATCTTCAGCTCTTCAGGAGAGCCTCCGTGACCACAAGCAATCGCATTCTTCTCGGCGTCAATATCGATCACGTTGCCACACTGCGTCAGGCACGCGGTACGCGTTACCCTGACCCGGTCAAGGCCGCGCTGGATGCCGAAGAGGCGGGCGCTGATGGCATCACTGTGCATCTGCGTGAAGATCGTCGTCATATCCAGGAGCGCGACGTGTTGCTGCTCAAGGATGTGCTGCAAACCCGCATGAACTTCGAAATGGGCGTGACTGAAGAAATGATGGCGTTCGCCGAGCATATTCGCCCGGCGCACATCTGCCTTGTGCCTGAAACCCGTCAGGAACTCACCACCGAAGGCGGTCTGGATGTGGCGGGTCAAGAGGCGCGCATCAAGGCGGCCGTCGAGCGTTTAGCGAAAATAGGCTGTGAAGTGTCGCTGTTCATTGATGCTGACGAGCGCCAGATCGAAGCATCCAAGCGCGTAGGTGCTCCGGCGATTGAGCTGCACACCGGACGTTATGCCGATGCGCAAACACCGACTGAAGTCGCTGAAGAGTTGCAGCGCGTGGCAGAGGGCGTGGCGTTTGGTCTGGCTCAAGGGTTGATTGTGAATGCCGGTCATGGCCTGCATTACCACAACGTAGAAGCGGTCGCGGCCATCAAAGGCATCAACGAGTTGAATATCGGCCATGCCTTGGTGGCGCACGCTTTGTTCGTGGGCTTCAAATCGGCAGTGGCCGAAATGAAAGCGCTTATCGTGGCGGCTGCGAAGGTTTAAACCAGGCTTTGAAAATCGCCCAACTCCGGTAGCAGCTGCCGAAGGCTGCGTCCGTGGGCGTAGCCCACGTAAAATCTGCGAGTGCGATCTTTCAGGCTTTCCCAAAACTCTGATTTACGATCGCTACGCAATCGGACGCAGCCTGCGGCAGCTGCTACGGGATTTGTGTTGAATCTACAACGCAGGTTCTTCTTTAGGCTTGGTCTTGTCGATGCCGGGGATGTGCAGCTTGCCGTCGGTGACTTCATCGCCTTCAAGCTGCGGCTGTGTGGCCCACGTCAGAATGTCGTAGTAACGACGGATGTTGGCCACAAAGTGTACCGGCTCACCCCCACGGGCGTAGCCATAGCGGGTTTTGCTGTACCACTGCTTCTGCGCAAGGCGAGGCAGCATTTTTTTCACATCCAGCCACTTGTTCGGGTTCAGGCCTTCTTTTTTGGCCAGCTTGCGCGCGTCGTCAAGATGGCCGCCGCCCACGTTATAAGCCGCCAGGGCAAACCAGGTGCGATCCGGCTCTTTGATGTCATCGTCGAGCTCGCTTTTGATCTGAGCGATGTATTTGGCCCCGCCCATAATGCTTTGTTTGGCATCCAGCCGGTTAGAAACGCCCATGGCTTGCGCGGTGTTCTGGGTGAGCATCATCAGGCCGCGAACGCCCGTTTTAGAGGTAACAGCAGGTTGCCATAACGACTCTTGATACCCCATGGCGGCCAACAATCGCCAGTCAATCTGTTCCTTTTTGGCCGCTTCCTTGAAGAATTTTTCGTATTTGGGCAGACGTTCTTGCAGGTGCTGGGCGAAGGTGTACGCGCCCACGTAGCCCAGCACGTCTACGTGCCCGTAGTAACGATCCTTCAAGCGTTGCAGGGTGCCGTTTTTCTGGACTTTGTCGAGGTAGCTGTTGATCTCGTTCAACAGGCTGTTGTCTTCGCCGGCCATCACCGCCCAGCGCTGGCTGCGGGCGTCACCCAGGTCAAAAGCCACGCGCACATTGGGGAAGTACACCTGATTCATCGCCACTTCATTGGAGTCGACCAGTGTGAGGTCTATCTGGCCTTCATCGACCATGCGCAGCAAGTCGACGACTTCAACGGCGTCAGACTCTTCATAGTCGATACCCGGATACTGCTTCTTGAGCTCGGCGAGCTGCTCTGCGTGGGAGCTGCCTTTGAGAACGGTGATGCGTTTGCCCACAAGGTCTGCCGCAGAGGTGGGGCGCGATTGGCCGTTGCGATAGATAATTTGCGGGGTGACTTCGAGGTAAGGATGGGAGAACTTCGCTTGTTGCAGGCGTTTCTCGCTGCTGACCAGTCCGGCAGCAGCCAGAGCCGGGCCGTCAGGTTGGCCCAGCTTGGTGAACATGTCGTCCAGGTTGTCAGCTGTTTCGATCTTGAGTTCGACACCCAGATCATCGGCAAAGCGCTTTACCAGCTCATATTCAAAGCCGGTTTCGCCGTTGCGATCTTCAAAGTAAGTGGCTGGACTGTTACGGGTGATGACCCGCAGTACCCCGTCCTCCTTTATGCGCTCCAGGGTGCTGGGTTTTTCAACGCAGGCACCGAGCATCAGGAAGAGTCCGGTTGCGATTAGCCATTTGGCGAAGCGCGGGCGGATTACGGTTAGAGAAAACATTCGCGCAGTATACGCAAAGCAGCGCGGGTGCCATATCTCGACAATGTGTGGTCATTCTGATAACAGCCGGGAAAACAGCCTAAACCCCCGTGGAATGGGGGGTTAGGCACGGTTTAAAGAGCTGATTGCTCCATGTCAGATGACTCTGATAGCCATAAAGAATAAGGCCTCTGTCGGTTAGTGACGTCAGGTGCGTGTCAGCTGTTCCGTTTCGGGTGCCGTCAGCGGCGGTTTACGATAGAATGCCGGGCCTCAAAGCATACCCCTCCCGAGGCTGTCCCGAAGATGTTGATCCTGCGCGGCGCTCCTGCCCTTTCTGCCTTTCGCCACAGCAAACTGCTTGCACAACTGAACCTCAAGGTTCCAGCTGTCACTGGTTTGTATGCTGAATTCGCCCACTTTGCCGATGCCACCGGCGAACTGACCAGCGATGAACAACAGGTCCTGGCTCGTCTTTTGAAATACGGCCCTAGCGTGCCGGTTCAAGAGCCAAACGGACGACTGTTTCTGGTGTTACCGCGGTTTGGCACTATTTCCCCTTGGTCGAGTAAGGCCAGCGACATTGCCCGTAACTGTGGCCTGGATAAAATCCAGCGCCTGGAACGTGGTATTGCTTTCTATGTGGCGGGTCAATTCAGCGATGCTGAGGCCGAGCTGATTGCAGGCGCACTGCATGACCGCATGACGCAAATCGTGTTGGGCAACCTAGAGCAGGCTAGCGGTCTGTTCAGCCATGCCGAACCGAAGCCGCTGACCGCGATTGATGTGTTGGGTGGCGGGCGCGCAGCGCTGGAAAAAGCCAACGTCGAGCTGGGCCTGGCTTTGGCAGAAGACGAAATCGATTATCTGGTCAATGCCTTCAACGGTTTGGGTCGTAACCCTCACGACATCGAACTGATGATGTTTGCTCAGGCCAACTCCGAGCATTGCCGCCACAAGATCTTCAACGCCAGCTGGGACATCGACGGTCAAAGCCAGGAAAAAAGCCTGTTTGGCATGATCAAGAACACCTACGTGATGCACAGCGAAGGCGTTCTGTCAGCTTATAAAGACAACGCCTCGGTGATTGTCGGCAGCGTAGCGGGGCGTTTCTTCCCCAACCCTGAAACCCGCCAGTACGGTGCGGTACAGGAACCTGTGCACATCCTGATGAAAGTCGAGACGCACAACCACCCGACCGCCATTGCCCCGTTTCCGGGTGCTGCGACAGGTTCGGGTGGCGAGATTCGTGATGAGGGCGCAACCGGTCGTGGTGCCAAGCCAAAAGCAGGTCTGACCGGCTTTACCGTGTCCAATCTGCAAATTCCGGGCTTCGAACAGCCGTGGGAAGTGCCTTACGGCAAGCCTGAGCGCATCGTGACCGCGCTGGACATCATGATTGAAGGCCCCCTGGGCGGCGCCGCCTTCAACAACGAATTCGGTCGTCCGGCGCTGACCGGCTACTTCCGTACGTTTGAGCAGTCCATCACCACGCCGCACGGTGATGAAGTGCGTGGTTACCACAAACCGATCATGTTGGCGGGCGGCATGGGCAACATCCGCGCCGAACACGTACAGAAAGCCGAAATCACTGTGGGCTCCAAGCTCATCGTGCTGGGCGGCCCGGCCATGCTGATCGGTCTGGGCGGTGGTGCCGCTTCTTCGATGGCCACCGGCGCAAGCTCGGCTGACTTGGACTTCGCTTCGGTACAGCGTGAAAACCCGGAAATGGAGCGCCGCTGTCAGGAAGTCATCGACCGCTGCTGGCAGCTGGGCGACAAAAACCCGATCAGCTTTATCCACGACGTGGGCGCGGGTGGCCTGTCCAATGCTTTCCCGGAGCTGGTCAATGACGGCGACCGCGGTGGCCGCTTCGAACTGCGCAACATTCCAAACGACGAGCCGGGCATGGCCCCGCACGAAATCTGGAGTAACGAATCCCAGGAACGTTACGTGCTGGCCGTGGGCGTTGAAGATTTCGCCCGCTTCCAGGCCATCTGCGAGCGCGAGCGCTGCCCGTATGCGGTAGTCGGTGAAGCCACTGCTGAGCCGCAACTGACCGTGACCGACAGCCATTTCGGTAACAACCCGGTCGACATGCCGCTGGAAGTCTTGCTGGGCAAGGCGCCACGCATGCACCGTTCGGCCGTTCGCGAGCAAGAGCTGGGTGATGATTTCGACCCGGCTGAGCTGAACATCGCTGAATGTGTCGAGCGCGTTCTGCATCACCCGGCGGTGGCCAGCAAAAGCTTCCTGATCACTATTGGCGACCGCACCATCACAGGTCTCGTGGCGCGCGATCAAATGGTTGGCCCATGGCAGGTGCCGGTGGCTGACGTTGCCGTGACGGCGACCAGCTTTGACGTGTACACCGGTGAAGCCATGGCGATGGGCGAGCGTACGCCGCTTGCGCTGCTGGATGCTCCGGCATCGGGCCGTATGGCCATCGGCGAAACCCTGACCAACATCGCTGCTTCGCGCATTGGCAAAATTTCTGACATCAAAATGTCTGCCAACTGGATGTCCGCTGCCGGCCACCCGGGTGAAGACTCGCGTTTGTTCGACACGGTCAAAGCCGTTGGCATGGAACTGTGCCCGGAACTGGGCATCACGATTCCAGTGGGCAAAGACTCAATGTCGATGCAGACCCGCTGGAACGAAGACGGCACTGAAAAGAGCGTCACCTCGCCGATGTCGCTGATCGTCACCGGCTTCTCGCCTGTGCTCGATATCCGCCAGACATTGACCCCGGAACTGCGTATGGATAAAGGTCAAACCGACCTGATCCTGATCGACCTGGGCCGTGGCCAAAACCGCATGGGCGCCTCGATTCTGGCCCAGACGTACGGCAAGTTGGGCAAGGTGGCTCCGGACGTTGACGACGCAGAAGACCTCAAGGCCTTCTTCGCCGTGATTCAGGGTTTGAATGCTGACGGTCATCTGCTGGCTTATCACGACCGTTCCGACGGTGGTTTGCTGACCAGCGTGATGGAAATGGCGTTTGCCGGTCACTGCGGTCTGAACCTGAACCTGGATTGCCTGACTGAGAACATCAGTGAAATCCCGGCGATCCTGTTCAACGAAGAACTCGGTGCCGTGATTCAAGTGCGTCATGACGAAACCCCGGACGTGTTGACCCAGTTCAGCGTTGCCGGTTTGGGTGAGTGCGTGGCCGTGATTGGCCAGCCGTTGAACAACAGCGAAATCAACATCAGCTTGAACGGCGAGACCGTCTTTGAAGGTCAACGCGGTGCCTTGCAGCGTCAGTGGGCCGAGACCAGCTACCAGATCCAGCGCCTGCGTGATAACGCCGAATGTGCAGATCAAGAGTTCGACGTGCTGCTGGAAGAAGACAATCCGGGTCTGACCGTCAAGCTGGGCTTTGACGTCAATGACAACATCAGCGCGCCGTACATCAAGAAAGGCATTCGCCCTCAGGTGGCTGTGCTGCGTGAGCAAGGTGTGAACGGGCAAGTTGAAATGGCTGCGGCATTCGACCGTGCCGGTTTCAATGCCATCGACGTGCACATGAGTGACATTCTCGCGGGCCGTGTTGACCTGAACGAGTTCAAGGGTCTGGTCGCCTGTGGCGGCTTCTCCTACGGCGACGTACTGGGTGCCGGTGAAGGCTGGGCCAAGTCGGCCTTGTTCAACACCCGGGCACGCGATGCGTTCCAGGGCTTCTTTGAACGCTCCGACAGTTTCTCCCTGGGTGTGTGCAACGGTTGCCAGATGATGTCCAACCTGAGCGAGTTGATCCCGGGTAGCGAGCTGTGGCCACACTTTGTGCGTAACCGCTCCGAGCAGTTCGAAGCCCGCGTAGCGATGGTTCAAGTGCAAGAATCGAACTCGATCTTCCTGCAAGGCATGGCCGGTTCGCGCATGCCAATCGCCATTGCTCACGGTGAAGGTCATGCCGAGTTCGCCAGCGAAGAGGCCATGCTGCAAGCGGATCTGTCCGGTTCAGTGGCACTGCGCTTCGTCGATAACCACGGCAAAGTGACTGAAAACTATCCGGCTAACCCGAATGGTTCGCCGCGCGGTATTACCGGACTTACCAGCCGTGACGGCCGTGTGACCATCATGATGCCGCACCCGGAGCGTGTGTTCCGCGCCGTGCAGAACTCGTGGCGCCCGGAAGACTGGAACGAAGATGCACCGTGGATGCGCATGTTCCGTAATGCGCGCGCTTGGGTGAACTAAAAGCTGGGTGGATTAATAGAATGTACAAGCTCAGTTTTTTTGTTCCGCCCAGCCATGTGGATGGGGTCAAAGACGCCGTATTCGCTGCCGGTGGTGGTCGAATCGGCAACTACGACCACTGCGCCTGGCAAACCATGGGTCAGGGCCAGTTTCGTGCGTTGGACGGCAGTCAGCCGTTTATCGGGCAAACCGGTCAGGTCGAATATGTCGGGGAATGGAAAGTTGAGCTGGTCGTTGCCGATGATCTGATTCAGGCGGTGGTGGCTGCGCTCAAGCTCAGCCACCCGTATGAAACGCCTGCGTATGAGGTGTCGCAGCTGGCTGATTTCTAGTCGCTTGCCCATTAAAAAACCCGCTGAACCGGTAACGGTCAGCGGGTTTTTTATTGTTGTGTCCAGAGGCGTTAAGGGCGTATCTCAACCATTGTGCCGTCTTTGACCAGATTCCAGACTTCGCGCATTTCATGGTTTTTCATGGCAATACAGCCATCGGTCCAATCCAGCGTATGAAACAGTGACTCGGGATTTTCTTCGGTGTCGGGCGTGCCGTGGATCATGATCATGCCACCAGGATCCACGCCTTCTCGTCGCGCGGTCGCGGCGTCACTGACATTGGGGTAGTCAATGTGCATTGCCAGGTTGAACTTGTCGCTTTTTTTGCGCCAGTCGACCCAGTAGATGCCTTCGGGCGTGCGCTTGTCGCCCTCGCGCAGCTTGTGGCCCTTGGGTTGTTTACCCAACGAAATGCGGTAAGTCTTGATGGCTCGACCGTTCTGGATCAGCTGCAATTGACGCGCTGATTTGAGCACCAGGATTTTTTCGACGCTGGTGCTGATCGTTTCGGGCAGCGGCGCGAGCTTCGGTTTAAGCACTTCATATTTATTGACGGGTTTGCCGTTAACGGTGACGACAACAGCCGCTTGGCAGATAACGGCAAATGACAAGCAAAGGGCAGCAAGCAACCAGCGCATTGGAGCGGTATCCCTGAAGGGTGGCGAACAACATTATTGTTTGGGGGTGACCAGGCCGGCCAGAGGCGGTACGGCCTCACTGCGCACGGGATAAGCGTTCTCGTGGCGATCGGAAAAAAAGCATTCTAAGGTACGGCTGACCGTGCGGAAAGCCAGCTCAGACCAAGGGATGTCTGCTTCATCGAAGAGGCGCACGTCCAGGCTTTCTTCGCCTGCGGCAAAGTCGGTGCTTTGCAGTTCGGCCCGGTAGAAAATATGCACCTGATTGATGTGCGGTACATCGATCAGGGTATAGATGTTCAGGTTTGTGACTTCGGCACAGGCTTCTTCGCGAGTTTCGCGCTGGGCGGCTTGTTCGACGGTTTCGCCGTTTTCCATAAAGCCGGCGGGCAGCGTCCAGTAACCCTTGCGCGGCTCAATGGCGCGCCGGCACAACAACACCTGACGGCCCCAGGTCGGCAGGCAACCGGCGACAATATTGGGGTTCTGATAATGAACGGTCTGGCACTGTTGGCAGACGTAGCGCAGGCGTGAGTCGCCCGGCGGGATATGTTGGCTGACAGAATGGCCGCACTGGCTGCAAAATTTCATGCTGGGATCTCGGAGGCGTCCCCTATCTTGGGGGGTATTACGGGGTAACGGCAAGCTGCGCTTATCAGCCTGCGACAGTGTGGGGCTTGGGTGCCGCGGGTGAATTGGTGCATGATGCCCGATAAGTGACGGATCGAGATGACCTATGCTGGACGAGCTACTTAGCCGAGTGAGTCGTTACACACCGAGGACGCTGGAAACAGACCGCCATTTCCCTGAGGCTGCGGTGCTGTTGCCGGTGACGCGAAGTGCTGAGCCCGAGTTGATTTTGACCCTGCGCGCCAGCGGTCTGTCGACTCATGGCGGTGAGGTGGCATTTCCCGGCGGACGTCGTGATCCTGAGGACCCTGACCTGGTGTTCACCGCCCTGCGTGAAGCCGAAGAAGAGATTGGCCTGCCGCCTGGTTTGGTTGAAGTGATCGGGCCGCTCAGTCCTCTTGTGTCACTGCACGGAATACGCGTCACGCCGTATGTCGGTTTGGTGCCGGACTACGTTGAGTACGTGGCTAACGATGCCGAAATTGCCGCAGTCTTCAGTGTTCCGTTGAAGTTTTTCCGTGAAGACCCGCGTGAGCACACGCACCGGATTGATTATCAGGGGCGCAGTTGGTATGTGCCCAGCTACCGTTTTGGCGTTTACAAAATCTGGGGGCTGACGGCAATCATGATCGTTGAGCTGATGAACCTGCTGTATGACGACGTGAATATCTGCCTGCACACCCCGCCGCAACGGTTTATCAATATATAGAGCTGTCAGTACACGGCCGCGCCTGCCTTGAGGACAAACGCATGAAATATCGCCTGGGTGATTCACTCGTCGAGACACACCCTGACAGTTGGATTGCTCCCACCGCTGTGCTGATTGGCCACGTGCGCCTGGAGGAGGGCGCCAGTGTGTGGTTTAACACGGTGTTGCGCGGTGACAACGAGCTGATTCTGATTGGCAAGCACAGCAATGTGCAGGACGGTGCCGTCATGCACACGGACATGGGTTATCCCTTAACGCTCGGGACAGGTGTAACGATTGGCCATAAAGCCATGTTGCACGGCTGTACGGTCGGTGATTACAGCCTGATCGGCATCAATGCGGTGATCCTCAACGGTGCGCGAATCGGCAAGCATTGCATCATTGGCGCTAACTCCCTGATCGGCGAAGGCAAGGTTATACCCGATGGCTCGCTGGTCATGGGCTCGCCGGGCAAAGTGGTGCGTGAACTGACCGAAGCGCAAAAGCTCAAGCTGGAGGCCAGTGCGGCGAACTACGTCAAGAATGGCCAGCGTTATGCCCGTGACCTTGAGGTACAGGCCGATGACTGAGGTGGAGCGGCCGGTTACCTCGCCTTGCGTCAATATTTGTGCGCTGGATGACGATGATGTGTGTTCGGGGTGCCAACGTACGGTTGCCGAAATCACCCGCTGGAGCCGCATGAGCAACGTGGAGCGTCGCGAGGTGCTGGTGTTGTGCCATGAGCGGGCGAAGGCCAGTGGTGTGGTGTGGATGCTGGGTTCTTAACCTGAGAGCGCCCTCACCCTAACCCTCTCCCGGAGGGAGAGGGGACAGACCGCGCGCAGATTCACGAACACCGCAAATCGGCCCCTCTCCCTCCGGGAGAGGGGACTGACCGCGCGCGGATTCACGAACACCGCAAATCGGCTCCCTCTCCCTCTGGGAGAGGGGACTGGCCGCGCGCGGATTCACGAACACCGCAAATCGGCTCCCTCTCCCTCTGGGAGAGGGTTGGGGTGAGGGTCTTGGCCCCGCACGCGCCCTCAAGTACCCTGTGCGCCTTATTCAGAGGTGTCGCCCGCTGCCATGCTGTTTCTTATCGCCTATATCGCCAGCGTCGTGCTGATCAACTACGCCTTCTCCTCGGCGCCCGATCTGGACATTATCTGGTCAGCCTGGGGCGGGCTGGTGTTCGTTCTGCGCGACATGGTGCAAACCCGCTTCGGCCACGGCGCACTGCTGGCCATGCTGGCGGCGCTGGTACTGTCTTACATCACCTCCGACCCCTCGATTGCGCTGGCCAGCGCCACCGCCTTCGCGGTGTCCGAGTGCATTGACTGGCTGGTCTTCAGTATCACCAAACGACCGTTGCATGACCGTCTGTGGATCAGCTCGGCGCTGAGTATCCCGATTGATACCTTCATCTTCTTCGGCATGATCGACGCCTTTACGCCGGGCGTGATTCTCACTGCGATGGGTTCGAAATTCGCCGGCGTGACCTGTGTGTGGCTGGCGATGGCCTGGCGTTTGCGCAAAGCCGCAGCTCAATAAGGCCTGAGCGCCCGGATCATGTAAAATGCCGGTCTTTCTACCCAGCAGGCGCAAGCGTTGCGAGCGCCTTCGATGATTTGCTTCCTTGAGGACCTGAAATGACCCGTATCGGAACTCCATTGTCGCCGACCGCGACCCGTGTATTGCTGTGTGGCTGCGGCGAGCTGGGCAAAGAAGTCGTCATCGAATTGCAACGTTTGGGCGTTGAAGTGATTGCCGTTGATCGCTATGAACACGCTCCGGCCATGCAGGTTGCTCATCGCAGCCACGTGATCAACATGCTCGACGGCGCTGCACTGCGGGCGGTGATCGAGTTGGAAAAGCCGCATTTCATCGTTCCGGAAATCGAAGCTATCGCTACCGCGACCTTGCTTGAGCTGGAAGCAGAAGGCTTCACCGTCATCCCGACTGCCCGCGCCACCTCGCTGACCATGAACCGCGAAGGCATTCGTCGGCTGGCGGCAGAAGAGCTGGACTTGCCGACCTCGCCTTACCATTTTGCCGACACCTTCGAGGACTACAGCCGCGCGGTGCAGGACTTGGGTTTCCCGTGTGTGGTCAAGCCGGTGATGAGTTCCTCCGGCAAAGGTCAGAGCCTGCTGCGCACTGCCGACGATGTCAAAGCTGCTTGGGACTACGCACAAGAGGGCGGCCGGGCAGGCAAAGGTCGGGTCATCATCGAAGGCTTTATCGACTTCGACTATGAAATTACCTTGCTGACGGTGCGCCACGTGGGTGGCACCACGTTCTGTGCCCCGGTCGGTCATCGTCAAGAGAAAGGCGACTATCAAGAATCCTGGCAGCCGCAGGCCATGAGCCCGGTTGCGCTGGCAGAGTCCGAGCGCGTTGCCAAGGCGGTCACCGAAGCGCTGGGTGGCCGTGGTTTGTTTGGGGTTGAGCTATTTATCAAAGGCGATCAAGTGTGGTTCAGCGAAGTGTCGCCGCGTCCTCATGACACGGGCTTGGTTACGCTGATTTCGCAGGACCTTTCACAGTTCGCGTTACATGCGCGGGCCATTCTGGGGTTGCCGATTCCGCTGATTCGCCAGTTCGGCCCGTCTGCCTCGGCAGTCATTCTGGTCGAAGGCCAATCCACTCAGACAGCTTTCGCTAATCTGGAACGGGCTTTGAGCGAGCCAGACACGGCTTTGCGCCTGTTCGGCAAGCCAGAAGTGAACGGCCAGCGCCGCATGGGCGTAGCCCTGGCGCGTGATGAGTCGATTGAAGCCGCACGCGCCAAGGCGACCCGTGCTGCCCAAGCGGTCGTGGTAGAGCTGTAACACGCTTACCCACACGTAGCAGCTGCCAAAGGCTGCGTCCGGCGACGCAGTCGTCGTAAAGTCAGAATTTGCGGTAATTAGATAAACCGTATTCTGAGGTTTTACGATTGCTTTGCAATCGGACGCCGCCTGCGGCAGCTGCTACGGGATTGTTGAGGTTCAAGCCACCTTGTTCAGGTCGGCCTCTTTGGTTTCTTTTAAGCACAGCACAGCGATCAAGCTCAGGATCGCAGCGCCTGACACATACCCGCCCACCCAGCTCAAACCGCCCATGCTCACCAGCTTTTGCGCAAAAAACGGTGCAGCGGAAGCCCCGACAATACCGCCCAGATTGTAGGCTGCCGACGCGCCGGTATAGCGCACTCGGGTCGGAAACAGTTCAGGAAGCAGGGCACCCATCGGGGCAAAGGTCACGCCCATCAAGAACAGTTCAATACACAAAAACAGCGCTACGCCCCACGTAGAGCCTTGTGTCAGCAGCGGCTCCATCAAAAAACCCGACAGAATCGCCAGAATACCGCCCACAATCAGCACCGGTTTACGCCCGTAACGGTCACTGGCCCAGGCGGACAAAGGTGTCGCGGCGGCCATAAACAGCACGGCAAAGCACAGCAGCCCGAGGAATGTCTCGCGGGTGTAGCCCAGCGTGGCGACACCGTAACTCAGCGAAAAAACTGTCGAGATATAAAACAGCGCATAGCACACCACCATCGACGCCGCGCCCAACAGCATGGGTGCCCAATATTGGCTAAATAGCTCGATGATCGGCATTTTTACCCGTTCGTGCTGCGCTACCGCTTTGGCAAATACCGGGGTTTCTTCCAGCTTAAGACGCACATACAGACCGACCATCACCAGTGCAGCGCTGAGCAGGAACGGAATCCGCCAGCCCCAAGCGCGGAATTGTTCGTCGCTCAAACTCATGGCCAGAATCAAGAACAGACCGTTGGCCGCCAGAAAGCCAATAGAAGGCCCCAACTGTGGAAACATGCCGTACCAGGCGCGTTTGCCTTTCGGGGCATTCTCGGTTGCGAGCAGAGCCGCGCCGCCCCATTCACCGCCCAATCCCAGCCCTTGGCCAAAGCGCAGCACACAGAGCAGGATCGGTGCCCAAGCGCCAATTGTGGCGTAACCCGGCAGTACGCCAATCAAGGTGGTGCACACGCCCATCAACAGCAAAGAGGCGACCAGTGTCGATTTGCGGCCGATGCGGTCACCAAAATGGCCGAATAGAAAAGAACCCAGCGGGCGGGCGAGAAAAGCGATGCCAAAGGTCAGAAACGCCGACAGCATTTGCGCTGTGCCGGAGGTCTGTGGGAAAAAAACAGGGCCGATCACCAATGCAGCGGCGGTGGCATACACATAGAAATCATAGAACTCGATGGCCGTACCTATAAAGCTGGCCGTGGCAACGCGGGTGGCAGAATTTACCGGTTTCTCGGCCGAAGCTTCGCTGTACGTGGTGCTGGTGCTCATGTGTTTATCCCTGACAGTTATGCGCTCTGTGCCGATGTCTGCCTGTGCAGCGTGACGTGGCGAGCAATTTTTATGGTCGTTGGCCCTGATGGATAACAGGGTGCAAGCGCAGTTCAGGATGGGAACGTACGCAGGTACTGCGCAAAGCAACGCGCCGACAGCGCTGAGTGTGGGTAACACGCGTGTCGGCGAGGCTTGGGTAAGCGAGAAGGAGTATAGGGAGGCCCGTTCGAATGTAACAAGACCCCGTGCGGTGATTAAACCGCGGGTTTGACGCTGTTGTGCCAGATCAGTACACGGCTGACGCGGTTCTCTTCGGTTTCAAGAATTTCGAGTCGATAGCGGCCGATTTTCACGCAGACAGTGGTTTCCGGAATAGTTTCCAGTGCCTCGGTGACCAAGCCGTTGAGGGTCTTCGGGCCGTCGCAGGGCAGGTGCCAGCCCAGGCACTTATTCAGCTCGCGAATCGATACGGCGCCATCGACCACGTAGCGGCCGTCGGGCAAAGCATCAATCAGCGGGTTGTTGATGTTCTGCTCATCCTCGAACTCGCTCACGATTTCTTCGAGAATGTCTTCAAGGGTCACAATGCCGAGTACTTCACCGTACTCATCCACCACCACCCCTAGTCGCCGCTGCTGCTTGTGGAAATTCAGCAGTTGCACTTGCAGCGGGGTACTCTCAGGGATGAAATACGGTTCATGGCAGACGGCCAGTAACGCATCTTTGGTCAGGCTTCCATCGGGCAGCATATGCTGGATGTGGCGGGTGTTGAGGATAGCTTCGACCTGGTTGATGTCGTTATGAAACACCGGCAGGCGCGTGCGCTGGGTCTGGCGCAGTTGCTCGATCAGGTCTTCGATCGGTTCATCGAGGTTAAGCCCTTCAACCTCATTACGCGGGATCAGGATGTCATTGACTGTAATGTTGTCCAGCGCATGAATGCCTGTGAGCAGGTGCTGGCGGTTGTTGGTGTGTTCGTCATTTTGCGGTGTGTGTTCATCGCCAAGCACTTGGGCTTGGGCGCGCTGTGCCACTGTGCCGCGCTTGCCAATAAAAAAACCGGCGAGTAACCCGGCTCCAGCGATCAGCAATGCCGAGAGTGCAAGCAATGGCCCGGGGGGTAAGCTATCCATATTTATCGCCCGTCAGATATGCAAAATGTATTCGCGAACCAGCTTGCTGCCGAAGTAGGCCAGCATCAGCAGGCAGAAGCCGGCAAACGTCCATCGAATGGCTTTATGCCCACGCCAGCCTAGGTAGTGGCGCCCCAGCAGCAACACGCTGAAGACGATCCAGGCCAGGCAGGCCAGCAGGGTTTTGTGGACGAGGTGCTGGGCGAACAGGTTGCCCAGAAATAGCCAGCCGGAGATCAGGGACAGTGACAGCAGCGACCAGCCCGCCCATAAAAAGCCAAATAACAGGCTTTCCATGGTTTGCAGGGGCGGAAAGTTCTTGATCAGGGCTTTGGGGTGTTTGCGTTTGAGCTGATAATTTTGCAGTGACAGCAGCAAGGCCTGGAATACGGCGATGGTGAACATGCCATAGGCCAGAAGCGACAGCAGGATATGGGCGAGAATGCCCGGCTCTTCATCGATGACCTGAACGGTGCCAGGCGGGGCAAACTGGGACATCAATACCGTGAGTATGCCCAACGGGTATAAAAGCAGCAGCAGGTTCTCGACCGGAATGCGTGCGCACGCCAGCAGGGTTACGGAAATGACCGCGACGGCGATCAAGCTGGCCGCACTGAAGAAGTCCAGTTCAAGGCCGGCCGGCGTCAGCAGGTGGGTGAACAGGCTGATGGCGTGGGCGATCACGGCAATAATGCCGAGCGTCACCAGCAGGCTTTTATTTGCCTTCACGCCTTGGCGCAGGCAAGTGCCTTGATAAAGGGTCGCAGCGGCATATAAGCAGGCGGCGGCGAGACTGGGTAGCAAACTGGGTGACAAGGGGAGCATAAATCCTGTTAGGCAAGCCCGAAAGGCATGAGTTTGGCATACAACTGACCATGCACGAAAGCCACATAAGCCGACGGCAAGGTGTCGGACACGGCCAGTCTTCGCTATAATCCGCGACCTGCCCACGCCGCAGGCTCGCCGAGCATCAGTTTTACACGGGCTGGGCCGCAATAACCCCGGTCTACTTTGGGCCTGAAAGGATCGCGCATGTTTGAAAATTTAACCGACCGTCTCTCGCAGACGCTGCGCCATGTCACCGGCAAGGCCAAGCTGACCGAAGACAATATCAAAGACACCCTGCGTGAAGTGCGCATGGCGTTGCTCGAAGCCGACGTGGCTTTGCCAGTGGTCAAAGACTTCGTCGCTGCGGTCAAAGAGCGCGCTGTCGGCACTGAAGTGTCGCGCAGCCTGACGCCGGGCCAAGCGTTTGTAAAAATCGTTCAGGCTGAACTTGAAAGCCTGATGGGCGCTGCCAACGAGGACTTGGTCCTCAATGTGACGCCGCCCGCCGTTGTATTGATGGCAGGTTTGCAGGGTGCAGGTAAAACCACCACTGCGGGTAAGCTGGCGCGCTTCCTTAAAGAGCGTAAGAAGAAAACCGTCATGGTCGTGTCGGCGGACGTGTACCGTCCGGCAGCGATCAAGCAGTTGGAAACACTGGCCAACGAAGTCGGTGTGACCTTCTTCCCGTCAGACCTGAGTCAGAAGCCAGTAGACATCGCTCGTGCCGCCATTGCGGAAGCCAAGCTGAAGTTTATTGATGTCGTGATTCTCGACACCGCCGGTCGTCTGCACATCGACGCCGAGATGATGGCCGAGATCCAGGAACTGCACGCGGCCGTCAAGCCGGCAGAAACCCTGTTTGTGGTGGATGCCATGACTGGCCAGGATGCCGCCAATACGGCCAAGGCCTTTGGCGATGCGCTGCCGCTGACGGGCGTGATCCTGACCAAGGTTGACGGTGATGCGCGTGGCGGTGCTGCACTGTCCGTGCGCGCGATCACTGGCAAGCCGATCAAGTTCATCGGTATGGGCGAGAAGAGCGATGCGCTTGAGCCGTTCCACCCTGACCGTATTGCATCGCGCATCCTGGGCATGGGCGACGTGCTCAGCCTGATCGAGCAGGCCGAACAGACCCTCGATAAAGACAAAGCCGACAAGCTGGCTAAAAAGCTCAAGAAAGGGAAAGGCTTCGACCTCGAAGACTTCCGCGATCAACTGCAACAGATGAAAAACATGGGTGGCCTTGGCGGCCTCATGGACAAGCTGCCGAATATGGGCGGTGTCAATCTGGCGCAAATGGGCAACGCCCAGGGTGCAGCAGAAAAACAGTTCAAACAAATGGAAGCCATCATCAATTCCATGACACCGGCCGAGCGCCGTGACCCTGACCTGATCAGCGGTTCGCGCAAACGCCGTATTGCCATGGGTTCCGGCACTCAGGTGCAGGACATCGGCCGCTTGATCAAGCAGCACAAGCAGATGCAAAAGATGATGAAAAAGTTCTCCACCAAAGGTGGGATGGCAAAAATGATGCGCGGCATGGGCTCGATGATGCCCGGTGGCGGCATGCCAAAAATGTAATTTACCCGCCCGGGCGCTAGCGTCCGGGCAACTCGCAGTCATGCGAGACACACGGCAAACCCGCACTGTGCGGGAGCTGACCCGTCGCCATTCGTGGCGATCTCGTTGCAAATCTGTAGGGCATGCCGGCAGGCGCCAGAAAAAGACATTTGCAAAAGTCCGGATATTCCTTAGAATATGCGGCCTTTCGGGCACCTATGCCCGCTGTGCCTTTAGATTTGCAGCACCGACTACAGGAACGATGTTCACATGCTAACAATCCGTCTTGCCCTTGGCGGCTCCAAAAAGCGCCCGTTTTACCACTTGACCGTTACCGACAGCCGTAACCCACGTGACGGTTCCCACAAGGAACAAATTGGCTTCTTCAACCCGGTTGCCCGTGGTCAGGAAGTTCGTTTCTCCGTTAAAGAAGACCGTCTCGCTTACTGGTTGGGCGTTGGTGCACAACTGTCTGAGCGTGTTGCTCAGCTGGTTAAAGAAAACGAAAAAGCTAAGGTTGCGGCCTGAGCAATATGAGCGTGACGCCTGAAACTGCTGATGATTTGATCGTTATCGGCAAAATCTACTCAATTCACGGCGTGCGCGGCGAAGTGAAGGTTTATTCCTTTACGGATCCAATTGATAACCTGTTGGACTACAAAAAACTGACGCTTCGGCGCGGTAATGATGTACGACAGGCTGAGCTGGTCAGTGGCCGTTCTCATAACGGCAAGTTTCTGGTTGTAAAGCTCAAAGGTCTCGATGACCGTGACGAAGCAGGTCTTCTTCGCGAATTCGAAATCTGCGTGCCGCGTAACCTGTTTCCTGAACTGACCGACGGCGAGTACTACTGGTACCAGCTGCAGGGACTTAAAGTGACCAACCTTGAAGGGCAATTGCTCGGCAAGATTGTTGATCTTATGGAAACTGGCTCGAACGATGTCATGGAAGTCAAACCTTGCCCAGGTAGCCTGGATGATCGTGATCGCTTGTTGCCCTATACAGAGCAGTGTGTGTTGAGCGTTGACCTTGCAGCTGGCGAGATGAAGGTGGATTGGGATGCGGACTTCTAAGCGTGGCTAAATTGCGCGTAGAAGTGATCAGTTTGTTTCCCGAAATGTTTTCCGCCATCAGCGACTACGGCATCACGAGTCGTGCGGTGAAACAAGGGCTCTTGCAGCTGACTTGTTGGAACCCGCGAGACTACACCACGGATCGACATCACACTGTGGATGATCGCCCATTTGGCGGTGGTCCGGGCATGGTGATGAAGATCAAGCCTCTGGAAGATGCACTGGTTCAGGCCAGAGAAGCAGCCGGAGAGGCGGCGAAGGTTATTTACCTGTCGCCCCAAGGCCGTCAACTGAATCAGTCGGCGGTACGTGAACTGGCGAATGAGGAAGCATTAATCCTTATTGCAGGTCGCTATGAAGGCATTGACGAGCGTTTTATAGACGCTTATGTCGATGAAGAGTGGTCGATTGGTGACTATGTACTTTCCGGTGGCGAGCTGCCGGCGATGGTTCTGATTGATGCGGTTACACGACTGCTGCCTGGAGCTTTAGGGCATGCGGACTCCGCGGAGGAAGATTCCTTCACGGATGGTCTGCTGGATTGCCCGCACTACACCCGACCGGAGGTGTATGCGGATCAGCGTGTTCCCGACGTATTGCTAAGTGGCAATCATGCACACATCCGGCGTTGGCGTTTACAGCAGTCCCTAGGGCGGACCTTTGAACGACGCGCCGATCTTCTGGAAAGCCGCTCGCTTTCTGGAGAAGAGAAGAAGCTGCTTGAGGAATATATCCGCGAGCGGGACGATAGTTAACAACGTATCGATGGTAGGTCCGATGACCTACCTTAGGAGCACAGCATGACTAACAAAATCATCCTTGCACTCGAAGCAGAGCAGATGACTAAAGAGATCCCTACATTTGCCCCGGGCGACACTATTGTCGTTCAGGTAAAAGTAAAGGAAGGCGATCGTTCGCGTCTGCAAGCTTTCGAAGGTGTAGTGATTGCCAAGCGTAACCGTGGCGTGAACAGTGCTTTCACTGTTCGTAAAATCTCCAACGGTGTTGGCGTAGAGCGTACTTTCCAGACCTACAGCCCGCAAATCGACAGCATGGCTGTTAAGCGTCGCGGTGACGTTCGTAAAGCCAAGCTGTACTACCTGCGTGACCTGTCCGGTAAAGCAGCTCGCATCAAGGAAAAACTGGCTTAAGTCCAGCTTCCCGATGCAGAAAAAAGCAGCCTTCGGGCTGCTTTTTTGTTGCCTGAAATTTGTCAGACCTTTGTTCAGTTGTTAGGTTGTAGAAAGCATGAATTCGCGTGAAAAAGAGATTCAACGTCGTACAGAACTGTCCGTAACCCGCATCACTAAAGCCGTATTCCCTTCGACCACCAATCATCACAACACCTTGTTTGGTGGCACAGCATTGGCCTGGATGGACGAAGTATCGTTTATCGCCGCCACCCGCTTTTGCCGCCTGCCATTGGTCACTGTTTCGACCGATCGCATCGATTTCAATCATCCGATTGCCGCGGGTTCCATTGTTGAGTTGATCGGGCGTGTGGTGAAAGTGGGCAATACCAGCCTCAAGGTCGAAGTAGAGGTGTACGTCGAGAGTATGAGTTGTGATGGTCGCGAACTGGCCATCCAGGGTCTGTTCAGCTTTGTTGCCATCGACGATGACAAACGCCCGGTTCCGGTGTTACCCGGATTTGCGCAGGCTTCGTAGATAACCATCATAGCCGTTGACGAGGAACGAAGGCTGCGATCGGCGGCAGAGTCGTCGTGAACCCGTCAACTCGGAGCATCAGGTGTCACAAGTGCCAACACCGTCCACCCCGTAGCGGGTTTCACTTCGCTGTTGGGTGTTATCACGTGCACCCAGCCGCTGCTGTCGCGTGCAAACAGCAGTGTTGCACGTTCTCCGTGCAGGGCCTGGTAGTCGTCCCAAGAGAAGCTGTCAGTCAAATGGGTGCTGTAAATTTCCGCCCCTTGATGTAACTCGTTTATCAATTGGCTATAAGTGATTGCAGGTTTACCAAACACTTGGCCGCGATGTTCATGGCTGGCGCGATGCTTGTCAGAGCGTCGGCTTTCCTGACTGTTGGTCAAGGTATAAAGACGTTGTGGGCCGAACTCGTGACGAAAGCGGGTGACCGCCAGTGCGTTCAATTCCCCTGACGGGGACAGTGCAAGCAAATGGCCTAAACCCACCAGGTCCAGATGTGACTCGGCATGTTCAGAGGCCGGGTTGCCAAAATAGGTGGGCAAGTTTTCCATGCGTGCGGCGCGGATGTTCTCCCAATTGGAGTCCGTTAATAACACCCGGATACCCAATTGTTGTAACGCTTTGGCAATCACGCGTGCCGGGCCATTTGCGCCCACGATCAAAAAGCCGCTAGGCGGCGGCTCTGCTACTTTCAGCAATCGAGCCAATGGGCGTGCCGTTGCACTTTGCAGCACCACCGTGCCGATGATGACGGCAAAGGTTAATGGCACCAGCAGTAAGGCGCCTTCGTGACCCGCCTCATCCAGCCTTATCGCAAAAATGGCAGATACAGCTGCTGCGACGATGCCCCGTGGGGCGATCCAGGCCAGTAGCGTGCGCTCACGCCAGTTCAGTTTTGAACCTGCTGTCGACAGCAGAACGTTCAAAGGCCGCGCAATAAATTGAATGATCAGTAACAGAACCAGCACGGCCGGTCCTAGCGCCAGCATGGCATTGAGGTCGAGGCGGGCGGCCAGCAAGATGAACAGCCCGGAGATCAGCAGTACGCTGAGGTTTTCCTTGAAGTGCAAGATATGCCGTACGTCTACGCCCTTCATGTTGGCCATCCACATGCCCATCAGCGTGACAGCCAGTAAGCCAGACTCATGCATGATCTGGTTGGCGGCAATGAAAATTCCCAGCACCGCCGCCAGAGTCGCCAGGCTATGCAGGTATTCGGGCAACCATTGACGACGCAATACGTTACCCAATGCCCAGCCCCCGACGATGCCGAAAACACTCCCGCAAATGATGACCCCGGCAAATGTCAGCAAGCTATGACTCAAGCCATCACCGGCTGCGCGGGCAATGATAAAGCTGTACACCACCACCGCGAGCAAGGCACCTATCGGGTCGATGACGATGCCTTCCCAACGCAGGATGGTGGCAATCGAGGCTTTGGGCCGAACGACGCGCAGCATCGGCACAATCACGGTGGGGCCGGTCACCAGCGTCAAGGTCCCGAACAGCAAGGCCAGCAACCAGTCAAACCCCAGCAACCAGTGCGTGGCCAGGGTAATGACCGCCCACGTTGACAAGGCGCCGATGGTCACCAGGCGATGCACTACGCTGCCGATCTCGCGCCATTCGGACAGGTGCAGCGTGAGGCTGCCCTCAAACAGAATCAGTGCGACAGCAAGCGAGACCAGTGGCATCAGCAATGGGCCAAACAGGGTTTGAGGATCAAGCCAACCCAGCACCGGGCCCATCAGTATTCCCGTTAGCAGTAAAAACAGAATGGCGGGTAGTTTCAATCGCCAGGCCAGCCATTGGCAGCCCAGCGCAGCGACACCTATACCGCCAAACGTCAGCAGAATCTGTTGTTCGTTCATAGGGCATCCTTCACGTGCTTTTTGTGTAGGCCATTGGGGGCGGGCTATGAAAGACTAGCGGTCACTTTGAACCTTAACCTTTTATTTGTGCGCAGCCTTTACACCTGCGCTTAGAGAGCCAATGCCCGCGATAGATGATCCACTTATCGACCGTTTCCTGGATGCCCTGTGGCTTGAAAAAGGCCTTTCCGACAACACCCGCGATGCTTATCGAAGTGATTTGGCGCTGTTTAACGGCTGGTTGCAGGAGCGCGAGGTCGCCCTCGTCAACACGGGGCGCGACATGATCCTTGATCACCTGGCATGGCGACTTGATCAAGGGTACAAACCCCGTTCAACGGCGCGCTTCCTGTCCGGCGCTCGAGGCTTTTACCGATATTTGCTGCGTGAAAAATTGATCGGTGTTGACCCGACCTTGCAAGTTGATATGCCGCAATTGGGCAGGCCATTGCCCAAGTCGCTGTCAGAGGCCGATGTGGAGGCCTTGTTGGCAGCGCCTGATATGAGTGAAGCCATTGGCCAGCGTGATCGGGCAATGCTTGAGGTGCTGTACGCCTGCGGGCTGCGAGTGACCGAGCTGATCAGTCTGACGCTGGAGCAGGTCAACTTGCGCCAGGGCGTGTTACGGGTAATGGGCAAAGGCAGCAAAGAGCGACTGGTGCCTATGGGCGAGGAGGCCATCGTTCAGGTTGAGCGTTATATGCGCGATGCGCGACATGAACTGCTGAACGGACGCCCCAGCGATGTACTGTTTCCCAGCCAGCGCGGTGAGCAAATGACCCGCCAGACCTTCTGGCACCGGATCAAGCATCAGGCCAAAGTGGCTGGCATCGACAAATCACTGTCACCGCATACTTTGCGCCATGCCTTTGCCACCCATTTGCTCAACCACGGTGCCGACTTGCGCGTGGTGCAGATGCTGTTGGGGCACAGTGATTTGTCGACCACGCAGATTTACACCCATGTGGCGCGGGCTCGCCTGCAAGACCTGCACGCCCGCCATCACCCACGCGGCTAGGGTCTGTTCCCGTTTCGTCGCGGCTGCAATGACCTAGGGTTCGTCGTGTCTCAGGGTCGGCCCGGCAACCCATCTGTGGTAGGCTTTGCCGGTTTAGGACGCGAGCTGTTGCGACCCTGTTTATCGGGTCGTTCAGACTTGGTCGTTTTGTCCGCCTTCAGGAGTTCTCATGCGCGTGACCCGAATTTTAGCCGCCGCAGCCATTGCGTTGGTCAGTACCTTCTCGTTTGCCGATACCGGCGCTGAACAAGCTATCCGTAAAAGCCTGGCAGCACTGAAGCTCGATGTCCCTGTCGAAAGCATCAGTGCCAGCCCGATGGCCGGTCTGTATGAAGTCAAGCTCAGCGGCAGCCGTGTACTGTATGCCAGCGCCGATGGTCAGTTCATCGTGCAGGGCTACATGTTTCAGCTTAAAGACGGCAAGCCGGTCAACCTGACCGAGCAAGCCGAGCGTGTGGGCGTTGCGAAATTGATTAACGGTATTCCGGTTGCAGAAACCGTCGTTTACCCTGCAATCGGTGAAACCAAGTCGCACATCACCGTTTTCACCGATACCACGTGCCCGTATTGCCACAAGTTGCATGAAGAAGTGCCTCAGTTGAACAAAATGGGCATTGAAGTGCGTTATGTTGCCTTCCCGCGCCAGGGCTTGGGTTCGCCGGGAGACCAGCAGTTGCAAGCGGTCTGGTGTTCAGCTGACAAGAAAAGCGCGATGGACAAAATGACAGCAGGCAAAAAGGTTGAAGCGCCCAAGTGCGCCAACCCGGTCGCCAAGCAATTCGCCATGGGTCAATCAATAGGTGTGAACGGTACGCCAGCCATTGTTTTGGCTGACGGCCAGGTTATCCCGGGCTATCAGCCTGCTGCACAGGTTGGCAAGCTGGCCCTGGGTGCTAAATAATCCTGCATCGCCACGCTAAACGTGTGGCGATCAAGGCCGTGCAACGCAGTTGCCTGGCTATTAAATAGAGAACCGTGGCAATCCACGGTTGTGTTTCACGGCCGACCTTGAGTCGGCCGTTTTATGGGGAGTTCAGTGTGAATCCGGTCAAAGTAGGTATCTGTGGGCTCGGGACCGTCGGTGGCGGCACCTTCAACGTACTAAAGCGTAACGCCGAGGAGATTGCCCGCCGCGCCGGGCGTGGTATCCAGGTTGCGCAAATTGCCATGCGTACGCCAAACCCTCAGTGCGACATTGCCGGTACCCCCATTACCAACGATGTCTTCGCTGTGGCAACCAACCCTGAGATCGACATCGTGATCGAGTTGATCGGTGGCTACACCATCGCTCGTGAACTCGTGCTCAAGGCCATCGAAAACGGCAAGCACGTCGTCACGGCCAACAAAGCGCTGATTGCGGTTCATGGCAACGAGATTTTCGCCAAGGCTCAGGAAAAGGGCGTGATCGTTGCGTTCGAAGCTGCGGTGGCCGGGGGTATTCCGGTGATCAAGGCGATTCGTGAAGGTCTGTCGGCCAACCGTATCAACTGGGTGGCTGGCATCATTAATGGCACGGGTAACTTTATCCTGACCGAAATGCGCGAAAAGGGTCGTACGTTTGAAGACGTACTGGCTGAAGCGCAGGCGCTGGGCTACGCCGAAGCGGACCCGACCTTCGACGTGGAAGGTATTGATGCGGCGCACAAGCTGACTATTCTTGCGTCGATTGCGTTTGGTATCCCGCTGCAATTCGACAAAGCCTACACTGAAGGCATTACCAAACTGACAACTGCTGATGTGAATTACGCAGAAGCGCTGGGCTATCGCATCAAGCATCTGGGCGTGGCACGCAGCACTGCCAATGGCATTGAACTGCGTGTTCACCCAACACTGATCCCGGCAGACCGTCTGATTGCCAACGTCAATGGCGTCATGAACGCCGTCATGGTCAATGGTGATGCAGCGGGCTCTACTCTGTTCTACGGTGCCGGCGCTGGTATGGAGCCAACAGCTTCGTCAGTGGTTGCCGACCTGGTGGACGTGGTGCGGGCAATGACTTCTGATCCTGAAAACCGTGTGCCGCACCTGGCCTTCCAGCCAGACTCATTGTCTGATCACCCGATTCTTCCGATTGAAGCCTGCGAAAGTGCTTACTACCTGCGCATTCAGGCCAAGGACCATCCGGGTGTATTGGCTCAAGTGGCCAGCATCTTGTCCGAGCGCGGTATCAACATCGAATCGATCATGCAGAAAGAAGTGGAAGAGCATGACGGCCTGGTGCCAATGATCCTGCTGACCCACCGAGTGATCGAGCAGCACATGAACGACGCGATTACGGCGCTCGAAGCGTTGCAAGGCGTTGTGGGCTCTGTGGTTCGCATCCGCGTTGAGCATCTTAATTAATTAACAGCTGCAAGCGATCAGCTACCCGCGGCAAGCAAGAGCCAGACTGCTTTTACTTGCCGCTTGCCGCCAACCGCTTGCCGCTCAAACCGAAGGTTTGAAACCATGCGCTATATCAGCACCCGTGGCCAGGCACCGGCCCTGAATTTTGAAGAAGTATTGCTGGCCGGTCTGGCCACCGATGGCGGTTTGTATGTGCCGGAAAACCTGCCGCGCTTTACTCAGGAAGAAATCGCCTCCTGGGCTGGCTTGCCGTATCACGAACTGGCGTTCCGGGTCATGCGCCCGTTTGTGACCGGCAGCATTCCTGACGCAGATTTTAAAAAAATCCTGGAAGAAACCTACGGTGTTTTCTCCCACGCAGCCGTTGCACCCTTGCGCCAGTTGAATGGCAATGAATGGGTACTGGAGCTGTTTCACGGGCCTACCTTGGCATTCAAGGATTTTGCCTTGCAACTGCTCGGTCGTTTGCTCGACTACGTGCTGGAGAAGCGTGGCGAGCGCGTTGTGATTGTCGGTGCTACTTCCGGTGATACTGGCTCTGCAGCGATTGAAGGTTGCAAGCACTGCGAAAACGTCGATATTTTCATCCTGCACCCCAATAACCGGGTGTCGGAAGTGCAGCGTCGGCAAATGACCACGTTGTTCGGCGAAAACATCCATAACATTGCCATTGAAGGCAACTTCGATGACTGTCAGGAAATGGTCAAGGCCAGTTTTGCCGATCAGGGTTTCCTCAAAGGAACGCGTCTGGTGGCGGTCAACTCGATCAACTGGGCGCGCATCATGGCGCAGATCGTTTATTACTTCCACGCTGCCCTGCAGCTGGGTGGGCCACATCGTCCGGTATCGTTCTCCGTGCCGACGGGTAACTTTGGCGATATTTTTGCGGGCTATCTGGCGCGCAATATGGGCTTGCCGATCAATCAGTTGATCGTGGCCACCAACCGTAATGACATCCTGCACCGTTTCATGAGCGGCAATCAGTACGCCAAAGAGACCTTGCATGCCACACTGTCGCCGTCGATGGACATCATGGTGTCCTCGAACTTCGAGCGCTTGTTGTTCGATCTTCACGGCCGCAATGGCACGGCCGTCGCGGGCCTGATGGAAACCTTCAAGAAAACCGGCAACTTCAGCGTTGAAGACGACCGTTGGACTGAAGCCCGTCGGTTGTTCGACTCGCTGGCCGTTGATGACGAGCAAACCTGTGAAACGATTGCTCAGGTGTTTGCTGAAACCGGCGAAGTGCTGGACCCGCATACCGCGATCGGTGTCAAAGCGGCACGCGAGTGCCGTCGCAGCCTGGATATACCGATGGTGATTCTGGGAACGGCGCACCCGGTCAAGTTTCCGGAAGCGGTCGAGAAGGCGGGTGTAGGAAAGGCGCTTAAACTGCCCGCACATCTTTCTGATCTGTTTGATCGAGAAGAGCGTTACACCGTTTTGGACAATGACTTGAAAGCCGTACAAGCCTTTGTCAGCCAGCATGGCAATCGAGGCAAAGCGCTTTAAAGGCACTTCTCCTACGTAATGTGAAGCCCGTCATCTGACGGGCTTTTTTGTATGTGCATGGCAAACTTGCCCCGTTTTCGCCTCTAAATGCTGGCGATTTGTCGGTCAAGGAGGCTGTCATGTCACGATCTTGTCGCGAGCTGAAGGAATGGTTTCTGAGCGTGTTATTCATCACGCTGGCATCGCTTGGCGCCGTTGCCCATGCTGCGCAAGCATTGCCTCTGCACTTGCCACAAAGCTTTATTTCCCCCAAATCCTTGACCTTTAGTCGCGACCAACAGCAATGGCTGGAGCAACGGGGCCCTCTGCGCGTGGGTGTCTACGCGGGTGACTATGCGCCGCTGGACATTACCGGTGAGCGCAATCGCTATCAGGGCATCAGTGCCGACTATTTAGGCCTCATTCGAGATACGCTCGGGGTCACAGTGAGTGTGTCTGGCTTCAGCAAGCGTGAGCAGGCTGTTGCTGCTTTGCTCTCGGGCAAGATCGATCTGTTAACCAGTGCCAGTGGCTACGAGCGCGGACTCGAAGGGCTGATTTTCTCAGCGGACTATATGGCCGATCGGTCTGTCGTTGTGGGGCGAGGAAGTGACGAGAGTGGCACGGATAACCGGGACCTTAAAAAAATAGGGTTTCTGCAGGGCCAGGTCGACAGTCTGGTTGCCCATGCGTTTTACCCTAAAAGCCAGATTATCCTCATGCCCGATATAAACAGTGCGCTGGAAGCCTTGGCAGAAGGTGAAGTTGATGCATTTATCGGTAATGAGGTGGTCGTACGGTCTTTCAAAACCTTAAGGCCAAACTCGGGGTTACGCATTTTAGGAGAGAGTAATCTGCCCGCATCGGGCTTTGCCTTTGCTACCCGACGTGAAGATGTGCAATTGCTCAGTCTGATTGATGGTGTCTTGAGTAGCCTGGATACCGGCTTGACGCAAGTGATCCACGCGCGCTGGACCACCGGACTGGGTGGGGGCATTGGTCAGAAGCAGATCAAACTGTCATCCAGAGAGCGTGACTGGATCAAACAAAACCCGGTGGTCACCGTCGCTTCTCAGCAATACCCGCTGTATACGTTCAAAACCGGGGATGAGCGCTGGGTGGGTTTGAGTCAGGACATTCTCTCTCGCATCTCGCGCATGACCGGTCTGGCGTTTGTGCACCGTGAGAGTTTTTCTACAGCACAAACCCTGGAGCTGCTTCAAAGCGGCCAGGCGCATATGAACACGACGTTGACCGAGAGTGTTGAGCGCAAAGCCTTCTTGAACTTTACGTACTCTTTTGGCGGTGCGCCTTGGGTCTTTGTGGTGCGCATCAATGACTCCCGACTGGGTTCCTTGTCTCAATTAGCAGGTCAGGTACTGGTGCTGCCAGCGCGTCATGCGTTAGTGCCGATGATCCGTGAGGAGCACCCGCAAATAAAATTAAAGCTGGTTGAAAACTATGCCCAGGCTCGCCATCTGGTTGAGCGGGGCGACGCTGTCGCCACGATTCAGAATGAAACACAGGCTTATCTTTATCCGCCCGGGCGCCTGAAAGTAGGCCGAAGTGTTGAGGGGCGATGGTCCGCTGACAATTTTGCTGTCTCGGTCCGGCACCCGGAGTTGCGCGACATACTCAACAAGGGGCTTGAAGCTTTGCCTATGGCTGAAGTACGTGCTTTGCGCGTCAAGTGGCTAGGTGGGGTTGGTATTGCGCCGGTCATTGTGACCCATGATGGGGCATCACCCTGGGTGGTTTGGCTGTCGGCTGCGGGGATCACGTCAGGCGTCATCTGTGCTTTTTGGTATTGGCATCTTATCAAGCAGCTGCGATTCATCCGTTTGGCCTTTCATCGTGTGCAAGAACGTCAGGCGTCACAACAACGGTATTTCGATGCCGTGCCCAATCCGATTGTTATAAGAGGGCTGAAGGGCGAAATCATTGCTTGTAATCGTGCCTACGGTGAGTGTTTTGCGACCCGCGATGAACTCATGAGTGGGCAACGGATTACCGAAGTGGACATGTTCAGCGCCGAAGTGGGCGAGCATTTTCACACCGAAGTAATGCAAGTGCTTGAGAGTCGAAAACCGCTGTACGAAAAGCGTCGCATAACATTCAAAAAACACAGTGTGGATATATACCGCTGGATCGTCCCTGTTTATTCGGACTCTGGCCAATTAGAAGGTGCCGTGGGAGGGTGGTTCGATATTTCGGGGCATAAAGCGTGGGATCAATAGCTCTTCTTATCTTATTGTTGAAAAGTCCTACCGAAATTTAGGAATTATCCTATGTAGGTTTTCGTTCAACCTCTCTAGAGTCATTTTCCCGCGCCAAGTACGCGTTATGTTCCAAAGGCCCGTGATGCGTTCTCTTAAAGTGTTGATACTGGAAGACAACCCTTTTCAACTGATGGTGCTGCACCAAATGTTGAATGCCTTTCATATTTTTGATGTGCTGGCTGCTGAAGACATCGAGTCTGCCCGTGGTTCTATTGCCAAGCGCGGGATCATTGACGTGGCTATCTGTGATCTCTATCTGGACGGGGCCAGCGGCTTGGAGTTGATTCGCGAAATGGCCATCAATCATGAGGCGCGCGCTTTGATTATTCTTAGCTGTGCCGCGCCTGAAGTTATGGAGCGTGCGGTTAATACGGCGCGCGAGGAAGGACTCAGGGTATTGGGCTGTTTGTCCAAACCCGTGACCGTCAGTCACTTGGGACGCTTGTTGGCCTCGTACAATCAGTCAGGCATAGCGGAGGAGGCTGAGGGTACAAATTGTTTAGGTATCACCGGGAACCTTTAATGACGACGGCTTGTCAGATTTTGCATCAACAGGATCATGCATATTGCTCCGATGCTTGAAGCCTGTTGAGCAGGTCATCAGACCCTGTTAAGCCCCGAGTTGTCTCCCCACTGCTCGGGGCTTTTTTTGCGCTTTTTTTGTCAATGCTCTATGGACGGGTCTGTCACGACGTGGCCCGGTTCCTGATATTCCTCGGTTTGACCCGGGGCAGACCATTGCGCTGTTGAGGTGTTCAGGACGTTATCACCCAAATTGGCCAATACGGCGTTAATCGTTTGAATGGCTTCGCGGCCCTGCGCAGTGTCCGAGCAACCGATGTAGACCATTTGAAAGGTCGGAGCGCCGTGTATCGGATAAAAAATCAGCGCATCCTTTGGCAGTCCGACTTGACTGGCTTTTGACAGGATTTCCGGCCAGTACCCCAGAACGGCCTGCACCCGTCCGGCGCTTTGCATCTGCAACAAACTACCCAGTGGATCGCTGCCGTAATGGACAAAGAGTTGCTGCAACGGGCCATGTGACACTTGCTCATCGATCCATTCGCCATAACTGCGCTGGGCGATCACCCCCAGTTTTACTGTCTTGGCATTGAGCATGGCCAGCAGGTCTAATTGGTGGTCGTGGACAAAAGGCTCCAGCAGTGGCCGTTGCTCGCGCCGGATGGCGAGGCCGTTGCTGTGCAGACCGATAATGGGGGTGGAGTACGTTATCGATTGGGCGCGAGCCGCGCTCCATATCAACGTGGGGTCGCAGGCCAACGGTTGTTCTTTGAGCATCTGAATGGCACGTGCCTTGTTCACCCGCAAAATAACGTGTTGATAGTTCGGCATGCTGGCGATCAGCACAGGCATCAGCTGATCAATCAAGCCTTGCCCTTTTTTCGGCCCATCAAACACCGTGAGGGGCGCAAGGTCGCGCAGTAGCCAGATGAGTTTCTCTGTGCCCCGACTTTCGGGCGCGCAGATAAGCAGTGCCGGCATGATAAGCCCCGCCCACAGGCCAGGCCGATTCCAGGTCTTAGCCATTTGCTGTTTCCTTCAAGCCAATCAACATGCTGCTTAAATAGCGCCTGTGAGCTTCAGGTGAGCGATGGCGCAGGGGTCATAGCCTAAACTGCTCAGGACTTCGTGATTATGAGCGCCCAACTCGGGGCCAACCCATTCTGCAGAGCCAGGGGTGTCGGACAGCTTTGGTACGATGCCGGGCATTTTGAACGCTTTGCCGTCAGGTAATTTGGCCTGTAAAAACATTTCCCGGGCTAAAAACTGCGGGTCACTGAACATATCTTCGGCTGAAAAGATCCGGCTGGCAGGTACTTGGGCTGCATTCAATTGCTCAAGTACGCGCTCCAGCGACTGGCTGGCTACCCAGCGATCAATGACTCCGTAAAGTTCGTCACGGCGCTCGTCGCGACCATCATTGCTGATTAACTGAGGGTCATTGGCCAGATCCTCACGTCCGATGATGAGCATGAAACGCTTGAAGATGGCGTCGCCATTGGCACCAATCTGGACGTGTTTTCCATCCTGGCTCGTATGAATCGAGGAGGGAGTGATTCCCGGCATGATGTTGCCGGTGCGTTCCCGGATAAATCCGAACACGTCGAACTCAGGCACCATGCTTTCCATCATGGCAAAAATGGCTTCATACAGCGCCACGTCTACCACCTGGCCTTGTCCGCCATTGACCTCACGATGACGCAAGGCCATCAGCGCGCCAATCACTCCCCACAGCGCCGCAATCGAATCGCCGATAGAGATACCTGTACGCACGGGTGGCCGATCTTCAAACCCGGTGATGTAGCGCAATCCGCCCATTGACTCGCCTACGGCGCCAAAGCCCGGTTGATCTTTCATCGGGCCGGTCTGGCCGAAACCGGAAAGCCGCACCATCACCAGTTTTGGGTTTAAAGCATGCAGCACGTCCCAACCCAGGCCGAGTTTCTCCAGTACCCCGGGGCGAAAGTTTTCGATCAGAATGTCGGCGTCTGCCAGCAAGGCTTTGAGAATACTCAGGCCCTCGGGGTGTTTGAGATTCAGGGTCAGGGACTTTTTGTTGCGGGCCTGAACAAACCACCAGAGAGAGGTGCCCTCATACAATTTGCGCCATTTGCGCAGCGGGTCGCCTCCATCCGGGGATTCAACCTTAATCACCTGAGCACCGAACTCAGCGCAGATCCGCGACGCAAAAGGTCCTGCAATCAGAGTGCCCAGTTCAATGACTTTGACGCCTGAAAGCGGGTGGGTGGCGATTGACATTAGGGATCCTTGTCCGTGGAGGCGAGTACAGAGTTTTAACATAGGTCACCGTACAAATCCTGCTGAGGGTCTGGTTGGCACTGTGCGCCGCCTTTCACAGGATATGTTCGGCGCAGGGCAGCGTATCGGTTAGACTTGCCGCCTTTCTCTGTATCAAGAAGCCCGTTCATGGCCCAGCCGTCCACGACCTACAAGTTTGAACTCAATCTCACCGATCTCGACCGTAATGTGTATGAAAGCGTAAAGCAGACCATTGCCCGTCACCCTTCGGAAACGGAAGAGCGCATGACCGTGCGCCTTCTGGCCTATGCCCTGTGGTACAACGAACAGCTGTCTTTTGGCCGTGGTCTCTCGGATGTAGACGAACCAGCACTCTGGGAAAAAAGTCTGGATGACCGGGTTCTTCACTGGATCGAAGTCGGCCAGCCCGATGCCGACCGCCTGACCTGGTGTTCGCGTCGCACTGAACGCACTAGCCTGCTGGCCTATGGCAGCTTGCGTGTCTGGGAAGGCAAGGTCATTCCTGCCATCAAAAACCTGAAAAACGTCAACATCGCTGCCGTGCCGCAAGAGATTCTTGAGGTGCTGGCCAAAGATATGCCCCGTGTTATCAAGTGGGACGTGATGATCAGTGAAGGCACGATTTTCGTGACCGATGATCGTGGTCAGCACGAAGTGCAATTGCAATGGCTGCAAGGCGACCGCGGTTAAGCAACCCCCCTTTTATTACATCAACGAGTAACGTCACCCGCTTATGCGTATCGAACCCCGTCCACTGCCTGAAACCCTGCCTTTTTTAGGCGAAATGCCGACTTTATTGACGCGCCTGTACGCGGCACGGGGGGTGCAGTCGCAAGCTGAGCTGGACAAGAGCCTGGCGCGGTTGATCCCGTACCAGCAGCTCAAGGGTATCGACGCTGCGGTGGACTTGCTGGTGGTGGCACTCGAGCAGCGCCAGCGGATTCTTATCGTGGGCGACTTCGACGCCGATGGTGCTACGGCCAGTACGGTTGGCATGCTTGGCTTGCGCTTGCTGGGCGCAGCCCATGTCGATTATCTGGTGCCGAACCGGTTTGAATACGGTTATGGCTTAACGCCAGAAATCGTTGAAGTGGCGCTGACTCGCAAGCCGCAGTTATTGATCACGGTGGACAACGGCATTTCCAGTGTCGAAGGTGTGGCGGCGGCGAAAAAAGCCGGTCTGAGTGTCTTGGTCACCGACCACCACTTGCCGGGTAATGAATTGCCGGCGGCGGATGCCATCGTCAATCCCAACCAGCCGGGTTGCGAGTTTGCGAGCAAGGCGCTGGCCGGGGTCGGGGTGATTTTCTATGTCCTGATTGCCTTGCGTGCACGTTTGAACAGCCTGGGTTGGTATCAAAACAGCAAGGCTCCCAACATTGCCGAGTTGCTTGATCTGGTCGCTTTGGGCAGCGTGGCCGACGTGGTGCCGCTGGACGCCAACAACCGAATTCTGGTGCATCAAGGGCTTGAGCGGATTCGCGCCGGGCGTGCGCGACCGGGGTTAAAGGCCATTCTGGAAGTCGCCAAGCGCGATCATTCGCGCATCACCTCCACAGACCTTGGCTTTATCCTTGGCCCTCGGCTCAATGCCGCTGGTCGGCTGGATGACATGAGTTTAGGCATTGAATGCCTGCTCACGGATGACGCTAATGCCGCGCGGGCCATGGCCGTGCAACTGGATGAAATGAACCAGGATCGCAAGTCCATCGAGCAAGGCATGCAGCGTGAAGCGCTGGCCCAGCTCAAGGAGCTGCCGGTCGACAGCCTGCCATTTGGTTTGTGCCTGTTTGATCCCGAATGGCACCAAGGGGTGATCGGTATTCTGGCTTCGCGCCTTAAAGAGCGCTATTTCCGTCCGACATTTGCGTTTGCCGATGCCGGAGACGGTTTGCTCAAAGGCTCGGGGCGTTCGGTGCCGGGGTTTCACATCCGTGATGCGTTGAGCGTGGTCGCAGCACAACATCCTGACTTGATCGCCAAATATGGTGGCCATGCCATGGCGGCGGGGTTGACCTTGCCAGCGGCGAACTTTGAGGTTTTCTCCCAGGCCTTCGACGAAGAGGTGCGCCGCCAGCTGAGCCAGGAAGACCTCACGGGCCGCTTGCTTTCAGATGGCAGCCTGGCCGTCGAAGAATTCCACCTTGAGCTGGCGCGTGCCCTGCGTAATGCCGGACCGTGGGGGCAGCACTTTCCAGAGCCGCTGTTTCACGGGGTGTTCCAGCTTGTGGAACAACGCATCGTGGGAGAGCGGCACTTGAAAGTCGTTCTCAAAACAGAATGTGGCAGCGTAAAGCTGGACGGTATCGCCTTCGGTATTGACCGTGAAGTGTGGCCCAACCCGACCATCCGCTGGGTTGAACTGGCGTACAAGCTCGATCTCAACGAGTTTCGCGGCAACGAAACCGTGCAACTGATGATTGCCCACATCAAACCCCGCTGACTAAACCGCTTTGGCGAACCGAGAGTTGCAGACGAAGAACGACGGCTGTGATCGTCGGCAAGGCCGCCGTAACACCTGACGCGCCGAAGTGTGTCTGTTTATGCATTCGCTTTGCGCTCGATCGCAGCCTTCGTCAGCGACGCAAGCATGACCGGCAGCGAGTTTTTGATCTAGCTTGTGATCTGCTTGTGATCTGCTTGTGATCTGCTTGTGATCTGCTTGTGATCTGCTTGTGATCTGCTTGTGATCTGCTTGTGATCTGGCTTTTGATCTTGATCTGCCGCCCCTTCGGGAGGCCGAGTGGAGGTTTCGCGGAGTGGGTCGACCGGCATGGATGCCGGGAGAGCCGTGTTGGGCCATGGATGGCCCGTCACGGCGTGCCCACGGAGCGGGACCGGAGTGAGGGAACCTGAGCGAAGCGAGGGCCGTACGCGGGGGCGGAAGCATTTTGGTTACTTTGCTGCTTTTGCAAAGTGACACGCCGTAAGGGCGTAACCATTACTTCAGCTAGACGCCAATAATGGATATGTACTCGAAGCTTTTAATTGGCCAGCGTACATATCCATTTGATGTATTAAACCTGTCTACGGGTTCCGCCCTTACGGCGGCTCACTTTTGTCAAACAGCCGAGTGTCGGACCACCACAAAAGTAAGCAAAAAGTCCTTGCCCTACCATACGGCCGAGCTCGCCTAGGCTGGCTCGGCGTCCTGCCTCGCCACCCCCATAACAGCACCTGCGTTCAGCCTCCTGTGATGGGCCTCAGTGTTGGTTTCACTAATTCGGTGGCGGCAGGGGGATTGTTTAAAAGCTGCAATCTATAAGCTAAAAGCTCCCCGCACCAGCAGCTGGTTGAGTTGTGAGGATCAAGCCGGTAACTACAGGTCGGTGCCCAGGGGGGGACTAACTGTTACTCCTCGCCTTGGGGAACCTGCCCGGCATCTCTCTTAATTTGAACCCCACCTCTTTCAGCGTTGTCGACTAGGCTTCTAGGTAATGCTTGATGCCTGGAGCCTGCCCACTGCAATGAGAGGTGACCCATGAGTCTGCTGCTCGAACCCTATACCCTGCGCCAACTGACCCTCATTAACCGTATTGCCGTTTCACCCATGTGCCAGTATTCCAGCGTAGATGGGCTGGCCAATGACTGGCATCTGGTTCACCTCGGCAGCCGTGCCGTGGGCGGGGCGGGCCTGATTTTTACCGAAGCGACCGCTGTCACCCCAGACGGGCGCATCACTGCCCAAGACCTTGGGTTGTGGCATGACGGTCAAATCGAACCGTTGCAGCGCATCACCCGGTTTATCCGGGCTCAAGGTGCCGTGGCGGGTATTCAGCTCGCCCATGCCGGGCGCAAGGCCAGCACTTATCGTCCCTGGCTGGGCAAGCATGGCAGCGTCAAGACGGAGGAGGGCGGATGGGTGCCTGTAGGCCCTTCCCCTATTGCTTTCGATCCTCGCCACACGGTGCCCACTCAGTTGGATGAATCGCAGATCAATGATCTCGTTCAGGCCTTTGCCGACGCTGCCAAGCGAGCGCTTGCGGCCGGATTTTCAGTGGTTGAAGTGCACGCGGCTCACGGTTATCTGCTGCACCAATTCTTGTCGCCATTGAGCAATCAACGGCGCGATCAATACGGCGGTTCCTTTGAAAACCGCATTCGTTTAGTGCTGCAAGTTACTGAAGCTGTGCGTGAAGTGTGGCCCGAAGAACTGCCCGTGTTCGTGCGGGTTTCGGCAACCGACTGGGTCGAGGACGGCTGGAACCCTGATGAAACCGTCGAGCTGGCGCGCCGCCTCAAAGGCCTGGGTGTTGACCTGATCGATGTCTCTTCGGGCGGTACCGCGGCCAATGCCGAGATTCCTGTCGGGCCTGGCTATCAGACCCGATTTGCCGAACGTGTGCGCAAAGAATCAGGCATTGCGACGGGCACAGTCGGCATGATCACCGAACCTGCACAGGCCGAGCATATTCTGCGTACCGGTCAGGCTGATTTGATTTTGCTGGCGCGTGAACTGCTACGTGACCCGTATTGGCCTTTGCACGCAGATGATGACCTTGGGGGACGACAGGCCATTTGGCCGGCCCAGTATCAGCGTGCGACCCATCGCGATCAGCCGATTCATGAGTCTGATTTGCGAGATTAAACACGTGCTGTTTCCCTTCACCCCCTCAAGCAAGAGGTTCCTCATGAACACCATTGGATTGCTCGAACAGCTACTCAAGTCCGGTCAGCAAATGATGCAGGACAAGACCGGCGCTCAAGGCAGCGCGGCAGGTTCTGCGGGTACAGGAGGCCTGGGGGGGCTGGGTGGTTTAGGCGATTTGCTGGGCGGAGCGGGTGGTGCTGGCCGTTCAGCAGGCGCTGGAGGATTAGGCGGTCTACTCTCAGGCGCCGGGGGCGGCGCGATGGTTGCCAGCGTTCTGGGCATGTTGCTGGGTCGCAAGGGCGGGAGTGGTCAGGCATTGACCTATGGCGGGTTGGCGGCCTTGGGCTCGCTGGCCTACAAGGCCTATACCAATTGGCAAGCCAACCAGGCTGCGGCCCCTCAGGCCGAGCCGCAAACCCTTGAGCGCCTGGTAGCACCGCAAGAAGTTGAAGAGCACACGTTGGCCATTCTCAAAGCCATGATTGCGGCCGCCAAGGCGGATGGCCAAGTCGATGAACGAGAGTATCAGTTGATTGTAGGTGAGCTGAACAAACAGACCGGCGACCGCGCCATCAAACAGTGGTTGGAGCAGGAGTTGAAATCGCCACTGGATGCCGCAAGCGTGGCAGCCTATGCGGCAACCCCGGGCATGGCGGCCGAAATGTACCTTGCCAGTGTGCTGGTCGTCGATGACGAACACCCTCAAGAGCGTGACTATCTGGACGAGTTGGCGGCGCACTTAAAGCTCGACCCGGATTTGCAGGTCGAGCTTGAGAAAGAGGTCAGACAATCTGCCGCCGCTTAAGGCAGTACCTGTAGTCGCTGAAGAGGATCGAGGCTGCGATCGGTTGCGAAACAAGCGTAAAACCCTCCCATGTGAGGTGTCGGATACATCACATGGCATGGGTTTACGACGGCCTCGCCTTCGATTGCAGCCTTCGTTCCTCGTCAGCATCTACAAGAGCGCAAGCGAGCTTTTGATCTGCTTTTGATCTGGCTTTTGATCTGGCTTTTGATCTGGCTTTTGATCTGGTTTTGATCTTGATCTGCCGCCCCTTCGGGAGGCCGAGTGGAGGTTTCGCGGAGTGGGTCGACCGGCATGGATGCCGGGAGAGCTGCGATCGGGCCATGGATGGCCCGTCGCAGCGTGCCCACGGAGCGGGACCGGAGTGAGGGACACCTGAGCGAAGCGAGGGCCGTACGCGGGGGCGGAAGCACTTTGGTTACTTTGCTGCTTTTGCAAAGTGACACGCCGTAAGGGCGTAACCATTACTTCAGCTAGACGCGAATAATGGATATGTACTCAAAGCTTTAAATTGGCCAGCGTACATATCCATTTGATGTATTGAACCTTTCTAGGGTTTCGCCCTTACGGCGAGGTACTTTTGTCAAACAGCCGAGTGTCGGACCATCCCAAAAGTACCCAAAAAGTCCTTGCCCTACCATACGGCCGAGCTCGCCTAGGCTCGCCCGGTGCCAGAACGAAGGCACTGTTATGGGGGCCCGCCGCGACGGGCCATCCTTGGCCCGATCGCGGCTGGCTCGGCGTCCTGCCTCGCCACCCCCATAACAGCACCTACGTTCAGCCTCCTGTGAGGGGCATTCGCGTCGACCCAAAAATCGCGTGGCTACAGCAAAGGCAAAGGCAACTCCTCACGTTGAGTGGCTGCGCGCTCGATTGCAGCCTTCGTTTCTCGTCAGCGTGTACGAGTAGGAAATTACATGTAGGTTTTTTTGCCAAACGCTGTGAGATTGGTCTCAGAGTTCATGCGAATCATAGAGTACCCTCGGCTATACTCCCCATCATTTGAATGGCCCCCGAGGATTGACTGTGAAGAACTGGACGTTGCGCCAACGCATTTTGGCAAGCTTTGCGGTGATCATTGCCATCATGTTGTTGATGGTTGTGGCGTCTTACTCACGCTTGTTATCAATCCAGACCAGCGAAGAAACGGTACGCGCTGATTCAATCCCCGGGGTCTACTACAGTTCGATGGTTCGCAGTGCCTGGGTGGACAGTTTTGTCCTCACCCTGCAATTGGTCGGCTCGTCCACTCAGCGTGATCTGACCAATGAAGATCGAAAGCTTTACGCCAGTTATGAAGAACGTTTGAATCGTGAGTTGGAAAACTATCGAGGCACCATCTTTGATAATCAGGATCGGGCCGAATTCGATGAATTTGAGCGGCTTCATCAGGTGTATGGCAAAACCTTGGCCCAAGTACTCCAGTTGTATGAAAACAAGGAGTTCGCCCAGGCAGAGGCCCTTGTCAGCGAACAGTTGGCACCGATATGGGCGAGTGGACGCAAACAGCTCAACACGCTGATTGACAGCAATCGGACATTGGCCACCGCCGCGACTGAAAACATCGCTCAAGCGGTGACTGCCGCCAAAGTCAGCATGCTGATTTCGTTGGCAATCGCTGTACTGGCGGCAGCGTTGTGCGGCTTCCTGTTGCTGCAAGCCATCATGTCGCCCATGAAACGCATCGTGTCGATTCTTGAAGTCATGCGCTCCGGTGATCTGAGCTCGCGTTTGAACCTGGAGCGTAAAGACGAATTCGGCGCCGTTGAAACCGGCTTCAATGACATGATGACCGAGCTGACTGCCTTGGTGTCGCAAGCCCAGCGCTCCTCGGTACAGGTCACGACGTCAGTCACCGAAATCGCGGCCACCTCCAAGCAGCAACAAGCCACCGCGACCGAAACGGCCGCCACCACCACTGAAATTGGCGCCACCTCACGGGAAATTGCCGCCACGTCCCGCGACCTGGTACGCACCATGACCGAAGTCACCTCAGCCGCCGATCAGGCTTCAATTTTGGCGGGCTCCGGGCAACAAGGTCTGGCCCGTATGGAAGAAACCATGCATTCGGTCATGGGGGCTGCTGATCTGGTCAACGCCAAGCTGGCGATTCTCAATGAGAAGGCCGGTAACATTAATCAGGTGGTGGTGACCATCGTCAAAGTAGCGGATCAGACCAACCTGCTGTCGCTTAACGCTGCCATCGAAGCGGAAAAAGCCGGCGAATACGGTCGTGGCTTCGCCGTAGTTGCGACCGAAGTTCGACGCTTGGCCGATCAGACCGCCGTGGCAACGTACGACATTGAACAAATGGTGCGTGAAATCCAGTCCGCCGTGTCTGCGGGGGTCATGGGCATGGACAAGTTTTCTGAAGAAGTACGCCGTGGCATGTACGAAGTAACACAAGTCGGCGAGCAATTATCGCAAATCATCCACCAGGTTCAGGCCTTGGCGCCGCGCGTGTTGATGGTCAATGAAGGCATGCAGGCCCAGGCAACTGGCGCTGAACAGATCAATCTTGCGTTGGTGCAATTAGGGGATGCCAGCAGCCAGACCGTCGATTCCTTGCGTCAGGCCAGCTTTGCGATCGACGAACTCAGTCAGGTCGCGGTGGGACTGCGCAGTGGCGTTTCGCGATTTAAAGTCTGATGAGCGAACCTCTTGCTAAACGCGCAGCGGGGGCAGCGTTAAAAAAACGTCTCTTTCTGGTGTTTTACATCGGCGACGAACGTTTTGCCCTACCGGCCACTGAGGTGGTGGAAGTGCTGCCGCGTTTGCCACTCAAGCCACTTGCTCACACGCCAGTTTGGGTCGCCGGGGTTTTTTCGCACCGTGGGCAGATGGTGCCGGTGATTGATATCAGTGCCATGACCTTCGGTCAGCACTCGGTGGCCCGAACCAGCACGCGGCTGGTACTGGTCAATCATCGGGGGCAGGTGCTCGGGCTTATGCTCGAACAGGCCAGCGATACGTTGCGCTGTGATCCGGCGGAGTTTCAACCGCATGGCGTGGATAACCATGACGCGCCCTATCTAGGCCCTGTGCGCAAAGATCAGCATGGCCTGATGCAATGGCTCAGTGTCGATGACTTGCTGAGTCCGGCCGAGTCTGCCTTGTTGTTTACCCGCGGCCCCGATGATGTCGGCGCGCAGGTGAGCGCATGAGCAGCGATCAACGATTTTTCGATTACCTCAAAAGGCGTATCGGTCTGGACGTAGCCTCCGTTGGTCCGGCCATTATCGAGCGCGCGGTGCGCCAACGGTGCACCGCGCTGAAAGTCGCCGATAACGACCTGTACTGGCAGCATTTGATCAGTTCTGAAGACGAGCAGCAGGCACTGATTGAATCCGTGATCGTGCCTGAAACCTGGTTTTTTCGTTACCCGGAATCCTTTGCCACACTGGGTCGACTGGCCACAAAACGTCTGGCAAAAATGGGTAGCCAACGCACCCTGCGTATTTTGAGTTTGCCGTGTTCGACGGGCGAAGAGCCGTACTCGATTGCCATGGCGTTGTTTGATGCCGGTTTATCGGCCCACCAGTTCAGTGTTCAGGCGCTGGATGTCAGCCCTCACTCTGTGCAAAAAGCGCAGCGTGCGCGGTACGGCAAAAATTCATTTCGAGGCCAGCTGACTGATTTTCGCGAGCGCCATTTCAGCGCTGACGAAGACAGTTACCTCGTGTCTGACCGCGTGTCTGATCAAGTCAGTTTTAACGTGGGTAACCTGCTGGATCCGGCGATTTTGGGCAGTCATGTCCCGTATGACTTCGTGTTCTGCCGCAACCTGCTGATTTATTTTGACCTCAAGACCCAGCAGCAGGCATTGGACGTGCTCAAGCGACTGACCCGAGATGATGGCGTTTTATTTATTGGTCCGGCAGAAGGCAGTTTGTTGGGGCGACTCGGGATGCGTTCAATTGGCGCGCCACAGTCGTTTGCTTTTTCTCACAACCTGGAACCTGAGCCTGCACCGTATCCCATGACGGCCGAGCCCAAACCCGCTGTGCGTCACGCGCGCCCTTTGGCTGCTGTGGTCCCTCGGCCATTTGTCTCGCGTTCCCCGGCTCCGGTTGAACCAGCCCCGCAGGCGAATGCTCAAGCGCTGAACACGCAGCTGGAGCACATCGCCACCTTGGCCAATGAAGGCAAAAGCACAGAGGCGCGCTTGGCCTGTGAGCAATTATTGAAACATCACGGCCCTCACGCACAGGCATTTTATTGGCTTGGCTTGCTCAGTGACGTCGAAGGGCAGGCCGCTCTAGCGCAAACGTTTTACCGCAAGGCGTTGTATCTGGAACCGCAGCATTTTGAGGCTTTGATGCATCTTGCCGCCTTATTGGAATCACGAGGCGATGCTGCCGGGGCCAAGCGTCTGCAAGAGCGTGCTGTGCGTCATGGGCGATCTGATCAGAGTGAGGGTAAACAATGAGCGCTGTATCAGCCCAGAGTTTGATCCACACCGACGCGCTGGCCATTGACGACTGCTGGAATCGCATCGGTATCTATGGCGATAAATCGTGTCCGGTGCTGCCAGAGCATATTCATTGCCGTAACTGTTCTGTCTATTCAGCTGCCGCAACGCGTTTACTGGATCGCTATTCTTTTGAGCAAGAGCACGTTGAGCAGTACGCCACGCGAGTCGATGAGCGCAAGGTCGCGACGCGATCAATGATGATCTTTCGCCTGGGCGAAGAGTGGTTAGGGCTGGCCACACGCTGTCTGGACGAAGTAGCGCCCATGCAACCGATTCATTCACTGCCGCACCAGCGTTCGCGTGCCCTGCAGGGCGTCGCCAACGTGCGAGGTGCGCTGGTGCCGTGCTTGTCGCTGATTGAACTGTTGGGCCTGGACCCTGCGCTGGCCGGTCCCACCTCGTTGCGGGTCATGCCGCGGATGCTGATTCTGGCCGCCCACGGCGGGCCTGTGGTGTTAACGGTGGATGAAGTGGATGGCATTCATAACATTGAAGAGCGCGTGCTCAGCACCGCCTCCGCATCGGGCGAACATGCCAGCGCAAAATACACCCGGGGTGTGTTGCAGTGGAAAACCCGCAGCCTGCGCTTACTGGATGAAGAGCAACTGCTTGGCGCCATTAGCCGGAGCCTGACATGACCCCCGAGCAAATGCGCGATGCCTCGTTGCTGGAATTGTTCAGCCTTGAGGCTGAGGCGCAGACTCAAGTGCTCAGTGCCGGGTTGCTGGCGCTTGAGCGCAACCCGACGCAGGCTGATCAACTGGAAGCCTGCATGCGTGCCGCGCACTCGCTCAAGGGCGCGGCGCGTATCGTCGGTGTCGATGCCGGCGTCAGCGTTTCTCATGTCATGGAAGATTGCCTGGTCAGCGCCCAGGAAGGCCGTTTATACCTGCAACCAGAACATATCGATGCCTTGTTGCAGGGCACTGATCTCTTGATGCGCATTGCCACTCCCGGCAGTGCCAATGCCGGCCCGCAGGAGGTTGAGGCCTATGTTGCGTTGATGAACCGACTGCTGGACCCCAACGCGATCACTGCACGGGTTAAGCCACCCGAGTTCGATGTGTCGCAGCTGTTGCTGGCGCCGACACCGGACACGCCTGCGGTGGTGGAGGGCGAACCTGCGCAGCCGCCTGAACCCGCGCCTGCCCAGCGTTCTCAACGCCTGACGGAAAGCGGTGAGCGCGTGCTACGCGTCACCGCGCAACGACTTAACAGCCTGCTCGATTTATCCAGCAAGTCATTGGTCGAAACCCAGCGGCTGAAAACCTGGCTGGTCAATTTGCAGCGCCTCAAGCGCATGCAAAGCAGCAGCCTGCGGGCGCTGGACACCCTGAGCGAACAGCTCAAGGTGGTGGGTCTGAGCCATGAAGCTGAAGAGGCTTTGATTGAAACGCGGCGCATACTGGCTGATTCACAGCAACTGCTCAGTGAGCAGGCCGCCGAGCTGGACGAATTTAGCTGGCAGGCGGGTCAGCGTGCGCAATTGCTCTACGACACTGCTTTGGCATGCCGTATGCGCCCGTTCGCCGATGTGCTGGTGGGGCAGGAGCGCATGGTTCGCGATTTGGGCCGTGCCTTGGGCAAGCAAATTCGTCTGGAAATAGAAGGCGAAAAAACCCAGGTTGATCGCGATGTGCTGGAAAAACTTGAAGCGCCTTTAACCCATCTACTGCGCAATGCCGCTGACCACGGCATCGAAACACCTGAGCAGCGCCTGTTGGCCGGTAAACCCGCAGAAGGTGTGATTCGCCTGCGTATTTCACATCAAGCGGGATTGTTGGTGCTGGACCTGAGTGACGACGGGGCGGGCGTCGACCTTGACCGTTTACGCCGCGCTATCGTTGCGCGTCAATTGTCGACCGCTGAAACCGTGGCGCAATTGAGCGAAGAAGAATTGCTCAGCTTTCTGTTTTTACCGGGTTTTAGCCTGCGCGACACCGTCACCGAAGTCTCGGGGCGAGGTGTCGGGCTTGATGCTGTCCAGCATATGGTGCGCTTGCTCAGGGGCGCCGTGGTGCTGGAGCAGACCTCGGTGCAGGGCAGCCGTTTTCACCTTGAAGTGCCGCTGACGCTGTCGGTGGTGCGCAGCCTGGTGGTTGAAGTGGCAGATGAAGCCTATGCCTTCCCGTTGGCGCATATCGAGCGCATGTGTGAGCTGCAGTCGGATGACATTGTTCAGCTCGAAGGCCGTCAACACTTCTGGTATGAAGGCCGGCATGTCGGGCTGGTTGCAGCCCGTCAATTGCTCCAGCGTCCAGCGGCACAAGGCGATGACGAAACCCTCAAGGTCGTGGTGATTCGCGAGCGCGATGCGGTCTATGGTGTGGCGGTCGACCGGTTTATCGGTGAGCGCACCCTGGTGGTATTGCCCCTCGATCATCGTCTGGGCAAGGTGCAGGACATTTCGGCCGGTGCATTGCTCGACGATGGCTCTGCGGTACTGATCGTGGATGTCGAAGACATGCTGCGTTCGGTAGACAAGTTGCTCAATACGGGACGTCTGGAGCGCATTGATCGACGTCATCGACAGGCTGCGGAGTTGACGCGCAAGCGCATTCTGGTGGTGGACGATTCGCTGACCGTACGCGAGTTGCAGCGCAAGCTGTTGATCAATCGAGGTTATGACGTGGCGGTGGCCGTGGACGGCATGGACGGATGGAACGCGTTGCGCGCCGAACACTTTGATCTGTTGATTACGGACATCGACATGCCGCGTATGGACGGGATCGAGCTGGTCACGTTGTTACGCCGTGATAATCGTCTGCAATCCATGCCGGTCATGGTGGTTTCTTATAAAGACCGTGAAGAAGACCGTCGGCGAGGCCTTGACGCAGGCGCCGACTATTATCTAGCCAAAGCCAGTTTCCATGACGATGCCCTGCTCGATGCAGTGGTTGAGCTCATTGGAGGAGCCCAGACATGAGAATCGCTATCGTCAACGACGTGCCCTTGGCCGTGGAAGCGTTACGTCGGGCGGTGGCCTTTGAACCGGCCCATGAAGTCGTCTGGGTTGCAAGTAATGGGGCGGAGGCCGTTCGGCTGTGTGCTGAGGACATTCCGGATTTGATCTTGATGGACCTGATCATGCCCGTCATGGACGGGGTTGAGGCCACGCGCCGGATCATGGCGCAAAGCCCATGCGCCATTGTGATTGTGACCATTGACCGGCAACAGAATGTGCATCGAGTCTTCGAAGCCATGGGCTATGGTGCGCTGGATGTGGTCGACACACCGGTGCTGGGTGGGAGTAATCCAAAAGAAGCGGCAGCACCCTTGCTGCGTAAAATCCTCAACATTGGCTGGTTGATCGGCCAAAGTGAAAAACGGGTCAAAACGGTGTCGACGCCCCCTCGCGTCTCTGGCACTTGCGCAAGGATAGTCGCCATCGGCTCGTCTGCCGGCGGCCCGGCGGCGCTCGAAAGCCTGCTTAAAGATTTACCCAAAGACTTTAACGCCGCCATCGTGCTGGTTCAGCATGTGGATCAAGTGTTTGCTGCCGGAATGGCTGAATGGTTGGGCTCTTCGTGCGGGCTCATTGTGCGTTTGGCGCGCGATGGTGAAACCCCGCAGCAGGGTGTTGTGCTGCTGGCCGGTACTAACCACCACATCCGGCTATTGAAGAACGGAACATTGGCGTACACCGCAGAGCCGGTTAACGAAATTTATCGACCCTCGATCGACGTGTTTTTTGAAAGCGTTGCCCAGTATTGGAATGGCGAGGCGGTGGGCGTGTTATTGACCGGCATGGGACGTGACGGGGCACAAGGACTCAAGCTCATGCGCCAGCAAGGTTTCCTCACGATCGCTCAGGATCAGCAAAGCAGCTCTGTGTATGGCATGCCCAAAGCAGCGGCTGCCATTGATGCTGCGGTAGAAATTCGCCCATTGGGCACCATTGCGTCACGCCTGCAGGAGGTGTTTGGCAAATGACTGACAAAACTCGGCAGGACGGGCTGGAGAGTAGTAATTCAGGTGAGCGCATGAGTGATTTACAGATGGACGACGTTAAAACTGACGAAAATTTCGCGATGGTGTTGCTGGTGGACGATCAGGCGATGATCGGTGAGGCCGTGCGTCGTGGGCTGGCACTTGAGCAAAATATCGATTTTCACTTCTGCTCTGACCCTCACCAGGCGATTGCACAAGCCATCAGGATCAAACCGACTGTTATCTTGCAGGATCTGGTCATGCCGGGACTGGACGGGCTGACGCTGGTGCGCGAATACCGCAACCACCCGGCCACGCAGAACATACCGATTATCGTGCTCTCAACCAAGGAAGACCCGCTGATCAAAAGTGCGGCCTTTGCGGCTGGAGCCAACGATTATTTAGTAAAACTGCCCGACAACATCGAATTAGTGGCGCGTATTCGCTATCACTCGCGCTCTTACATGACCCTGTTACAGCGTGATGCGGCTTACCGCGCGCTGCGCGTCAGCCAGCAACAACTGCTGGACACGAATCTGGTCCTGCAACGATTGATGAACTCCGATGGCCTGACCGGGCTGTCCAACCGTCGGCATTTTGATGAGTACCTGGAGCTGGAGTGGCGCCGCGCCATGCGCGAGCAAACGCAGATGTCGTTATTGATGATAGATGTCGACTACTTCAAGTCATTTAACGACACGTTTGGCCATCTGGAAGGCGATGAGGCGCTGCGTAAAGTCGCGTCTGCGATCCGTGAAGCCAGTTGTCGCCCTTCGGACCTGCCGGCCCGTTATGGCGGGGAGGAGTTTGCCATCGTACTGCCCAACACCTCTCAAGGCGGCGCTCGGTTGGTCGCTGAAAAACTGCGTCAGTCTGTAGAGTCGTTGAAAATCCAGCATATCTCCCCGATCGAAGGCAGCTACCTGACCATCAGCATTGGTTTATCGACCTTGATCCCACATCAGGGAAGCCGTTGTCGTGAGCTGATTTCGGCTGCGGACAAAGGGCTGTATCTGGCCAAGAAAAACGGACGTAATCGGGTAGGGCTTGAGTAACGACACACCTGCAACGCCATTCGTCAGCATTGCAGAGTCCCGAAGGCTGCGGTCTATTGAACTTGAAAAGCAAAAGATCGCAGCCTCTGGCAGCGCCTACCCAGCAGCCTCTTTAAACAGTCGACGCCCCGTCCAGCAACGAATCCACCACCGCACGGGCCATTTCGACCGAGTGCACCATTGACCAGATCAATCCGCGTTCCACGCCGCTGCCCAATTCAGTGATTTCGTCACTGGTCTGCTCGGCGCACAACAGCAACAGCGACACATGCATCAAGGCGTCGTGAGCACTGATTCCTGCACGCAGGCTGAACATGGGTTGTAACGTCGAATCGACAGGGCCAAAGGCGCGCTGACGTGTGTTGGGCAGGGTTGAATCAAGTTGGGGGGAAGAGGCGTTAAGGGCTGTGAGGATACGTTGTTGAGAGGCTTCCAGCGTTTTACTGCTTGTTCGGTCTGAATGTGTCTTTTTCATGTGCTAACTCCGTGGTCAATTAAGGAGCTGTCACATCCACTTCCACATGGACAGGTGGCAGCTGTACGCAGGTGTGGAAGACCGGCCACGGAAACCGGCACACCCGAAGGTGTCCTGCGCACAACCGCCATAACATCAGGCTTGCGGTCAATGCGCTCGTGTTATCGGACTTCCACATCCGTCCGTTGAAGATTCAACGAAGGGCGCAGACTAAACCCCGGTTTTGCCAAGGCGCAAGCGACTCACGAGCGGGGGCAATCTTCTAGGAAGTGTCCTGCATTGGGAAGAGGATATTGCTGACGGAATGCGTCAAAAAGCTATTGCCACGCAGCAGAACGTAGCCTCGCAACGTTCGGCGAATGCTATGGATTCAGCGTGTACTACGCCTCTATAGGTTCAAGCATGCTCGCGATCTTCTGAGCTTCACCGCATCGGTGAGGAACGCCAATCAAATCAACAGCCATCCCCCCGCCAAGCGGGCTGCTGATAAGCAACGTTTACGGTATACTCCCCGGCTTTGTAAAAATCGCCTACGAGTGCCGCCAGTCATGGAAATCAACCCGATCCTTAACAGCATCAAGGACCTGTCAGAGCGCTCCGAAACTATTCGGGGGTATCTTTGACTACGATCAAAAGCATGAGCGTCTGACCGAAGTCAATCGCGAGCTTGAAGATCCGAGTGTCTGGAACAACCCTTCGTATGCCCAGGAACTGGGGCGCGAGCGCTCCCTGCTGGCGCAAATCGTTGAAACCCTCGATGAGATGCACACCGGTCTGGCCGACGCCAAAGACCTGTTGCTGATGGCCGCCGAGGAAGAAGATCAGGCCGCTGTGGATGACGTTGCCGCTGAGGTGGAACGTCTGCGCGAAGCCCTTGAAAAACTCGAATTTCGCCGCATGTTCAGTGGTGAAATGGATGCCAACAACGCTTACCTGGACATCCAGGCGGGTTCCGGTGGCACCGAAGCGCAAGACTGGGCCAATATCCTGTTGCGGATGTATTTGCGCTGGGCCGACAAGCGCGGCTTCGATGCCACCATCATGGAATTGTCCGCCGGTGAAGTGGCCGGTATCAAAGGTGCGACCGTCCATATCAAAGGCGAATACGCGTTTGGTTGGTTGCGCACCGAGATTGGCGTCCATCGTCTGGTTCGTAAAAGCCCGTACGACTCGGGTAACCGTCGTCACACCTCGTTCTCGGCCGTGTTTGTTTCGCCGGAAATCGACGACAACATCGAAATCGACATCAACCCGTCTGACCTGCGGATCGACACCTATCGTTCCTCCGGTGCGGGTGGTCAGCACGTAAACACCACTGACTCGGCCGTGCGTATTACCCACGTTCCGACCAACACCGTGGTGAGCTGCCAGAACGAACGTTCGCAGCATGCAAACAAAGACACCGCCATGAAAATGTTGCGTGCGCGTCTTTATGAGCAAGAAGTGCAGAAGCGCAATGCGGCTTCTCAAGCACTGGAAGACACCAAAAGTGATATTGGCTGGGGGCATCAGATTCGCTCTTATGTTCTCGACGCCTCGCGCATCAAAGATTTGCGTACCAACATTGAGCGCAGCGATTGCGACAAGGTCCTCGATGGCGACATCGACGAGTACCTGGTAGCCAGCCTGAAACAAGGGCTGTAAGTCGCGCAACACCCTTCAAGTGCGCAGCTGACGCGATGCCCACAGGGCGCGCAGAAGCCCGCTTCCCCCTGCCGCAAGGCGGGGGTAACAGAACTGTGACGGAATTTTTAAAGACATGAGCGACCAACAACTCGATCCGCAAGACCTGCAACAGGAAGAAAACGCCCTGATCGCCCTGCGCAAGGAAAAACTTGCCGCTCAGCGCGCCAAGGGCAATGCCTTCCCGAATGACTTCCGCCGTGAAAACTACTGCGCTGACTTGCAGAAGCAGTACGCCGAAGCGACCAAGGAAGAGCTGGCAGAAGCCGCGATCTCGGTCAAGGTTGCTGGTCGCATCATGCTTAACCGTGGCTCGTTCATGGTGATTCAAGACATGACCGGCCGCATTCAGGTCTATGTCAATCGCAAGACCCTGCCGGAAGAAACCCTGGCCGACGTTAAAACTTGGGACCTGGGCGACATCATTGCCGCTGAAGGGACGTTGGCCCGCTCCGGTAAAGGCGACCTGTACGTTGAAATGACTAACGTGCGCCTGCTGACCAAGTCGCTGCGTCCGCTGCCGGACAAGCACCACGGTCTGACCGACACCGAGCAGCGCTACCGTCAGCGTTACGTTGACCTGATCGTTAACGAAGACGTGCGCCACACCTTCCGTGTGCGCTCGCAAGTCATTGCCCACATCCGCAGCTTCCTGATGGCACGCGACTTCCTGGAAGTTGAAACGCCGATGCTGCAAACCATTCCGGGCGGCGCGGCAGCCAAGCCGTTTGAAACCCATCACAATGCACTTGATATGGACATGTACCTGCGCATTGCGCCGGAACTGTTCCTCAAGCGTCTGGTTGTCGGTGGTTTCGAAAAAGTGTTCGAGATCAACCGTAACTTCCGTAACGAAGGCGTTTCGACGCGTCACAACCCAGAATTCACCATGTTGGAGTTCTATCAGGCTTACGCCGATTACGAAGACAACATGGACCTGACCGAAGAGCTGTTCCGCGAATTGGCGCAACTGGTTCTGGGCACAACCGACGTGCCGTACGGCGACAAGGTGTTCCACTTCGGCGAACCGTTCGTGCGTCTGTCGGTGTTCGACTCGATCCTCAAGTACAACCCTGAGCTGACCGCTGAAGACCTGAACGACATCGACAAGGCTCGCGCCATCGCCAAGAAGGCCGGCGCCAAGGTGTTGGGCTTTGAAGGTCTGGGCAAGCTGCAGGTGATGATTTTCGAAGAACTGGTCGAGCACAAGCTGGAACAGCCGCACTTCATTACTCAGTACCCGTTTGAAGTGTCGCCGCTGGCCCGTCGTAACGACGAGAACCCGAACGTGACCGATCGCTTTGAACTCTTCATTGGCGGTCGTGAAATTGCCAACGCTTACTCCGAGTTGAATGACGCAGAAGATCAGGCTGAGCGTTTCATGGCTCAGGTTGCGGACAAGGACGCCGGTGACGACGAAGCCATGCACTACGACGCTGACTTTGTGCGTGCTCTGGAATACGGCATGCCACCGACCGCCGGTGAAGGCATCGGTATCGACCGTCTGGTCATGCTGCTGACCAACTCACCCTCGATTCGTGACGTCATCCTGTTCCCGCACATGCGTCCACAGGCGTAACATTGCTTTATTAAGAAGCCGCCGCTAGAGGCGGCTTTTTATTGCCTGTTTGACGGCATCTGCGGGATTACTTTTAACGCTAAAAGGAATTTATCGTGAACCTTGTCAGGTCTTCAGAAGGTGCGGCCGATGTCGCGGTGGCCGTGGCCGAAAGTGTTCAATACCAAGGCCGCAAGGCCAGCCGCCAGGGCAGTGAGCAGCGGCGCCAGCTGATTCTCGATGCCGCCATGAGGATTGTGGTGCGTGACGGGGTGCGTGGTGTACGGCACCGGGCGGTCGCCGCTGAAGCCGGGGTGCCGTTGTCGGCCACGACTTACTACTTCAAAGACATTGACGACCTGCTCAATGACACGTTCGCTCAATACGTGGAGCGTAGCGCTGCCTTTATGGCCAAGCTGTGGCAAAGCACGGAAGGCAAACTGCGCGAACTGGTCGCCAAGGGCAATGGCAGTGCGCAATCACGCGCGGCGTTGGCCGATGAAATCGCCTTGATGGTCGCGGAGTACCTCCAGCATCAATTAATCACCCGCCGTGATTATTTATTGGCAGAGCAAGCCTTCCATCAAGCAGCGTTAATCAACCCGCGATTGGCCGCGCTGGTTCGTTCGCACCAGCAAATTTTCCTGCAGGGCACCGGCCAGATATTTGAAGTGCTAGGCTCCACGCAACCTCAGCACGATGCCAAAGTGTTGACGGCGATTATCGGACGGATGGAATATCAGGCGCTACTGGATGGCGCGCAGCTCGAAGCGGATGACGACCGTCTGGCTATTCTCACGCGCTACATGCACTTGGTGTTGGCCGCTCTATAGAAGGAAGCAGGCATGAAAGTTTGGCGCGTAATGCTCATGGCATTGTCGTTTTTGATGTTGAACGGGTGCCTTGTGACCTTTAGTCAGGCGCCGTTGATTGCTCAGCCGGCGCCAAAGCAGCTGTTGGGTAAATGGGTCAGCAAGGATGCCTGGGGCCAGGCGCGTAATCTTGAGATCAGTGCCGTCGACAAAACGCACTATCAGGCGGTTGCGTATCCCAAGGGTGAGCCCAAAGTCCGCGAACGTTATCCGTTTATCGTCGCTCGCCACGGCAGTCGTTGGTATGCCTCGGCAATGCTGCCGGCAAAACTGGGGGGTCATTACACGTTGAGCGGTTTTGAACTGACCGATAACGGTGAGCTGGTGATTTACGATCTGGACCTTGATCAAATCAAGCAAGCCATCGGCCAGTCAGTGTTGAGTGGCGACCCGGTCGAAACCGCCGAAGGCGCCGGGACTGTGATCAAAAGCCCCTCAGCCGAAGTGTTTGCCTACCTGGACGACCCGGCCAACTCCGACGTCTTTGTCGAAGCGGCCCGCTATAAGCGCGTGGCCAAGTAAGCCATTTATTGAAGGAGCTGCGGGTGGACGACTACCAGCGCACGATACGCACATTGTCAGACCGTATTGTGCTGGCACAAACCCCTATCCGTGTACTGGATGCGGTGAAGTGGGATGACAGCATCCGCCAGGGCTTTCTCAAGGCCAAGGGCAAGGAGATGCCAGCCGTCACGCGTGAGTATTACCAGGGGCGGCCACTGGCCTTCGATTCTGCGGCGGTTAAATCCGAATTTCAGAACATCGAGCGCGACATCACCCGCCAACTGGGGCAGTTCAACCCGGTCGGGCAGATTATGCGACGTATGTGCAAAGAGTACCGGATGGTGGTGCGCATGCTCGAAGCGCGAGGCTCTGAAGACTTCGGGCTGATTTCCCAGGAGCTGTATGGCGCCGCCTCTGACGCCTTCCATGCCGGAGACCCGACGCTGGCTGATCTGGGGCTGATGATGTCGGATTACCTGGACAACATAGACGGCCATGGTGCGCTTAAGGACGAAGCCAAAACCTTGACCGCCAAAGATGCCGTGAACATGCTGCAAACCCGATTGAACAAAGTGTTTGGCGAGGCCGAAGAAACCATTCGCGTGTTTGAATCGGACGGCATTGTTGCGGACGCTGCGGCGGGTGCGGACTACATCAAGATTCGTACTGACGCGATGTTCAACGAGCGTGACGTTCGAGCGCTGGAAGTGCATGAAGGGCTGGTGCACGTGGGCACCACATTGAATGGGCAAAACCAGCCCATCTGTACCTTTCTGTCCAAGGGGCCGCCGTCGTCAACGGTCACTCAGGAAGGCTTGGCCATCCTTATGGAAGTCATCACCTTCGCCTCGTACCCCAGCCGTCTTCGCAAACTGACTAATCGCACGCGTGCCATTCATATGGTGGAGGAGGGCGCGGACTTTATGCAGGTGTACCAGTTCTTCCGCGAGCAAGGCTTCGAAATGGCGCAAAGCTATGGCAATGCGAGTCGGGTTTTCCGTGGATCGGTGCCCAATGGCCTGCCATTCACCAAAGACCTGTCCTACCTCAAAGGTTTCATCATGGTTTACAACTACATTCAGTTGGCCGTGCGTAAAGGCAAACTGGAACAAGTGCCGCTGTTGTTCTGCGGTAAAACCACCCTGGAGGACATGCGTACCTTGCGCCAGTTGGTCGATGAAGGGTTGGTGGTTGCGCCTAAGTATTTACCGGATCAGTTCCGCGACATGAATGCGCTTTCAGCCTGGATGTGTTTCTCCAACTTCCTCAACCACCTGAGCCTGGACCGTATCGAGGCGGACTATTCCAATATTCTTTAAGGCTTGCTTGCTTGCTTGCTTCGTTTCGTAGCAGCTGCCGAAGGCTGCGTCCGATTGCGCAGCGATCGTAAACCCTCAGGTTGCGGTCAACCTGAAGCTGCGCGCCGCTTGAATTCACGACGACTCCGTCGCCGGACGCCGCCTGCGGCAGCTGCTACGGGGTATGTCATCCTCACGCGAGTATTCAATTGATGAAAACCCTGGCTGCACTCTGCCTGCTGTTAGCCCTCAGCGGATGCAGTTCACTGCTGTTTTATCCTGAGCCTGGCCAGCCGATCACGCCCATTGCGGCCGGTCTGGACTATCGCGATGTGACGCTGACGGCCGCTGATGGCACGCGCCTTAGCGGCTGGTGGCTACCGGCTAAAAAAGGTGTGCCCCTTAAAGGCACCGTGCTGCACTTGCATGGCAATGGCGGCAATCTGGCCTATCACTTGGGCGCCACCGCCTGGTTACCCGAGCAAGGCTACCAAGTGCTGATGTTTGATTATCGTGGCTATGGCTTGTCTGCAGGCTCGCCCACGTTGCCCGCTGTCTATCAGGACATCGACGCCGCTTTCAAATGGTTGCAGCAACAGCCTCAAGCGCAAGGTCAGCCGCTGATCGTGTTGGGGCAAAGTCTGGGCGGGGCGATGGGCGTGCATTACCTGAGCCAGCACCCTGAGCAGCGCGAACGTCTTAAAGCGATGATCCTCGATGGCGTGCCGGCCAGTTACCGCGAAGTAGGGCAGTTCGCCTTGAGTACGTCGTGGTTGACCTGGCCCCTGCAAGTGCCGTTGTCGTGGTGGGTGCCGGATGCTGACAGCGCGGTGTATGCAATACCCCAGGTGACGGGTGTGCCCATGCTCATCTTCCACAGTCTGGATGACCCGATCGTCCCGCTCTCCAATGGTCTGCAACTGTATAAGGCGGCACCACCACCCAAGGTGCTGCAACTGACCCGCGGTGGCCATGTGCAGACGTTTGCCGATCCTATCTGGCGTCAGGTGATGCTGCGCTATCTGGATGACCCGCAGCATTTCGATGGCGTCCGTCGGCTGGGGGAAATCCCCAATTACCCGGCGCCCCTGAATTCCAATAAAGCGATACAACCCGAGAGTTCGCAATGAGTGAAGAGCGTAACGCCATTCCCCTGATCATCACCGGTATAGGCTGCATCATCGGCACCGTCGGTTGCCTCTGGTATTACGGCTACCTGCATTTCGCCAAGCCTGAAGATGCTTTGCTGTTGAGCGACTTCACCATGCTCAAGACGATTCCTGGTGAAGACTACAAAGTGTCTCTGACGCCGGCCAAGGAAGTGGCGCAATGTATTGACGGGGTTATCGTGCTGTTTGATACCGAGCAAAAAGGGCTGACGGGGGTGTTGGTCAATAACAAGAAACAGGCGGTTCGTTGCATTGCACAGAGCAAAAGCCCCTCACCCTAACCCTCTCCCAGGGGGAGAGGGGACTAAAAGCTAGAGCAAGTCTTCGTAACCCCGCTGAACAGCCCTTCTCCCAGAGGGAGAGGGGACTAAAAGCTAGAGCAAATCTTCGTAACCCCGCTGAACAGCCCTTCTCCCAGAGGGAGAGAGGACTTAAGGCCAGAGCAGATCTTCGCAACACCGCTGAGCAGCCCCCTCTCCCAGGGGGAGAGGGGACTAAAAGCTAGAGCAAATCTTCGTAACCCCGCTAAACAGCCCTTTCTCCCAGAGGGAGAGAGGACTTAAGGCCAGAGCAGATCTTCGCAACACCGCTGAACAGCCCCCTCTCCCTCTGGGAGAGGGTTGGGGTGAGGGTCGCGTTCCTACAGACAACAAAAAACCCCGCCTGATTGCTCAGGCGGGGTTTTTGATCAAGCGCTTACTGCATCGACGAACGCGGCGCTACCGGCTGGTTGTCGTTGGAGATGGTCACTTCAACGCGGCGGTTTTGAGCACGGCCCGAATCGGTGGCGTTGCTCGCTACCGGGTATTCCTTGCCATAGCCCTGAGCCACGATGCGGGTAGGGTCTACACCAGCCTTAACCAGTGCCGTACGCACGGCTTCAGCACGACGCTCAGACAAAGTCTGGTTGAAAGCAGCCGAACCGACGCTGTCGGTGTAACCCTCAACAATCACCTTGCGATCCGGGTTCTGGATCAGGTAATTGGCCAGCGTGTTGATGTTGTTGCGCGAGTTGGGTTGCAGGTTGGACTTGCCGAACTGGAACAGCACGTCACCAAAGGTCACCAACGTACCGCGCTCAGTTTGCTTGGCATTCATACCGCGAAGCGCTTTGATCTGGGCGTCACGCGCATCCAGCAGCGCCTGTGCACGGTCAGAACCGGAGTTCTTCAGTTTGTCTTCAGCCGTGCGCAACGCGATGGTTTGCTTGGCGACTTCAACGCGCTGGTTCGTCAGGTAAGCCAACTGGTCGACTTTAGCGTCGTCCTCTTTATTCAGGTAGGCCTTTTCAGCCTTGTCCAGCCACTCGCTGGCGTCTTTGGTTTCCAGCGCTGCAACCTTGGTGGCTTCAGGGTTGGTTTGCAGGGCCGAGAAGTTGGTCTTGGCATTTTCCAGGTTGACGTTTGGCTGGTGCGAGCACGCGGCCAGACCAACGCTCAGGGCCAACAGGGCAGGAATCATGACTTTATTGCGCATAATGTTTAGTCCTTTCTATCAATTAGGAATGCTGGGGCGTCAGGTGCAGTCAAAAAAGGGCGGCGATTACTTAAGGCCGCGCATGCCTTCTTGACGCAGTTGCTGAACGGCTTTTTGAGCATCCTGTGCAGCTTTCTCGGCTTTAGCAGCCTGCGCTTTGCGTTCTGCTACGCGAGCATCCCACTCAGCCTGTTCTGACAGGCGACGGGCGTCTTCGTAGTTCTTGTCGTGCATGGCCAGCTCAGCTTCTTTGAGCTTGTCCTGGGCTGCTTTCATTTCTACCGGGGCGTATTCGGTAGCCCCAGCACTCACGGCGTTATTCACAGCGGACTGAGTGACGGCGTATTGCTCTGTCGGTGGGTTACCCGCGCAACCGGCCAGAACGAAGCTGGTACCGATTGCCAGGGCAGCCAGTTTCAGACCGCGCAGGCGAGGTGAGGTGGTTTTGACAGTGCGGGTCATCATGGTCTTCAACTCCATTGGGAAGCTCCTAATAAACATCGAATCCATCACACCAGAGGCGTTGCCGAGTGAGTTGGAACACACGTTCCAGCAGTGATGGTTAATGGGTGTGACCCGAGCGGTTTTTGAATAGTTCAAAATAAAAGGTGGCAATTGGCCTAAAAAATTCCTGACTGATCGGTCAGGCATTTAATCCCCATTTGCCGCCTCCGCGTCTTGTCAAAAGCAACCTTTGCAACGACTCTTGAAGCACGAACATCCCCGCACACTGCCGGAGAATTTGCTGATGACCGATATTGATGCACGCTTGCGCGATGATGTTCATCTTTTAGGTGAACTGTTGGGCCACACGATTCGTGACCAATACGGCGACGCATTTCTCGCCAAGATCGAGCGGATCCGCCAAGGCGCCAAGGCCGACCGGCGCGGCACGACCGGTGAGGAGTTGAGTGAAATTCTGGGCGCCTTAAGCGACGAGGAAGTGCTGCCTGTGGCGCGGGCGTTCAACCAGTTTTTGAACCTGGCCAATATCGCCGAGCAATACGAACTCATCCATCGGCGTGAAGAAGGTCAAGCCCAGCCCTTTGAAGCACTGGTTTTGCCTCAGTTGCTCAATCGTCTGCTGGCTGAAGGGCATAAACCCGAAGCGCTGGCTCGGCACGTCAGTCGTCTTGAAATTGAGCTGGTGCTGACGGCGCATCCCACCGAAGTGACCCGGCGTACGTTGATCCAAAAGTACGACGCGATTGCCGAACAGCTGGCCGCTCAGGATCACCGTGATCTGACCCTTGCCGAAAAATCAGAGATTGAACAACGCTTGCAGCGGCTAATCGCCGAGGCGTGGCACACCGAGGAAATTCGTCGTACCCGGCCAACGCCGATCGATGAAGCCAAGTGGGGCTTTGCGGTGATCGAGCATTCACTCTGGCACGCCGTCCCCCATATGTTGCGCAAGGCCGATAAAGCGCTGCATGCGGCCACCGGTTTGCATTTGCCACTGGAGGCAGCACCGATCCGCTTTGCTTCCTGGATGGGCGGCGACCGCGATGGCAATCCGAATGTCACCGCCACCGTAACCCGCGAGGTGCTGTTACTGGCTCGCTGGATGGCCGCTGATTTATACCTGCGCGACATCAACAAATTGGCGGCCGACCTGTCGATGCAACAAGCTACGCCGCAATTGCTGGCGCAGGCGGGGGAGAGTGCCGAGCCGTATCGGGCGGTCTTGAAACAACTGCGCGAACGCTTGCGGGCCACCCGCAACTGGGCGCATAACGCGTTGAACAGCACGCAGGACGCAGGGCCAGAGGTGCTACTCGACAATCGCGACCTGTTGGCGCCTTTGCAGCTTTGCTATCAGTCGCTGCACGCCTGCGGCATGGGCGTGATTGCTGACGGCCCGTTACTCGATTGTTTGCGCCGTGCCGTGACCTTCGGCCTGTTTCTGGTGCGTCTCGATGTCCGTCAGGATGCAGCACGGCACGCCTCGGCCATGACAGAAATTACCGATTATCTCGGTCTGGGAGGCTATGAAGACTGGGATGAGGATGCACGTCTTATTTTCCTGTTGCGCGAATTAAGCAACCGCCGCCCGCTGTTACCCGGTTACTTCAAGCCCAGTGCAGATACCGCAGAGGTGCTGGCCACCTGCCGTGAAGTGGCGGCTGCCCCGGCCGCCTCTTTAGGCTCTTATGTGATATCGATGGCAGGCTCGGCCTCGGATGTTCTGGCAGTTCAACTGCTGCTCAAAGAGGCGGGACTTGAGCGTCCGATGCGCGTTGTTCCGTTGTTTGAAACGCTGGCCGACCTCGACAATGCCGGGCCTGTCATTGAGCGTCTGTTGCTGTTGCCGGGTTATCGGGCGCACCTGCAAGGGCCACAAGAAGTGATGATCGGTTACTCCGATTCGGCCAAGGATGCAGGCACCACGGCGGCCGCCTGGGCGCAATACCGGGCGCAGGAAGCGCTGGTCAATATCTGTCACGAGCAAGGTGTTGAATTGCTGCTGTTCCATGGTCGGGGGGGCACCGTGGGGCGTGGTGGCGGCCCTGCACACGCGGCCATTCTGTCGCAGCCGCCGGGCTCGGTGGCGGGGCGCTTCCGCACCACCGAACAGGGCGAAATGATCCGTTTCAAGTTCGGCCTGCCGGACATTGCCGAGCAAAACCTCAACCTGTATCTGGCGGCAGTGCTCGAAGCCAACTTGCTCCCGCCGCCTCTGCCAGAGCCAGGTTGGCGGACGTTGATGGACGAGTTGGCGGCCGACGGGGTCAAGGCTTACCGTGGCGTCGTGCGCGATAATCCGCAGTTCGTCGAGTACTTCCGCCAGTCCACTCCGGAGCAGGAGTTGGGCCGCTTGCCGCTGGGCAGTCGCCCCGCCAAGCGTCGTGCAGGGGGCATTGAAAGCCTGCGCGCCATCCCGTGGATATTTGGCTGGACCCAGACCCGTCTGATGTTGCCCGCCTGGCTGGGCTGGGAAACAGCGTTAAGTCAGGCCTTGGCACGGGGCGAAGGTGAGCAGTTGGCGCGCATGCGTGAGCAGTGGCCGTTCTTTCGCACGCGTATCGACATGCTGGAAATGGTGTTGGCAAAAGCAGACGCTGATATTGCGCGGCTCTATGACGAGCGTCTGGTGTCTGCCGAGTTGCTGCCATTGGGTGTGCAGCTACGCGACTTATTGTCGCAGGCGTGTTCCGTGGTATTGGGTTTGACCGGCCAGTCTCAGTTAATGGCGCATAGCCCCGAGACACTGGAATTTATCCGTTTGCGCAATACCTACCTTGACCCTCTTCATCTGTTGCAGGCGGAACTTCTGGCCCGCTCGCGACGCCAGGAAGCCACTCAGGACAGCCCTCTGGAACAAGCGTTGCTGGTCACTGTGGCCGGTATTGCTGCGGGCCTGCGCAATACGGGTTAAGCCGCGCAGTTGCGTCTGTGCGCAGGAGCCCCGTGCGGTTTTGCGGCTGTTTCCTGCGCCGGCGCGATCCTCTATTGCGGGTTGTACCCTGTGACACCAAGCCGCAAGGGTGCATTTTCTAGTGTTTTTTCCTACTTTGGCCTGCTTGTGTGGGCCGGGACGGCTGTGTATCTTGGTCAGCCCTTGGCCGTTTTGACGACCATAATCCGATTTTGAGATTGGCCCAAAGAGGCGAGTCTGCTGTCACTTAAATAAAAAATTGAGGAGCATATCGATGCGCGTAATTCTGCTGGGAGCTCCCGGGGCCGGTAAAGGTACTCAGGCAAAGTTCATCACTGAAAAATTTGGCATCCCGCAAATCTCTACCGGCGACATGTTACGTGCAGCCGTTAAAGCCGGAACCGAACTGGGCCTGATCGCTAAAAGCGTAATGGACAGCGGTGCTCTGGTTTCCGATGACCTGATCATCAATCTGGTCAAGGAACGTATTGCTCAGGACGACTGCAAAAACGGTTTCCTGTTCGACGGTTTCCCACGCACCATTCCGCAAGCTGAGGCGCTGGTCAAAGCGGGCGTTGAACTGGATCACGTGGTAGAAATCGCAGTCGAAGACGAAGAAATCGTTCAGCGTATTGCCGGTCGTCGCGTTCACGAAGCGTCGGGTCGTGTTTATCACACGATCTACAATCCGCCTAAAGCAGAAGGCAAGGACGACGTGACGGGCGAAGCGCTGGTACAGCGTAAAGACGACACCGAAGAAACCGTTCGCCATCGTCTGTCTGTTTACCATTCGCAGACCAAGCCGCTGGTAGATTTCTATCAAAAGCTTTCGGCTGCCCAAGGCAAGCCCAAGTACAGCCACATCGAAGGTGTTGGTTCAGTAGAGGCCATCACGGCCAAGGTGCTTGAAGCCCTGAGCTGATAAGTCGGTTTTGCTTTGTGACAACAGCCCGCTTGCGGGCTGTTGTTGTTTATACTGCTGCACTTTTTCCACTTTTGATTTTGACGGGAACACCGATGAGCACCTTGCTGGCCCTGGATACCGCGACTGAAGCTTGCTCTGTTGCCTTGCTGCACGATGGCAAGGTCACGAGCCACTACGAGGTGATCCCGCGCCTGCATGCGCAAAAGCTGTTGCCGATGATCAAAGACCTGCTGGCCGAAGCCGGTGTCGAATTGTCAGCGGTCGATGCGATTGCCTTTGGTCGTGGGCCGGGCGCCTTCACCGGGGTACGGATCGCCATCGGCGTGGTGCAGGGCCTGGCCTTCGCACTGGAGCGTCCGGTGTTGCCGATCTCCAACCTGGCGGTACTGGCCCAGCGGGCCTTTCGTGAGCATGGCGCGACTCAGGTGGCGTCTGCCATTGATGCGCGCATGGACGAAGTGTACTGGGGCTGCTATCGCGAGCAAGCCGGTGAAATGCGCCTGGCCGGAGTCGAAGCGGTATTGCCGCCCGAGGTGGCTGCATTGCCTGCTGATGCCAATGGTGAATGGTATGGCGCGGGCACCGGCTGGGGGTATGCCGAGCGCTTGAGTCTCAAGCCTTATGCGATGGATGCAGGCATGTTGCCTCACGCCGAAGACCTGCTGGCCTTGGCGCGTTTTGCCTGGGCGCGTGGAGAAGCGATTCGCGCAGATGACGCGCAACCTGTGTATCTGCGCGACAAGGTAGCGACCCCCAAAGCCCGGCCGTAACTCGCCCTACACGATCGAATTCGCTCCTGTGCCAGTGCGGCGTATTTGCTAACTTCAGCCAACGCCGCTAAATTGCCGTTATCGCTCCCGAGCATGCAGTCATGCGCATAGACGGCTTTTCCTCTCAGTCTTACCCCATCAAGCGCAAGCCGCGTACAGGCCAAACGCTGATTGATGAGCCGGTGGACGACCCAGACACGGCGGTTGAAAGTGCACCCCAGGCCACTCGGTCGTCAGCTTCGGGCGAGCGTGCCAGTCAGCTCCCCGTGCGCTCACAAGACATGATTTTCCAGCGCGGCATGAGCAAAAATGCGGCCAGCGCATTGGCCAGCTACCTGACGACGGCAGGTTTTGTCGATTGGGAAATAGAAGTGCTGGGGTTGGACCTGTACATTTGAACGCATGAATGATGCCCATCTGCCTTATTACCTCGGTTGCCCGTCCTGGAGTGAAAACGCCTGGCGCGAAGGCCTTTACCCGCACAATGCCCGCCCAGCCGATTTTTTAAGTCTGTACGCGCAAGTCTTCAATGCGGTGGAAGGCAACACGACCTTCTATGCCCGTCCTGCACCTGCCACGGTGGCGCGTTGGGTGCAAAGCGTGCCGGAGCACTTTCGGTTTACCGCAAAATTCCCCCGGGATATCAGCCATGGGGGTGACTTACGCCAGCACCTTCATGCCGCGCAAGATTTCCTTCAGTTGTTGCAGCCCTTGGGAGAGCGTGTAGCGCCACTTTGGCTACAGCTCCCGGCCAGTTTCGGGCCGCAGCGGTTGGCCGAGCTGGTGAGCTTTATAGACGCTCTTGAGCGACCCTTGGCCATTGAAGTGCGTCACCCGGAGTTCTTTGCCAGGGGCGAGGCCGAAAAGCGGCTTAACCGATTGCTGATGGAGCGTGGGGTCGAACGCATTTGCCTTGATCCACGGGCGCTGTTCAGTTGCACTTCAGCCGACCCCGCCGTGCTTCACGCCCAAGCGAAAAAACCCAGAGTGCCGCCACGTCCGGCCGCTTTCACGAATTTTCCGCAAGTGCGCTTTATTGGTCGGCCGGAGCTGGAGGCCAATGATCCGTATTTAATCCCATGGGTTGAAAAAGTAGCGGGCTGGATTGAAGAGGGGCGTACCCCTTACGTATTTCTGCACACCCCCGATAATCAACGGGCACCGGAGTTGGCGCGACGTTTCCATCAGCAGTTGAGCGATCGATTACCCGGGTTGCCCGCGTTACCCCAATTGTCCCCACCGCAAACGAGCGAGCAGTTGGGGCTGCTTTAGGCCGCCAAACGCAGGTTGTTGATGATCAAGGGGCGTGCCCAGCCCATATCGAAGTCCATTGCCCGTTGCTGTTCGATCAGGGTCAGTGGGTCGAACGGCTCGGCGGCTTTGTCGAGTAAATCCAGCTCGAACTCGGCAATGGGCAGGTGTAACGGACGAGGCTCAGGAGCCGGGCCGGGATCAGGCAGAGGATGACCGAAAGCCATTACGATGGGGCGTACCCAGGTAGTGGTGAAATCCTGCTGACGTTGTTGCTCGATAATGTCTTCGGGTGGCCAGGGCGTGGCAGGTGGTGGTAACAAATCCAGCTCAAGCTCAGCGATGGGTAAAAACAAGGCTTCAGGTGGTTGCAGCTCTGTGTCCTGCACCTCGCACTGACGCTGGGTCACGATAGTGCCCAGCACCTCACTGCCGCCCTTAGGCTCAACGTTGTCGTCCGCGGCCAATGGTTCGTTGCCCGTCGCCGCTCCATCTTGGACAGTCCCGTGCTCGGCCATCGCCTGGGCGTAGAAGTCTCTCCACAGGTGATTGACGCTGCCCGTGATTTGCGAATTGTGCCGGCCAAAGTCGCCAATCGGGGCGATAAAGCCAATAGAAGTGCAATGAATGTCTGACATAGCTCTCGGTCGACGCCCAGCTCTGGCAAAATGCCGGATATTTCATTTATCGGCAGCGTTTGCCGATCATTAAATTTTTGAGCGTGTTTTTAGATGATTGAGCAAGCAGCGGGCTGTCGCATCAAAGTCGAAGCATTGGGCGAGGCGTATCAGGCCTTGGCCGAGCAGTGGGCTGAACGTCTGGTTCTGCCCTTGGACGAGGCGCACGCCGACTTTGCGTTGCAGGTCGGGGAGCAAGGTTTGCAGTTGCAACAACTGGGCCCCGATGCGCCGGGCCCGGTGCGGGTCGATTTTGTCGAAGGCGGTGCGGCTCATCGTCGATTGTTTGGCGGCGGCACCGGGCAAATGATTGCCAAAGCTGTGGGTATTCAGCAAGGCGTTCGCCCGCGGGTGCTGGACGCCACAGCGGGCTTGGGTAAAGACGCTTTTGTGTTGGCCAGTCTGGGCTGCGAGATGAGCCTGATTGAGCGTCAGCCCTTGATCGGTGCGTTGCTGGAGGATGGCCTGGCGCGCGGGCTGGATGACAGAGAGGTGGCGCCGATTGTGTCGCGCATGCATTTGCTCAAAGGCAACTCGATTGACGTGATGCGCAACTGGGAAGGCGAGCCGCCCCAGGTGATCTACCTTGACCCAATGTTTCCGCACCGTGAGAAAACGGCATTGGTGAAGAAAGAAATGCGTCTGTTCAGGCCCTTGGTGGGGGATGACAACGATGCGCCGGCGTTGCTTGAGGCTGCATTGGCCTTGGCGAGTCATCGGGTTGTGGTGAAACGACCGCGCAAGGCGCCGTGTATTGCCGGGCCCAAGCCGAGCCATGCACTGGATGGTAAATCGAGTCGTTACGATATTTACCCGAAAAAAGCGCTGAAGCCTTAAAGCCCCTCACCCTAGCCCTCTCCCGGAGGGAGAGGGGACTAAAGGCAAGAGCAGGTCTTCGCAACTCCGCCAATCAGCTCCCTCTCCCGGAGGGAGAGGGGACTGACCGCACGCGGCCGAACGATCATCGTGGATAAGCCCCCTCTCCCTCTGGGAGAGGGCTGGGGTGAGGGCCGCGCACGATGCGGTTTCAAACCGGTCGATAAGCCCGCATAAACATCCCCACCACATCCCGCACATGCGCCTCGCCAGCCTCTGCGCTTAAAGGTTCACCATGGCCATACAGCAGGCGAAAGTTTGGGCCGCCTTTGATCAGGCAAAAGAAATGCTCCGCCGCATTGAGGGGCTTTTCAATCTGCAACTCACCCGTCAGGTGAATCTTGCTCAGCAAACGCTCCATCTCAAGCACGACCCGCTCAGGCCCGGCTTCAAAGAAAATGTGTGACAGCTTCGGGTCTTGACTGCCCAGGGTCATCATCAGCCGATGCAGGTTCAGTGAATCCTCACTGTTGATCAGTGTGTAAAACCCGCGGCCAATGTTTAACAGCGCTGATTCAATCGGCGCACCTGCAGGTAACTCAAAAAACAACTCCGGTAACTGCTCAGAACACTTGGCCATGATCGCCGCCGAGAACAGCGTCTCCTTGTCGGAGAAATGGCTGTACACCGTGAGTTTTGAAACCCCCGCAAGGCCAGCGACCGCGTCCATGCTGGTGCTGGCAAAGCCTTTGCTCAGGAAGAGAGATTTAGCCGCTTCAAGGATTAACTGGCGTTTTGCCATGTCCTTGGGGCGCCCGGCTGCACTGGGGGATAAAGGATTGTCAGACATTTCTGTTTATTAGTGGACTGGTGAGTTTGGTATTAATAACATGCCGCGCAGTATAAATATTCCAAGCCCTATTTGCGAAAGGTCATCCCCATGTTGCGCCACGCCTTGCTCCGCGCCGTGCCTGTCTTTTTGGTGTTTCTGTTAACCGCGTGCGGGCAAGAGGAGCCAGTTCACGTCAGCATCAGCCCGGTGTTGGTGGTGCAACCGCAACCTTCAGCATTGGCCAGTCAAAGCTATCCCGGCGAGGTGCGCGCACGTTTCGACCCGCAATTGGCTTTTCGCATCGGCGGTAAAGTCACCCGGCGACTGGTCGACGAGGGGGAGCGGGTCAAGGCTGATCAACCCTTGGCAGAACTGGACCCGCAAGATGTGCGCTTGCAGTTGCAAGCGACCCGCGCGCAGGTTGCGGCGGGTCAGGCCAATTTGAATCTGGTGCGTGCAGAGCGTGATCGTTACAAGACCTTGCTCGATCGTCAGATGGTCAGCCGGTCGCAGTTCGACAACGCCGAAAACCTTTACCGATCCGGTGAAGCCAAGCTCCAGCAGCTCAGGGCTGAACAGGATGTGGCCAGCAATCAGGCCAGTTATGCCGTGTTGCGCGCCCCTCAAGATGGCGTCATCGCACAGCGTCAGGTCGAAGTCGGGCAGGTGGTGGCCGCCGGGCAGACCGTGTTTACCTTGGCGGCCGATGGTGAGCGTGAGGTACTGATCAGCTTGCCTGAGCAGGATTTCGCACGCTTCAAACTAGGGATGCCTGTTTCTGTAGAACTGTGGTCTCAGCCCGGCCAGAATTTCAGTGGCCGTATTCGTGAGCTGTCACCTTCGGCAGATCCTAGATCGAGAACATTTGCCGCTCGTATCGCCTTCCAGGCAGGCAAAGTACCTGCTGAGCTGGGGCAAAGTGCCCGTGTCTACATACAGGGCGAAGGGGCCAGCGCTTTATCGGTGCCGTTGTCTGCCTTGAGTGCGGAAAATGGCGCGACGTATGTCTGGCGTATCACCAAGGGCAATACGCTGGAGCAGGTGCCGGTACAGGTCGGGCCGTTTGGCGAGAAGCGTGTACCGGTGCTCAAAGGTATCAATGCTGACGACTGGATCGTGGCTGCAGGTGTGCATGTGTTGCACCCAGGGCAGGAGGTGCGACCGATTGATCGCTCCAACCGAACGATCAACGTGGCGGCCAAGGAGTAAGCCTGATGGGTTTCAACCTCTCCGCCTGGGCGCTGCGCAATCGCCAGATCGTGCTGTTTCTGATGCTGTTGTTGGCCATTGTCGGCGGCATTTCCTATACCAAACTAGGCCAAAGCGAAGACCCTCCGTTCACGTTCAAAGCCATGGTCATTCGTACGCTATGGCCCGGAGCCACGGCAGAGGAAGTCTCACGGCAAGTCACTGAACGCATTGAAAAGAAGCTGATGGAGACGGGCGAGTACCAGCACATCGTGTCGTTCTCGCGCCCTGGTGAGTCGCAAGTCACCTTTATCGCCCGCGATTCAATGCACGCGGGCGAGGTACCAACGCTCTGGTACCAACTACGCAAAAAAATCAGTGATATCCGTCAGACCTTGCCGCCGGATATCCAGGGGCCATTTTTCAATGATGAATTCGGTACTACGTTCGGCAACCTCTACAGCTTGAGTGGTGAAGGCTATGACTATGCAGTGCTCAAAGACTATGCCGAGCGTATCCAGATCCAGCTGCAACGGGTCAAGGACGTTGGCAAGGTAGAGCTACTGGGGCTGCAAGACGAAAAAATATGGGTCGAGCTGTCCAACCTTAAGCTCGCGACGTTGGGTGTGCCGTTAGCAGCCGTTCAAAAAGCCCTAGAAGAGCAGAACGCCGTATCAACAGCGGGTTTTTTTGAGACGCCAACCGATCGCGTGCAATTGCGGGTCAGCGGCAATTTCAAAACAGTAGAGGAGATCGAGCGTTTCCCGATTCGCGTGGGTGAGCGAACGCTGCGCATCAGTGACGTGGCCGATGTGCGTCGTGGTTTCACTGATCCACCGGCACCGCGCATGCGCTTTATGGGCAATGACGCCATCGGCCTGGCCGTGGCGATGAAAGACGGTGGCGATATTCTGGTGCTGGGCAAGGCGCTGGAAGCCGAGTTTGAACGGGTCAAGAGACACTTGCCGGCCGGGATGGTGTTGAGCAAAGTGTCGGATCAGCCGGCAGCGGTGAAAACCAGTGTGAGTGAATTCGTTCAGGTGCTGGTGGAAGCACTGGCCATTGTTTTGCTGGTGAGTTTTTTCTCGTTGGGTGTACGCACGGGCATGGTGGTTGCGCTGACCATCCCGTTGGTGTTGGCGATGACCTTTGCCACGATGCATTATTTTGGCATTGGCTTGCACAAAATTTCGTTGGGTGCGCTGGTGCTGGCGCTGGGCTTGTTGGTCGATGACGCGATCATTGCGGTTGAAATGATGGCGATCAAAATGGAGCAGGGCTACGACCGGCTCAAGGCGGCAAGCTTTGCATGGACCAGCACGGCGTTCCCGATGCTGACCGGCACGCTGATCACGGCGGCGGGCTTTTTGCCGATTGCAATGGCGCAATCGAGCACTGGCGAGTACACGCGTTCGATTTTCCAGGTAGTGACCATTGCGCTGTTGGCATCGTGGATTGCCGCCGTGGTGTTTGTGCCGTATCTGGGCGCTCTGTTGTTGCCTGATCTGGCCAAGCAGCATGCACAAAAACACGGGACGGGGGCGGGCCTTCCAGACCCGTACACGACGCCGTTTTACCAGCGTATTCGACGGCTGGTGGAATGGTGTGTACGGCGGCGCAAGACGGTGATAGTGCTGACCGTGTGCTTGTTTATGGGCTCGGTGATGCTGTTCAAGTTAGTCCCGCAGCAGTTCTTCCCGGCGTCGAGCCGACTGGAACTGATGGTGGATTTGAAGCTGGCCGAAGGCGCCTCATTGAGTCACACCACGGAGCAGGTCAAGCACCTTGAACGTCTTCTCAAAGACCATCCCGGTATCGTCAACTACGTGGCCTATGCGGGCACCGGCTCACCCCGGTATTACCTGCCGCTGGATCAGCAATTGCCGGCGGCCAGCTTTGCCCAGTTTGTGGTGCTGGCCAAGACTATTGAAGACCGAGAAAGTCTGCGCACCTGGTTGATTGAAACCCTGAACGAGCAATTCCCGGGTGTTCGTTCGCGCGTGACACGTCTGGAAAATGGTCCGCCTGTGGGTTACCCGGTTCAGTTTCGGGTCACGGGTGAGCATATCGAGGAGGTGCGGGCCTTGGCGCGCAAGGTGGCGGTCAACGTCCGTAAGAACCCGCATGTGGTCAATGTGCACCTGGACTGGGAAGAGCCGAGCAAGGTGGTGTACCTCAATATCGATCAGGATCGGGCGCGAGCCTTGGGCGTGAGTACGCAACAGGTATCGAGTTTCCTGCAAAGCACGCTGCTTGGCTCTAGGGTCAGCCAGTACCGGGAAGATAACGAGTTGATCGAGATTTTGTTGCGCGGCACGGCTCATGAGCGCACGGAGTTGTCGTTACTGCCGAGTCTGTCGGTGCCGACCGACAATGGGCAGAGCGTAGCGTTATCGCAAATTGCGACACTGGAATATGGTTTTGAAGACGGCGTTATCTGGCACCGCAATCGGCTGCCTACGGTGACCGTGCGCGCCGATATTTATGGCAAGGAGCAGCCGGCGACACTGGTCGCGCAAATATTGCCAACCCTTGAAGACGTGCGTGCCGAACTGCCTGATGGCTATTTGCTCGAAGTGGGTGGCACGGTTGAAGATTCCACGCGGGGGCAGGACTCGGTAAAAGCGGGCGTGCCGTTGTTTATCGTGGTGGTGCTGACCTTGTTGATGGTGCAACTGCGCAGCTTCTCGCGCATGGTCATGGTGTTTCTAACCGCTCCATTAGGCTTGATCGGGGTGACGTTGTTCCTGTTGCTGTTCGATAAGCCCTTTGGCTTTGTCGCGATGCTAGGCACCATTGCCCTGTCGGGAATGATCATGCGCAACTCGGTGATTCTGGTTGACCAGATCGAGCAGGATAAAGCCGCGGGACTGGATACCTGGCAAGCTATTATCGAAGCGACGGTGCGCCGATTCCGGCCGATAGTGCTGACCGCACTGGCGGCGGTGCTGGCGATGATTCCGTTGTCACGCAGCGTATTCTTCGGGCCGATGGCGGTGGCAATTATGGGGGGGTTGATCGTGGCGACAGCGCTGACGTTGCTGTTTTTGCCAGCGCTGTACGCGGCGTGGTTCAGAGTGAAGAAGCTTTAGAGAAAACGCCCCCTCACCCTAGCCCTCTCCCGGAGGGAGAGGGGATGAAAGCAAAAGCAGATTAATAGTTCACCTGAGATCAAGCTCCCTCCCCGGAGGGAGAGGGGTCTAAAGCTGAAAGCAGATTTGCGCCACTTCCGAGATCAGGCCCCCTCTCCCTTTGGGAGAGGGTTGGGGTGAGGGAGCCCAGGTGCAGTCAGTTGGCGACTGGATTGACGCGCACCCGAATCGGTTGCAATGACTTGGCATTGAGATCGACACCGTTGTGTTCGGTGTTGATAAACAACAGGCGGCCATTGTTTTCGATTCGTGCGCTGATCGCATATCGATGGCCCGGCTTGATTTCGGCAGGGTCATAGGTCAGGTGGAAGGGTAGCGGGATCTGGCCTTTTATCTGGCCGCTTTGCTTGGCCAGCGTCACCGCAGGTGCATCGGCCAGAGAGACATCCTGAAGGCTTACTTCCAGGGTGGCTGTAGTCGGCAGGCCAATACGTTCCAGGTAATACACTTCGCCATCCAGTGTGGCGTGGGGAGACGTGTTCATCGTGCTACAAGCTCCGAGCAATACCGTCAGTCCGAGCAAAAGAATTTTTTTCATGGGATCTACTTCTCCGTTTTCTGGCGCAGATAGTGTGCACTTTATTCAGAAAAGGTTTTTACCATGAAGTTCTGTCAGCACCGTCATTGACGATTGGTATGAGGATAAATACATCAACAAGCCAAAGGGCGCTGCCCATTTGACGTGCTCCGATTTATGGGTGGGTCAGGCGGTGGCGAATACCGACAGTTTGATTTCACCAATGCTGATGGTGATTACCGGATTATCGATAGCCTGTTTTTGGGAAGTGGCGGTCAAAGTGCCAAAGCTGCCAGATGCTGGCTTGATGCTGTTGCCGCCGTGAATGCCATCGTTGCTGATGTCTGGCTTGATGCCGTTGCCACCATGGACGCCGCCGTTGTCAGCGTCTGGCTTGATGTTGTTGCCAGCGTGCACGCCAGAATTGTTTTGTTGGGTCATGAAAGATGTCCTTATCTCTATTAATCAAATGGATGTATGCCAATACAACCGGCATGCATTCAAGACTAGCGACTGTTTGGAAGGGTAAATCAGCAAGAGACGCTTCCATGCGTCTTTGCAGATTTGTCCGAATGTAGACTGGCTCCTTATCCGACGTTTTCAGGTTGGTCCGCCGCATCTTCGCTGCGGTGCAAGGCCACTTGACGGATCGACAGGCGAATCTCGGCAGGCAGTACACGTTTGGCAGCCCCTTCGGCCAACTCCCCCAACATCTCGTGGTAACTCAACTTACCGTTGGCATCACGACGCAACACATCCTCTTCAAGCAATGTTTCGATAAAGTGCCGGAACAGGCTTTTATCGAAGAACTCGGGCGCATTGAGGCCGTGCAGGATCGACAAGCGCTGGGCCATCATCGTGCACAGGTCTTCCAGCTCTTCAGCACTCAAGGTGTTTTGGCCGCTGTTGAGCAACAGCGAGATGGCCATGTAGAAGCGTTGCAGGGTTTGAGCAATGCTTTTAGACAGCAGCGTCAGCAACACGAAATGGCGTGAGCTTGGTGCGGGGCGCAGGTAGACCTCGCCTTCAAAACGTAACAACCCTTGTTCGACAAAGGCTTCTAACCATTGATCGACCACACCATCAAGCTCCTCGCGCGACCAGCGAATAAACAGCTCCGATTGCAGGTACGGGTACAGCGCATGGGTGTAGCGCAGGATTTGTTCGCGGGTCATGCGCGATGCGCTCTGGAAGAAGCTTGAGAGCAACGATGGCAAGGCAAAGATATGCAGCACGTTGTTGCGGTAATAGGTCATCAGAACCGCGTTTTGCTCATCCAGATACAGGATCTTGCCCAGTGCATCGCTCTGTTCCGAGAGCAAGTCCATGCCTTTTACGTGTTCAATCAGCGCCCGGCCATCGCCTTCAGGCAATGTGGTGTATGGCGAGTAAGGTACGCGACGCAAGAGGGCCAGGTATAGATCCAGAACGCGCGCCATGGCCCGGTCATCAAGTGCCAGTTTACTGGTGGACAGCAATGCCAGTGCCACCAGATTGACCGGGTTGATAGCGGCGGCTTCGTTGAGCTTTTGTGCAACTTTCTCACCCAGACGATGGGTGGTGGCGTTCAACCACTGCGGGCGATACAGCGGGGCAAGTTCCTGCTGGCGCCAGTCCGGCTGCTCGTTGTCCAGGAAATCGGCGAGCTTGATCGGCTCGCCAAAGTTGACGGCGACCTGACCAAACTTTTGTTTGAGTGCGCCGAGGACCTTGAACATGTCGAATATCGATTCTTTCTTCTTGCTTGCTCCGCGTAGTTCGCCCAGATACGTGCGACCTTCGAGCACGCGCTCATACCCGATATAGACCGGCACAAAGACAATGGGCATGCGCGACGAGCGCAAGTAACTGCGCACGGTGATCGCCAGCATGCCGGTTTTGGGTTGCAGCATTCGACCTGTGCGCGACCTGCCGCCTTCGACGAAGTACTCCACCGGAAAGCCTTTGGTGAACAGGGTATGCATGTATTCGTTGAACACCGAGGTGTACAGCGGATTGCCCTTGAATGTGCGGCGCATGAAAAACGCTCCGCCGCGGCGTAGCAAAGGCCCCACGACGGGCATGTTCAGGTTGATCCCCGCGGCGATATGCGGCGGGGTCAGGCCGTTGCGAAAAAGCAGGTAGGACAGCAGCAGGTAGTCGATATGGCTGCGGTGGCAGGGCACATAGACGATTTCGTGGCCTTGAGCGACATTCTGTACGCCCTCGATGTGGTTGAGCTTGACCCCGTCGTAAATCTTGTTCCAGAACCAGCTCAGCACCACTTCAAAAAATCGGATGGCGGTGTAGGTGTAGTCCGAGGCAATTTCATTGGCGTAGCGCAGTGCCTGGGCGCGGGCTTTTTCAGGCGAAATGTTCTCGCGCTGGGCCTCATCGAGAATCGCCTGGCGCACTGAGGGTTCGTTGATCAACCCTTTGACCAGATTGCGGCGATGAGACAGGTCGGGCCCGATGGTGGCGGTTTTGAGGTTGCGAAAGTGCACCCGCAAAATACGTTGGGCCATGCGCACGGTGCGCTCGTGGCCTTTATTGAGGTCGACCAGCTCGCGCAAATGAATGGGCGCTGAAAACTGCACACGGGTTTTTCGACCCAGAATCAGAATGCGCAGCAAGCGACGCAGACGCCCGGTGACGGCCCAACTGTCGGCAAACAGCAATTTCCACGGGCTGGACTCGCTGTCGGGCGATTGGCCCCAGAACACACTGACCGGGATGATTTGCGCATCTTCGGCCGGGTTCTGGGTCAGGCCATCGACCAGGCGGGTCAGAGTGGGCGGGGCTCCGCGCTTGTCTTGACGTCCCACCCAATCGGGTTCGGGGGTCAGGTAAAAGAACGCAGCGGGCTCCATCATCGGGCCAACGGAAACGGGCAGTACCGGACGCGGTAAACCGACTTTGGTGCACTCGGTGTCGACCACTGCCAGCTCCGTGATGGAGGGTGATTGCAAGACGTAGAAAACGGGCCGGCTGCGATCCAGATTGAGGGACAAGGACGATTGATTGATCGTCTCTGAGCGCACCCACAGGTACAGCAAGCGACGCAGAGCGCCAAATACAAGGCGGCGGAAAGGGGAACGGGTCATACGGCTTCTGCGTGAGTGGATTTTACGAGCATTGACTCGGCCCGGTAGTGTGCCGTATCTCTGGAAAATCGGCAAAAAAGCAGCGAAGTAATATTGATTGAGTGTTTTTCGGGCTGACTTATACTCGAAGCTCTTTCGCTATGCAGTGTAAGACCTGATTTGAAAAAGGTAAGTTCTAGCGAAAGTTCTTAACGGGCCATTAATGCGCCCAATTAATAACAAAAAGGGGGAAGTGATCTATGGCTACGCGTTTGACAGGCAGTGTGAAATGGTTCAATGACGCCAAGGGCTACGGGTTTATTCAGGGCGAAAGTGGCGGCGATGTGTTCGTGCATTACCGTGCTATTCGCGGCGAAGGCCATCGTTCTCTGGCTGAAGGTCAGCAGGTGGAGTACACCCAGGTGACGGGTGAAAAAGGTTTGCAAGCGGATGATGTGGTAGGGCTGTAAGCAAAACCTCTAGTCGTTGCCTCAGGCTGCGAAAGGGGCGAAGCAGCCCTATGAAGGCCTTTGGTCCTTTCGCAGCCTGTGGCAGCGACTACAGAATGGGTGACCTCTCAGGAATTGGTTTTCCAGGTGATTTCTTCCTGGCCATCCTCGCTGATGCGGATCCAGCGATCGGCGTCTGCTTCACCTTGCTCCTCTTCCCATGTGCCCGGTGCACAACGCACTTCGACGTTTAGCGCTTTGAATGCAGCTTGAGCGCAGGCGATGTCATCGTCCCAAGGCGTTTGGTCACTTTCCAGGTACAAACTGTTCCATTTGCCCACGGCGTTGGGCATCCAGGTAACCGGTATGCCGCCTGCGGTGCATTTCCACACCTGCCCCTTTTTCTCCCAGGGTTTACAAGGGCCGAGGGCCTCAGAAAGCCATTTAACAACGTGTTCGTGACCAGACTTAGCCTCTTTCAGGTAAATCTCGATATCGGGCTGGCGCATGGATGTCCTCACTGCGTGTCTGAAAAATCCATTCGCGGATTCGTCGGGTCTGCGGCGTGTGCCGCAGGCCGTAAATAGGTTATTGAAGAACGAAGTAATCGTAGCGCATCGAGACCGTCACCACTAAAGGCTGCGGGTGTTCGATCACTTGCGCGCGACGTTCTGCGCTGGCACGCCAGCCGTGTGGCGTCATGGCCAGCAGGTTGGCGCGATCCTGAGGTTCGCTCAAGCTCAGCGTGAACTCCAGTGTTTCGCTGTGTTGCAACTGCATGCCTTCGGGGACTAACGCCAAGTGCTTGTCATCGGCGTACTCACGTACTTCGTCGTACAAACGCTCGCGCAATTCCATCAAGTGACCGCGAGTCGGGCCTACACGCATCAAACCGCCACCGGTGCTGAGCAAGCGCTTGGCTTCGAGCCAGTCCAGCGGGCTGAAAACACTGGCCAGAAACTGGCAACTGGCATCCGCCAAAGGCACTCGGGCCATACTGGCGATCAACCAGGTCAGGTGCGGGTTGCGCTTGCAGGCACGTTTGACCGCCTCGCGGGAAATATCCAGTGCGTAGCCATCGGCGTTGGGCAAGGCTTGGGCCACTTGAGCGGTGTAATACCCTTCGCCACACCCGATATCAAGCCAGCGCTGGGGTGCGCGCTCGGCGGCCAGTTCGGCCAGGCGCTTGGCCACCGGGGCGTAATGGCCCGCGTTGAGGAAGTCGCGACGGGCTTCGACCATCGCCTGGTTATCGCCCGGATCGCGGCTGTTTTTGTGCTGCACCGGCAACAGGTTCAGGTAACCCTGACGCGCACGGTCAAAGCGATGGCCGGCCCGGCAGACAACGCCGTTTTCCACCGCGCTCAGAGGCTCACTGCAAATGGGACAGGCAAGCATCAGGCGAGCAACTTGATCAGGGTTTGGTAATAGATCTCGGTCAGCACATCGAGATCGCTGGCCAGCACCCGCTCGTTGACTTGGTGGATGGTGGCATTGACAGGCCCCAGCTCTACCACTTGCGTGCCTAAGGTTGCGATAAAGCGCCCGTCTGAGGTGCCGCCACTGGTGGAGGCCTGGGTTTCGCGGCCCGTGACCTGCTTGATGCTCTGCGAAACCGCGTCCAGCAGGGCACCCGGCTCGGTTAGAAAGGGCAGGCCAGACAGCGCCCACTCGATGTGCCAGTCCAGACCGTGCTTGTCGAGGATGTCAGCGACACGCTGTTGTAAGCCTTCAACGGTGGATTCGGTCGAGAAGCGGAAGTTGAACACTGCCACCAGGTCGCCGGGAATGACATTGGTCGCGCCCGTGCCGGAGTTAAGGTTGGATATCTGGAAGCTGGTCGGCGGGAAGAACGCATTGCCGTTGTCCCAATGCTCGGCAGCCAGTTCGGCCAGCGCAGGAGCCGCCAGATGAATCGGGTTTTTGGCCAGGTGCGGGTAGGCCACATGGCCCTGAATGCCACGAACGGTGAGCTTGGCGCCCAGGGAACCACGGCGGCCGTTTTTGACCACGTCGCCCACCAGGGTGGTGCTCGAGGGTTCGCCGACGATGCACCAGTCCAGACGCTCGTTGCGCGCAGCAAAGCGTTCGACCACGGCTTTTGTGCCGTGATGCGCCGGGCCTTCTTCGTCGCTGGTAATCAGAAACGCGACCGAACCTTTGTGGTCCGGGTAATCAGCGACGAACCGTTCTGCGGCGACCAGCATGGCCGCCAAGCTGCCTTTCATGTCGGCGGCCCCACGGCCACAGAGCATGCCGTTTTCGTCGATCAGCGCGTCAAACGGGTCGTTCTGCCAGGCTTGAACCGGGCCGGTTGGTACCACGTCGGTGTGGCCTGCGAAGCACAGTACAGGGCCGTCGTGCTTGCCGTGGGTGGCCCAAAAATTATCGACGTCTTCAATGCGCATGGGCTCCAGCTTAAAGCCTGCATCACCCAGACGCTGCATCATCAGCTTCTGGCAATCGGCGTCGATGGGCGTCACTGAAGGGCGACGGATCAGATCGCAGGCAAGTTGCAGGGTCGGCGAAAGGTCGGCGTGGGCCGTCATGGTATGAGCTCCGAAGCGGGTCAAGTGCGGGCGGGCAGGGCACAAAAGGGCGGTTATCTTAAAGCAAAACGGCGGCCACAGGCCGCCGTTTAGTGGTTGCGGTCAATTTATGTCGCGGGGTGCTGCTCAGGTGCTTCCACCGGTTTGGGCAACGACGACATAAAGGCCATGATCAGCGCGGCCAGATACGGCAGCGATTGCACCAGCAGCATCACCACCCAGAAGCGCATGTCATTGCTCGGCAGACCTTGGACGAAGAAGATCCCCAAGGCCGCGCCCCACAGCAAGAGCATGATGAACACTTCTTCGCGGGCTTCCGAAATGGCAACCCAAAAGCCGTGGTTATCGGCGTTCTTGGGTGTGCGAAAGAACGGAATGCTGCTGGTGAAGAAGCCATACAGAACGGCTTTGGCGATGGTATGCGACAACGCGAGCCCTGCCAGTGCCGCTGCAAACGCGTCTTTGAGGTTAACCCCTACAGCGCGACGGTACAGGAAGATGATCTTGCCGACCTTGAAGACAAACAGCGCCAAAGGCGGAATTGCAAAGATCAGCAACGGCGGATCTACCCGCGTTGGCACGATGATCATGGCCGCTGACCACAGTAAGGCACCTATGGTGAAGAAGATATTCATGCCGTCAGCAATCCACGGTAGCCAGCCCGCGAGGAAGTGGTAGCGCTGGCCTCGTGTCAGTTCGGAATCTTTACCGAATATGAGGCTGGAGGTGTGTCGCTTGATGATCTGAATAGCACCGTAGGCCCAGCGGAAACGCTGCTTCTTGAAGTCGATAAAGGTATCGGGCATCAACCCTTTGCCGTAGCTATTGTGGGAATAGGCAGCGGAATAGCCTTTTTCAAAGACGCGCAGACCCAATTCGGCGTCTTCACAGATGCACCAGTCCGCCCAGCCAAGCTCTTCAAGCACAGAGCGACGGGTCATGGTCATGGTGCCGTGTTGAATAATCGCGTCGCGGTCGTTGCGGGTCACCATACCAATATGGAAAAAGCCTCGGTATTCCGAATAGCACAGCTTTTTAAACGTGCTTTCGTTGTGATCGCGATAGTCCTGAGGCGATTGCACAATGGCGATTTTCGGGTCCGCGAAGTGCGGCACCATGTGCTTGAGCCAGTTGCGATCAACGCAGTAGTCTGAGTCGATCACGGCAATCACTTCGGCGTCTGGCGCGGTGTGCGGGATCAGGTAGTTCAGCGCGCCGCCCTTGAAACCAGCCAGGGGTGCCACATGGAAGAACTTGAAACGCGGGCCCAGTGTGGCGCAGTAGTCGCGCACCGGTTCCCACACGGCCGGGTCTTTCGTGTTGTTGTCGATAATCAACACTTCGAAGTCCGGATAATCGAGGTTCGCCAGTGCATCCAGGGTCTGTTTGACCATTTCCGGCGGCTCGTTGTAGCACGGCACGTGGATCGAGACTTTCGGGCGATAAGCGTCGTCGCTTTCGACGGGTAGAAACTCTCGGCGACGCTTGCGAATCCATACCGCTTCAGCCAGTTCGTGGGCCTCTGTCAGCAAGACGATAAACACCCCGAATGCCCCTAGACCCAGCAGGATACCCACCGTCAAGCTGAACCATGTGCTGTATTGCTGGCTGTAGTCGTACGCAATCCAGACCAATGCCGAGCCGCACAGAAAGGCGGTGAAGGTCAGGAAGGTACGGCCACGCTGGCGCAGTGCAGAACCGTCGATCAGTAGCAAGGCCAGAGATAACAGGCCCATAACGGCCGAGCCAATCGCCAGTACTCGCCATTGTGGAATAGCGACCACCGGGCCTTCAAAATTGAATTTTTGCTGGCGTGCTGCGTTGTATACGCCCCAGTAAGCGCCCACGGAGCCTTCATCACTGGCCTTCCAGGGTTGGTCAAAGGCTTCGATCACGAAGTAGTTGTAGCCACGACGGTTCAGTGTGTTGACCAGTGTGCGCAGATAAATGGCCTGGTCGGCCTGGGTCGCATCTGCACCACCGCGCATGCGGCCATTGCTTGGCCAGCCAACCTCCGAAAGAAGCAGTGGTTTTTTCGGGAACATTTTTTTCAAGTCGCGCGCCCGGTCCAAGACGAACTCGCCTGCTTCTTCCATGGGAATAAATTCCCAGTACGGCAGGATGTGCGCGGCAATGAGGTCAACGTGATTGGCCAGCTGCGGGTATTTTTCCCAGATGTGCCATTGCTCGGAGGTGGTCACGGGGACTTTGACGGCGGCCCGCACACGATCCAGCACCTCGATCAGCTCTTCTGGCGTGATTTCTTCACGGAACAACGCTTCGTTACCGACCACAACTCGCACCACGCTGCGTGAGTTGTTGGCGAGTTCAATGGCCTTCTGAATTTCGCGCTCGTTGCGTTCTTTATCCGGACTGATCCAAATACCAATAGTCACCCGTAAACCGAACTCTTCGGCCAGTTTGGGAATATCACCCAAGGTGCCGTCTACCGAGTAGGTACGAATGTTATCGGTGAGTTTGCTCATGATCTCCAGGTCACGACGCATCTCCTCGTCGGATGGGTATTGGTCTTTCTGTGGGTACTGGCCTTGCTGGAATGGCGAGTACGAAAAACCGGAGATCTGATCGGGCCAGTTGGGCGCTGAAACCGGGCGATTGATCAGCGCCCAGAAGCCCGTGAAGAGTGCAGCGATGGCAAGCACCACCACTAGGTTGAGTCCAAATTTACGCGATGACATAACTATTTCGGGTTCCAAAGGGAGTGGAACGAAGATCGTTCGGCAAAGACCAAGCGGCGCGCATCCTACACTGCGCTTTGACCCAGCGTACAGCACGTGGAGTCTGACCCAGAGAGGGTTATCGAAGCTGCCTAAACATCTCAGTCGACTGCTTGTAGCTTTTTTCTTTTAACTTTGAGGGTTATTAAAGCAGGCTTCGTAGGAAAAGTACTCAATGCTATGTAGTCCCCCTATAATGCGCGCCGGTTTTAGGGTGATGCGCATGAGTACAGAAGATCCGAGGTTTGCCGGTGTAGCCCGGTTATATGGCATTGAAGGCCTGGCACGCTTGAAAGCCGCGCATGTCGCGATCGTGGGTGTAGGCGGCGTTGGGTCGTGGGCGGCTGAAGCGATAGCCCGTTGCGGCGTTGGCGAAATTTCGCTGTTTGATCTGGACGATGTGTGCGTCAGCAACAGCAATCGGCAATTGCACGCACTGAGCTCGACCATTGGTCGGGACAAAGTCGAAGTGATGGCTGAGCGTCTGCGTCAGATCAATCCCGAATGCACCGTGCATGCGGTGGCGGACTTTGTGACCCGCGAGACCATGGCTGAGTACATCACCCCGGATATGGATTGTGTGATTGACTGCATCGACAGCGTCAATGCCAAGGCAGCGCTGATTGCCTGGTGCAAGCGCCGCAAGATTCAGATCATTACGACCGGTGGTGCGGGCGGGCAAATTGACCCGACACTGATTCAGGTGTGTGACCTGAACCGCACGTTCAATGATCCACTGGCTTCGAAAGTGCGTTCAACGTTGCGCCGTGATTATGGTTTTTCACGCACGGTGACTCGACATTACAGCGTGCCGTGCGTGTTTTCGACCGAGCAACTGCGCTATCCCAAGCCGGACGGCAGTATCTGCTTGCAGAAGAGTTTTGTCGGGGACGGTGTGAAGCTGGACTGTGCTGGCGGGTTTGGTGCGGTGATGATGGTGACGGCTACGTTTGGCATGGTCGCGGCGACCAAGGCGGTGGACAAGATCGTGGCGGGCGTGCGGCGGCCATCAGAGAAGGTTAAGGCCAAGCAAAGCCCTCACCCTAACCCTCTCCCAGAGGGAGAGGGGACAGACCGCGTTGTTCCAACGGATTCGTCGACCTGAACTGTCGAGTCGAACATACATTTTCAACACCCCTCAATTAGCCCTCTTTTACTTTGGGCACAACGCTGAAGCGATGCATTAGCCCTTGCTGGGAGCGTGCTTGCTCGCGATTGGAACGCTTCGGGGCTGGGTACATATCCGTTGCTGCGGTAAGGCCTACTCAAGGTTGCGCCCTTACGGCGCGTCCCTTTTGGAAGGACCCAAAAGGAACCAAAAGGTCCCTGCCCCTCCACTCGGTGCCTCGCTGTGGCTCGGCATGCCCGCACGCAGGCATTGCTCCGTGGGCCCGCCGCGATCGGCCATCCATGGCCGTGTCGCGGCTAACCCGGCGTCCTGCCGGGTTACCCACTGCGCAATACCCGCCTGCGGCCAGCGTGGTTTAACGGGGCGCCTTAGATCAAAAACAAATCAAAAGCTCGGCCACCCTCCCACTCGAGTTATTGGTCATTCATCAAAGATGAGTAGATTCCTATGCCCTTTGGGAGGAGGGAGAGGGGAGAGACCTTCGATTAACGGCATCCCCCAATCAGCCCCCTCTCCCTTTGGGAGAGGGTTGGGGTGAGGGGCTTTCAGCTCAATGCCAATTCCCGCATCCGCTGCAAAACGGCATTCAGCCCGTTGCTGCGCGAAGGCGAAAGCTGGCGGCTCAAGCCCAGTTGGTCGAACCAGTCTGGCAAATCAACCTGCTTCAACTCGTGTGTACTCAAGCCATTGACCCGTGCCAGCAGCAGCGCCACAAGCCCACGAATCAGCCGGGCATCGCTACTGGCAGCAAACTGCCAGTGGCCGTCTTTGAACTTACCCACCAGCCACACCTGGCTTTCACAGCCATGCACGCGGTTAGCTTCGTTCTTGTCGCGCTCATCAAGTTCCGGTAAACGCTGGCCCCATTGCATCAGCAGGCGTGCACGTTGCTCCCAACTGGTGCAGCTTGCAAAGCTGTCCAGCGCCGCTTGGGCTTGGGCAGGCAACGTCATTGCAGCAGCTCCAGCGCTTTGTCGAGTGCATCAAAGAAGCGCTCCACGTCGCTTGAGTCGTTGTACAGCGCCAGTGAGACACGTATAGCCCCGGCCAGCCCCAGGCTTTTCAGTAGCGGCATGGCGCAGTGATGTCCAGCCCGCACGGCAATACCTTGCTCTGTCAGCAGGTGGGCAACGTCAGCATTGTGTACGCCCTCAACGACAAAACTCACCAGTGCGACGTGCGCAGAGCCGAGCAAACGAATGCCTTTGCGCTGTTTCAAGCCATCGAGCAGCAAGGTGTGCAGGGCGGCTTCATGGGCTTCAACGGCGATTGGATTGAGGCTGTCCAGGTAACTTAAGGTCGCCCCCAAACCAATAACGCTGGCAATGGGCGGTGTACCCGCTTCAAAGCCCAGCGGGGCCGGACGAAAGGTCGCGTGCTGGTAGTCGGCGTCTTGCACCATCTCGCCGCCATATTGCCAATGCTTCAAACGACTCAATGCGTCATGTCGGCCAAACAGCACGCCCAGCCCGTCGGGGCCGTACAGTTTGTGGCTGGAAAATACATAAAAATCACACCCTAGCGCTTGCACGTCATGGCGGCCGTGGACGATGCCTTGTGCGCCATCGACGACGGTGATTGCGTTATGCGCTTTGGCCAGTGCCAGCAATGCGTGCAGTGGCTGCCACACGCCGAGCACGTTGGACAATTGGCTAACGGCGAGTACGCGGGTGCGTGAGGTGATCAGTCGTGCAGCGGCCTCAATGTCAATGGTGCCGTCGCTGTCCAGTGGTAAAACCACCAGCGCCAACCCTTTACGCAGTGCCAGTTGTTGCCACGGCAGCAGGTTGGCATGGTGCTCCAGGGCGCTGATAACGATCTCATCGCCCGGATTGAAAAGGTGCTCCAGGCCATAGGCCAGAAGATTGAGGGCTGATGTAGCACCGCTGGTGAAAACAACCTGTCCGCTGTCGCCAGCATTAAGCCATCGCGCCACCTTATGGCGGGTGTTTTCAAAGGCCTGGGTCGCCAGAGCACCCGGCAGGTGTTGGGCCCGGTGCACATTGGCTGCGCCATTGGCGTAGTAGTGCATCAGTGCGTCGAGCAGGGCTTGGGGTTTTTGCGAGGTTGCAGCGTTGTCCAGATAGGTCTGGTCCTGACGTTGCATGGCGGCGATGGCTGGAAAGTCAGCGCGCCAGGGGGAAGGCAAAAGCATGGGTTCCGGGCTCTGATGACGGGGCTGCACGCAACCCCGTCAGTGGCAGAAAGACGCTTAGTTGTGAGCGTGCAGCGCTTCGTTCAGCTCGATGGCCGATTTGTGGGTTTTGCATTCCACAGCGCCGGTTTCCGAGTTACGACGGAACAACAGGTCAGGCTGGCCAGCCAACTCACGGGCTTTGACTACTTTAACCAGTTGGTTGTTTTCATCAAGCAGGGCCACTTTGGTGCCAGCGGTCACGTACAGACCCGACTCTACGGTGTTGCGGTCGCCCAGGGGAATGCCGATACCGGCATTGGCGCCAATCAGGCAGCCTTCGCCCACTTTGATGACAATGTTGCCGCCACCCGACAGGGTGCCCATGGTCGAGCAACCGCCGCCCAGGTCCGAACCTTTGCCAACAAACACGCCCGCCGAAACGCGGCCTTCGATCATGCCCGGGCCTTCAGTGCCAGCGTTGAAGTTAACGAACCCTTCGTGCATGACGGTGGTGCCTTCGCCAATGTAAGCGCCCAGACGAATACGTGCGCTGTCTGCGATACGCACACCCGCCGGAACAACGTAGTCGGTCATCTTCGGGAATTTGTCGACGGAGAACACTTCGAGCAAATCGCCACGCAGACGGGCTTCGAGTTGGCGCTCGGCCAGCTCGCTCAGGTCGATTGCACCCTGGCTGGTCCAGGCCACGTTGGGCAGCAGCGGGAACACACCCGCCAGGCTCAGGCCGTGTGGCTTGACCAAACGATGGGACAGCAAGTGCAGCTTGAGGTAGGCCTCAGGCGTCGATGTCAGCGCCGCGTCTTCGGCCAGCAACGTAGCGACCAGCGGCTTGTGGCTTTCAGCCAGGCGGGTCAGCAGCGCTGCTTGGGCGGCGTCGACCGGTTTCACCGCTTCAGCCAATTGCGCGGCCTGAGCGGTGGTGAAGGTGATTGCCTGATTGCCGCCGGTGTAGCCCAAAATAGGGGCGATGGCTTCAATCAGCTCGGCCGACGGGGTGATCAGGGGGTGTGCGTAGAACACTTCCAGCCAAGCGCCTTGACGGTTCTGGGTGCCGACGCCGAAGGCTGCGCTGAACAGGGTAGTAGACATGCAATTACCTCTTTACAAAAATAATGGGCGGCTTTGACTCAAAGGTTAAAGAAGGGCCGCCGCATAAAGATCTGGCTTGAAGCCAATCAGGGTTTTGTCACCGAGTTCAAGCACCGGGCGCTTGATCATCGAGGGTTGGGCGAGCATCAGTTCAATCGCTTTCGCTTGGTCGAGATCGGCTTTTTGTTCGTCGTCGAGTTTGCGAAAGGTCGTGCCAGCGCGATTGAGCACCACTTGCCAGCCGTGCTCATTGCACCACCGGGTGAGGTGTTCACGGTCTATGCCGCTACTCTTGTAATCGTGAAAGTCGTAACCCACAGCATGTTCATCCAGCCAAGTGCGAGCCTTTTTCATGGTGTCGCAGGCTTTGATGCCGAAAAGGTGCAAGGTTTTTTCTGATTCGGTCACTGAAATTGCCCCTCCTTTGGAGATGCCTGAAATGAGCGGTGGCGGATTATGCCATGAGCAACGGCCTTGGGCGTGCTCGGCTGCAAGCTTGGCACGTACTTGTGACATGTCGTCGCACTGCTACTTTTGTTCAGGGTCGGGTTGTTCCGTAAAACGCTACTATGGCCTGCAATGCCAAAATGTTGCTAGCTGTGTCTAGTTGAACGCTGATTGTTTGGGAAACCTGTTGATATGCAAACCGCCTATACCGTCCTCATCTTATTGATGTTGGTGGGAGTCTCGCGTTTATTGGGGCGTGTCATCCCGCTGCCATTGCCGCTGGTCCAGATTGCTGCCGGGGCCGCGCTGGCCTGGCCAACCCTTGGGCTGCACGTGGCGCTGGACCCAGAGTTGTTTCTGTTTCTGTTTTTGCCGCCTTTGCTGTTTTCGGATGGTTGGCGCATTCCCAAGCGTGAGTTCTGGCGCTTGCGCGGGCCGATTTTGACGCTGGCGGTGGGGCTGGTGCTGTTTACGGTGGTGGGCGCAGGCTACTTTATTCATTGGTTGTTGCCGACCATACCCTTGCCTGTGGCTTTTGCGCTGGCGGCCGTGTTGTCGCCAACCGATGCCGTGGCCGTCTCGGCGATTGCGCAAAGCCGATTGCCGGCGCCGTTGATGCATATGCTGCAAGGCGAAGCGTTAATGAATGATGCGACCGGCCTGGTGACGTTCAAATTCGCATTGGTTGCCGCCATTACCGGCGTTTTTTCGCTGGCCAATGCCAGTGTCACTTTCCTGCTGGTAGCCTGCGGCGGTCTGGCCATCGGGGTTGCGTTGAGCTGGGTCGTGGGGCGTATGCGTTCGTGGATGATTGCCCGCGGCTGGGATGACCCGGCCACCCACGTCGTATTCATGTTGCTGCTGCCTTTCGCGGCGTATGTACTGGCTGAGCGTCTGGGCGCTTCAGGCATTTTGTCCGCCGTTGCGGCGGGGATGATGCAGAGTTGGCTGGATTTGTTGCCGCGTCAGACCAGTACGCGATTGCTGAACCGCAGTGTATGGGCGCTTCTGGAATTTGCCTTTAACGGTCTGATCTTTTTGCTGCTGGGCCTGCAACTGCCCGACATCATCAAGGCAGTTGTCCATCTGGAAACCCATCTGTGGCCGACGCTGATGTATCGCTGCTTTGATGTGGTGGTCATCTTCCTGGTGTTGATTGCGTTGCGCTTTATCTGGGTGCAGAGCATTTGGCGCTTGTCCGGTCTACTGCGCCGCTGGCGCGGCAAGCAAGAGCTGACCATGGTGCCGACAGCACGCTCTTGCTGGATCTTGACCGTGGGCGGCGTGCGCGGCGCGGTCACGCTGGCGGGCGTGATGTCGATCCCTTTGTTGATTAACGAAGGTATCGACTTCCCTGAGCGTGAATTGCTGATCTTTATTGCGGCAGGTGTGATTCTGTTGTCGTTGATCGTGGCCTGCATCGCGTTACCGCTTTTGCTGCGCGGCATTTCCAAAACCTCAGATGATTCGAAGCATAACGAAGTGCGTGAGGCTTGGCGCCGTACGGCCGAGGCGGCCATTCATGCCCTGGAAACTGAAGAGGTGGTTGATCCCAACGAACACCCGGATGCGGCTCAGGCCGCGTTGGCGTCTGAGTTGAAGGCGCAGATCATGTCTGAGTACCGTCATCAGCTCGACGTGTTCAATGACTCTGCGGAAGCACAGGCTTTGGCGTCGAAAATGGATGAGCTGGAGGGGCGTCTGCGTCTCAAGGCGCTTCGGGCGCAGCGACTTGAGCTGTATAGCATGCGTCGCCATCACGAAATTGGCGATGAAGTGCTGGGCGAGATTCTGCGTGATCTGGACTTGAGCGAAGCGAATCTGGGGGCGGTGAAGTAGGGGATAGCCCCCTGTCTGGGTAGCACGCTGGCGCAGGCTGCGTATTACGACGAATTCGTCGCCGAACGCAGCCTGCGCCAGTTGCTATGGGGCGCGGATTAACTAGCGACGACGCAGGATGAAGTCGCGAATCCGCTCAGCAGCTTCGACGCATTCTGCCAACGGTGCCACCAGCGCCATACGCACTCGACCAGCACCGGGGTTGAAGCCTTCAACGTCACGGGACAGGTAAGAACCCGGCACCACCGTCACGTGTTCTTGCGCGAACAGGTCGCGGCAAAACTCGGCATCGTCACCTTCAACCTTGGGCCACAGATAAAAACCGCCATCGGGGCGCTGTACATCCATCACGGGCGTCAAAATCTTGAGCACTGCATCAAACTTCTCGCGATAAAGATCACGGTTGGTGCGCACGTGGGCTTCGTCGTTCCAGGCGGCAATGCTGGCCAGCTGGGTTTGGACTGGCATTGCGCAGCCGTGGTAGGTCCGGTACAGCAAGAAGGCCTTGAGGATTTCGGCATCACCCGCTACAAACCCTGAGCGCAAGCCCGGCAAGTTGGAGCGTTTGGACAGACTATGGAACACCACGCACCGTTTGAAATCTTCGCGGCCCAACGCCACACAGGCGCTGAGCAGGCCAACAGGCGGTGTTTGCTCGTCGAAATACAGCTCGCTATAGCATTCGTCTGCGGCGATTACAAAGTCATGTTCATCGGCCAGTGCGATCAGCTTTTTAAGCGTGTCCAGCGGGATCAATGCACCGGTCGGGTTGCCCGGCGAGCACAGGAATAAAATCTGGCAGCGCTTCCAGGTCTCGGTCGATACGGCATCGAAGTCCGGGTTGAAGCCGTGTTCTGCCAAGCAAGGCAGGTAGTGCGGGGTAGCACCGGCTAAAAACGCTGCGCCTTCGTAGATCTGGTAAAACGGGTTCGGGCTGACCACCAGCCCGTCATCCTCGCGGTTGACCACGGTTTGCGTGAAAGCGAACAGCGCTTCGCGTGTGCCGTTGACCGGCAAGATGTTACGCGCTGGATCGAGCCAACCTTTAGGCACGTTAAAGCGGCGCTCTGCCCAGCCAGCGATGGCTTCACGCAGGGCTGGAATGCCCAGAGTGGTCGGGTAAACCGCCATCTGGTCAAGGTTGTCGGCCAAGGCTTTGGCGACGAACTCGGGTGAACGGTGTTTAGGTTCGCCAATCGACAGCGCAATCGGGCGTTTGTCGGCGTTGGGCTGCACGCTGCCAAGCAAGGCACGCAGCTTTTCGAACGGGTAAGGCTGTAACTGATTTAGAGCATTGTTCATCGGGTACGGGTCTCACACAGCGGCGGTCAGATACTCAGGCGCCAGGCTTCAGGGGATGAGTTTTTGTCGACGGTCAGCTGTTCAACGATGGCTTCCTGCAAACGCATGCACAGTTGCGGGTCAGACAAGGGCTGATTGTTTTCGTCGGTAATAAAAAAGACGTCTTCAACGCGCTCGCCCAGCGTGGCGATCTTGGCGTTTTGCAGCGACAGGTCGAATTCCAAAAAGATCATGCCAATACGCGCCAGCAGTCCGGGTCGATCAGGTGCGCTGAGTTCCAGCACGGTAACCGGACGTTGCGCATCATTGTGAATGGTCACTTGTGGCGGGAAAGCGAAGTGTTTGAGCTGGCGCGGCACTCGGCGTTGAATGATGTTGGGGTAGTCATCCGGGTTGCGCAGGGCTTCAGTCAGGCCTTTACGGATTTTCTCGATGCGCTCGGGGTTGTTGCCGATCGAGTCGCCATCATTGTCGAGCACGATGTAGGTGTCGAGGGTGAACTGGCTGCTGGAGGTGATGATGCGCGCGTCATGAATGTTCAGGTTGAGCTGGTCCATCGCTGCCACGGTCACAGCGAAAAAATCATGCTGGTCGGGTGCATAGATGAATATCTGTGTCCCGCCTTCGAATTCGCGCTGGGTGGTTTCCTTGATCAGGACCAGCGGTCCGCCGTCACTGGGTTGTTGCAGGATGGCTTCGGTGTGCAAGGCCACATCGGCAGAGGTATGGCGCAAAAAGTAGTCATCGCCCAGCTGTGACCAGAGTTGTTCGACGTCATCCTGATCGTTGCCATTGCGCACCAGAATATCCAGTGCCGCACGCTGTGTCTGGCGGATCTGCTCTTCGCGGTCGACCGGGTTTTCCAGGCCTCGACGCAGGGCGCGCTTGGTTTCGGTGTAGAGCTGGCGCAACAGGCTGGCGCGCCACGAGTTCCACAGCGTCGGATTGGTGGCGTTAATGTCGGCGACGGTCAATACATACAGGTAGTCCAGATGAGTTTCGTCGCCTACAAACTGGGCGAAGTCGTGGATGACCTGAGGGTCCGACAAGTCTTTGCGCTGAGCCGTGGTGGACATGATCAGATGGTTTTGCACCAGCCAGACAATCAGGCGAGTGTCCCACTGAGGCAAGTGGTGACGAATGCAGAACGCTTCGGCATCCACTGCACCAATTTCGGAGTGGTCGCCGTGACGGCCTTTGCCGATGTCGTGATACAGCCCAGCGAGGTAAATCAGCTCGGGTTTGGGCAGCTTGGCCATCAACTTGCTGGCCAGCGGAAATTTCTCCGAGACCTGGGTGTACTGCAACTTGCGCAGGTGCTTGATCAGGTTAAGGGTGTGGGCATCGACCGTATAGATGTGGAACAAGTCGTGCTGCATCTGCCCAACGATAAAACCGAACTCGGGCAGGTAACGTCCCAGAATGCCGTAGCGATTCATGCGCCGCAGATTGCGGTGGATGCCGATCTTGCATTTGAACAGCTCGATAAACAGGCTGGTGTTGCGAATGTCGTTGCGAAAATCGTCGTCGATCAAATAGCGGTGTTCGCGCAGCAAGCGAATGGTGTCAGCGCGTACGCCTTTGATTTCCGGGTGTTGGGCCATCAGCAGGAAAACTTCGAGCATCGCAAACGGCGTGCGTTTGAAGACATGATCGCTGGTGGCTTCTATATAACCGTCGTGTAGCTGGAAGCGCGAGTTGATCGGCGTGGGTGGCGCTTCATCATCGGGAGCCAGGATGACTTCTTCGAAGTGCTGGATGATCAAGTCACTCAGTTGCGCAATGCTCATGACCACGCGGTAGTACTGCTGCATGAAGTTTTCGATGGTCTGTTTGGTGTCTTCGCCCGTATAGCCGAGCAGCTCGGCGATACTGCGTTGATAGTCAAACAAAAGGCGGTCTTCGGCTCGCCCGGCCAGCATGTGCAGGGCATAACGAACCTTCCACAAGAACTCTTGCGAAGAGGCGAGCAGCGCGTGCTCGCTTTCGACCAGAAAACCTTCATTGGCCAGGGCGCGCAGGTTGAGCGTGCCGTATTGGCGGCGGGCTACCCACAAAATAGTCTGAATATCGCGCAGGCCACCGGGTGAACCTTTTACGTTGGGTTCCAGGTTGTACTCGGTGTCGTTGTATTTGTGGTGGCGAGCTTTTTGCTCGGCACGTTTGGCCAGAAAGAACTCCTTGCTGGGCCACATATGGGCGGTGCTGGTGACCTCCAGCATGCGCTGGCGCAGCCGTTCAGGGCCGGCCACGGTACGGCTTTCCATCAAGTTGGTGATGACAGTCAGGTCGGCGCGGGCCTGCTCGGCGCACTCGTTCACCGAGCGCACACTCTGGCCGACTTCCAGGCCAATATCCCAAAGCAGTGTCAGAAAGCGCTCAATGGAATCACGAAAAATCTCGTGATCGTCGTTCTCGAGCAGGATCAGCAGGTCGATATCGGAGTAGGGGTGGAGTTCGCCACGGCCATAGCCACCGACGGCCACCAGTGCGATATCGGCCTGATCGCTCCAGGTGAACTGACTCCACGCCTGTTGCAAGATATTGTCGACGAACCAGGCCCGATCTTCGATCAAACGTCGAATATCGCGCCCTTTACGAAAGCGTTCATCGAGCACCTCGTGTGCCTGGCGGATCGCCTTTTTGAATGCGGCAATGGGACTTGCCTTCAACGCCAGTTCGGCCTGGAACTGGCCGCGGTCAAAAAGTTCGGGATCCACCTGCGGCATCGATTGGCTTTCCTTGGGATAAATACGTTCGTTTATAGAGGCGCGTGTCAGTGCAACTGCGGATCAGCCGGAAACGCGGGGGATCGTGTCATCGCTGCGCAACGTGAAAATTTCATAGCCCGTTTCGGTCACCAGCAGGGTGTGTTCCCACTGCGCTGACAGCTTGCGGTCCTTGGTAATAGCGGTCCAGCCATCGCCCAGCACTTTGGTGTCGGCCTTGCCCTGGTTGATCATCGGCTCGATGGTAAACGTCATGCCGGCTTTCAATTCCATGCCTGTGCCTGCGCGGCCGTAGTGCAGGATTTGCGGTTCTTCGTGGAATACTTTGCCTATGCCGTGGCCACAGAACTCACGAACCACCGAAAAACCGTTCTTTTCAGCGTGCTTCTGAATCACTTCACCAATATCGCCCAGGCGGCAGCCGGGTTTAACGATTTCGATGGCCTTGTACATGCATTCCTGGGTCACCTGCGACAGACGCTCAGCCCAGACCGGCACCTTGCCAACGTGGAACATGCGGCTGGTGTCGCCGTGGTAACCCTCTTTGATTACGGTGACATCAATGTTCAGGGTGTCGCCGTCTTTCAGGGCCTTGTCGCCGGGTATGCCGTGGCAAACCACGTGATTGATCGACGTACAGATCGACTTCGGGAAGCCCTTATAGTTGAGCGGGGCAGGGATGGCCTTTTGCACATTGACGATATAGTCATGGCAAATGCGATCCAGCTCTTCAGTGGTGACGCCCGGCTTGACGTACTCGGCAATCATTTCCAGCACTTCGGCGGCCAGTTTGCCGGCGACACGCATTTTTGCGATGTCCTCGGGGGTTTTGAGGGTGACGGTCATACAGGCTCTCTTCGCGCGTAGGCGCTCATCAACGGGATTGCGGGTGTGTGACAAGACATTACAGCTTCACACCGCCATAAAAACGCGATTCTAACAGACGGTCGGCGTTACACATGAGCCTTGCGCCATCGCTTCTACTAATAGAGTGGGGCATTCTGGCGCTATTCCAAGCCCTGTGCAAAAGGGGGCAAGCCACAAGCGCTGCTTGTGACTTGCTTGTGATCTGCTTGTGATCTGCTTGTGATCTGCTTGTGATCTGGTGTTTGATCTTGATCTGCCGCCCTTTCGGGAGGCTGAGTGGAGGTTTCGCGGAGTGGGTCGACCGGCATGGATGCCGGGAGAGCCGTGTTGGGCCAAGGATGGCCCGTCACGGCGTGCCCACGGAGCGGGACCGGAGCGAGGGAACCTGAGCGCAGCGAGGGCCGTACGCGGGGGCGGAAGCGTTTTGGTTACTTTGCCGCTTTTGCAAAGTGACACGCCGTAAGGGCGTAACCATTACTTCAGCTAGACGCCAATAATGGATATGTACTCGAAGCTTTTAATTGGCCAGCGTACATATCCATTAGATGTATTAAACCTTTCTACGGGTTTCGCCCTTACGGCGAGTTCCTTTTGGCAGACGCCCCAAAAGGAACCAAAAGGTCTGCGCCCTACCATACGGCCGAGCTCGCCTAGGCTCGCCCGGTGCCAGAACGAAGGCACTGTTATGGGGGCCCGCCGCGACGGGCCATCCTTGGCCCGATCGCGGCTGGCTCGGCGTCCTGCCTCGCCACCCCCATAACAGCACCTGCGTTCAGCCTCCTGTGATGGGCCTCAGTGTTGTCTGGAACATTTCGGTGGCGGCAGTAGCATTGGACGGCAAGAGGCAAGAGGCAAGAGGCAAGAGGCAAGAGGCAAGCGGCAAGCGGCAAGCGGCAAGAGGCAAGCGGCAAGAGGCAAGAGGCAAGAGGCAAGCGGCAAGTGGCAAGCGACAAGCGACAAGCGACAAGCGAAAAACTTGGGGCTTCAACGTTCAGGGGAGGCGTAAACTCTTGTAGGGCAACGAGTTAGCAATAAAATCCAAAACCACGCTTCGTTTTTTGCGCGTCTTGTGGTATAAAATGCGCCGCTTTGCGGGTATAGCCCGCAGAGCACAAACCCACACACGTATCGACACGATGACCTGGGTGCCTTCAGCTCGAAGCTGCTGGTTGGTCGTTGGGATACGTGGAGGCCTAACCCGACTTACTAAGGAACTACCATGTCCCAAGTCAACATGCGCGATATGCTGAAGGCCGGTGTGCACTTCGGTCACCAAACCCGTTACTGGAACCCGAAGATGGGTAAATACATCTTTGGCGCGCGTAACAAGATTCACATCATCAACCTTGAAAAAACCCTGCCAATGTTCAACGAAGCTCTGACTTTCGTAGAGCGTCTGGCCCAGGGCAAAAACAAGATTCTGTTCGTCGGCACCAAGCGTTCCGCTGGCAAGATCGTTGCTGAAGAAGCAGCACGTTGCGGTTCGCCGTACGTGGATCACCGCTGGTTGGGCGGCATGCTCACCAACTTCAAAACCATCCGTGCTTCCATCAAGCGTCTGCGTGACCTTGAAATTCAAGCCGAAGACGGTACGTTCGCCAAGCTGACCAAGAAAGAGGCGCTGATGCGTACTCGCGATCTGGAAAAGCTGGACCGTAGCCTGGGTGGTATCAAGGACATGGGCGGTCTGCCAGACGCACTGTTCGTTATCGACGTTGACCACGAGCGTATCGCGATCACCGAAGCTAACAAGTTGGGTATCCCGGTTATCGGCGTTGTCGATACCAACAGCAGCCCGGAAGGCGTTGACTACATCATCCCAGGCAACGATGACGCAATCCGCGCCATCCAGCTGTACATGGGTGCGATGGCTGATGCTGTTATCCGTGGTCGTAACCACGTTGCTGGCGGCACCGACACTTTCGTCGAAGAAGCTCCAGCTGCAGCGGTAGTTGAAGGCTGAGTCATTAACGCCTAGCGTTTACTCAGTACGCAAAAAGGGGGCTTGGCCCCCTTTTTGCCACCTCGAAATCCATTTGTTGTAACTATGCTCGTCGTATCTGTATCAGATAGCGCCTGGCAATGTTGTATCGAGGTGCGCTTCAAACGAATTGAACGCCCGTTCGGTCGGGTGGAATGGTTGAAAACCTATCCAAGAGGAATTTTGAAATGGCAGAGATTACTGCAGCGTTGGTTAAAGAACTGCGTGAGCGTACCGGCGAAGGCATGATGGATTGCAAGAAAGCCTTGACCAAGGCTGGCGGCGACATCGAAAAAGCCATTGATGACATGCGTGCTTCGGGCGCCATCAAGGCTGCCAAAAAAGCAGGCAACGTTGCTGCTGAAGGCGCTATCGCAGTTAAAGTTGCGGACGACAACAAGTCGGCCGTTATCCTTGAAGTCAACTCGCAAACCGACTTCCTGGCTCTGCAAGACGACTTTAAGCAATTCGTTGCTGCCAGCGTAGAAAAAGCATTTGCTGACAAAATGACCGACGCAGCTCCGCTGATCGCCGCTCAAGAATCCGCACGTGAAACACTGGTCGGTAAAGTGGGCGAGAACGTCAATATTCGCCGTCTGGTGCGTGTTGAAGGCGACGTTGTTGATGCTTACCTGCACGGCAACAAAATCGGTGTTGTGGTTGCTCTTAAAGGCGGCAACGCTGAGCTGGCTCGCGACATCGCTATGCACGTCGCTGCAAGCAACCCGGAATTCCTGCTGCCATCGCAAGTTTCCGCTGATGCCATCGAACGCGAAAAAGCTGTGTTCATGAGCCTCAACGAAGACAAGATCAAAGGCAAGCCAGCAGAAATCGTTGAGAAAATGGTTGCCGGTCGTATCAGCAAGTTCCTGGCTGAAGCCAGCCTGGTTGAGCAAGCGTTCGTTAAGAACCCGGAAATCAAAGTCGGCGATCTGGCCAAAAAAGCCGGCGCTGAAATCGTTTCTTTCACCTACTTCAAAGTAGGCGAAGGCATCGAGAAGCCAGTTGATAACTTCGCTGAAGAAGTTGCTGCACAGCTGGCTGCAGCCAAGCAATAAGACGGTTTTAAACTGTCGACCCGAAGAGGCTGCCCGCTCACGCGCGCAGCCTCTTTTCAAATGGGAGAGGCTTGTGCCTGTCCTTGCGGAACCGACCGCTAACGTCGTGTTCCGATGGTGCTGCTGTGCAGTGCCACGCTAGAGTAAGCGCAGGTCGCACATGGCCTCGCACAGATTTTTTATAAAACGCGGCAGGAGAGATTCGCAATGGCTCAGCAGGGCAGTGGTTATCAAGCTCGCTATAAACGCATTCTACTCAAGCTAAGCGGCGAAGCCCTGATGGGCTCTGAAGAGTTCGGGATCGATCCCAAGGTGCTCGACCGCATGGCGCTGGAAGTTGGCCAATTGGTCGGCATTGGCGTTCAGGTCGGGTTGGTGATTGGTGGTGGCAACCTGTTCCGTGGTGCTGCGCTGAGTGCTGCCGGTATGGATCGCGTTACAGGCGATCATATGGGTATGCTGGCAACCGTAATGAACGCCCTGGCGATGCGCGATGCGCTGGAACGTGCGAATATCTCCGCCATCGTAATGTCGGCCATTTCCATGGTGGGCGTGACGGATCACTACGACCGTCGTAAAGCCATGCGCCACTTGAACGCAAAAGATGTGGTGATTTTTGCGGCAGGTACGGGTAATCCGTTCTTTACCACGGATTCGGCTGCTTGCCTGCGTGCCATTGAAATTGACGCTGATGTGGTGCTCAAGGCAACCAAGGTTGACGGTGTGTATACCGCTGATCCATTCAAAGACCCGCATGCCGAGAAGTTCGATCATCTGACTTACGATGAAGTGCTGGATCGCAAGCTGGGCGTAATGGATCTGACGGCCATCTGCCTGTGCCGTGACCATAAAATGCCACTGCGTGTATTTAATATGAACAAGCCCGGCGCCTTGCTTAATATTGTCCATGGCGGCGCTGAAGGCACTCTGATCGAGGAAGGTCAACAATGATCAACGAAATCAAAAAAGACGCTCAAGCGCGCATGCAGAAGTCGCTTGACTCCCTGCACCATGCATTTGGCCAAATCCGTACTGGCAAAGCGCACCCAAGCATTCTGGGTAGCGTGATGGTGCCGTACTACGGTGCTGATACGCCATTGAGCAGCGTTGCCAACGTGACGGTTAAAGATTCGCGCACTCTGCAAGTGGTGGCGTTCGAGCGCAACATGCTGGCGGCTGTCGACAAGGCCATTCAAAGTGCAGGTCTGAACCTCAACCCGACTAACCTCGGCGAGTTGTTGCTGATTTCCATGCCGGCGCTGACTGAAGAGACTCGTAAGGGTTTCACCAAGCAAGCGCGTAGCGCCGCTGAAGACGCACGTGTTGCTGTACGTAACATTCGTCGCGATGCGTTGGGCGAGCTTAAAAAGCTGGTTAAAGACAAGGCCATCAGCGAAGACGAAGAGCGTCGTGCTGCAGCTGATATTCAAAAGCTGACGGATAAAGCCGAAGCCGATATCGATGCAGCTACCAAGCAGAAAGAAGCGGACCTGATGGCCGTATAAGGGCCTGGGCGTTTTATGGAAAAGACCAAGCAGGCTGAACCATCATCGGTGCCGCGTCATGTCGCGATCATCATGGATGGCAATAATCGCTGGGCGAAAAAACGCTTTATGCCGGGTGTAGCCGGGCATAAAGCGGGTGTCGATGCTGTTCGCGCAGTCATTGAGGTATGCGCCGAGGCCAAGGTCGAAGTGCTTACTTTGTTCGCGTTTTCCAGTGAAAACTGGCAGCGTCCGGCCGCTGAAGTCAGCGCCTTGATGGATTTGTTCTTCAGGGCGCTGCGTCGAGAGGCCAAGCGCCTCAACGAAAACAACATCAGCCTGCGGATCATTGGCGACCGCACACGTTTCCATCCTGATTTGCAGGTGGCGATGCGTGAGGCGGAGCAGATCACAGCGGGTGCCGGGCGTTTTGTTCTGCAGATTGCCGCCAACTATGGTGGTCAGTGGGACATTGCGCAGGCTGCGCAGCGTTTGGCCCGGGAGGTTCAGGCGGGTCATCTGCAGCCTGAGGACATCACGCCGGGGTTGCTTCAAACCTGTCTTGTAACCGGTGATCTGCCTTTGCCGGACCTGTGCATTCGTACGGGGGGAGAGCATCGCATCAGCAATTTCTTGCTGTGGCAGCTAGCCTACTCCGAGTTGTATTTTTCCGACCTGTTCTGGCCGGACTTCAAACACGAGGCCATGCGTAATGCATTGGCTGATTTCGCTTCTCGCCAGCGTCGCTTCGGTAAAACAAGCGAGCAGGTTGAGGCTGGAGCCCGGGTTTAATGCTTAAACAACGAATCATTACAGCGCTTATTCTGCTGCCCATCGCCTTGTGCGGTTTTTTCCTGCTTGAGGGGTCCGGCTTTGCGCTGTTTATCGGCCTGGTCGTGACCTTGGGCGCCTGGGAATGGGCGCGCTTGGCTGGTTTTAACGATCAGATCGCTCGCGTCGGGTTTGCGGCCGTTGTTGCTGTGCTCTTGTTCGGACTGCACATTTTTCCTGACCTGGCGCCTTGGGTGCTGGGTGCAGCGGTTTTGTGGTGGGCGGTGGCGACGTATTTGGTGCTGACCTTTCCGCAATCTGCGGTTCATTGGTCAACTACGGCAACCAAATTACTGATCGGCTTGTTGATCCTGCTGCCAGCCTGGCAAGGCTTGGTGTTGATCAAGGCCATGCCGTTGGGCAACTGGCTGATCATGGCGGTGATGGTTCTGGTTTGGGGCGCTGATATAGGTGCTTACTTTTCAGGACGTAAATTTGGCAAGCGCAAACTCGCCCCTAAGGTCAGTCCGGGCAAAAGCTGGGAGGGCGTATTGGGTGGCTTGTTATTGAGCTTGTTAATCACTGCGGTAGTGGGTGCGGTGCGTGGTTGGAGTGCGAGCCAGATGTTCGCAGCCTTGGCAGGCGCAGCCCTTATTGTGTTGATTTCGGTGGTGGGTGATCTCACTGAAAGCATGTTCAAGCGTCAATCCGGCATTAAAGACAGCAGTAATTTACTGCCAGGTCATGGCGGTGTTCTGGATCGTATTGACAGCCTGACAGCCGCTATTCCGGTATTTGCGGTGTTGCTGTGGATGGCTGCCTCATGAGTCATGTGCAAAATATTACGGTTTTGGGGGCTACAGGCTCGATAGGTCTTAGCACCCTGGACGTGATAGCGCGCCATCCGGATCGTTATCAGGTGTTTGCCTTGAGCGGTTACAGCCGGCTTGCTGAGCTGTTTGCTTTGTGCGTAAAGCACAAGCCGCGGGTGGCAGTGGTGCCGGATGATCAAGCTGCTACCCGGTTGCAGGCTGATCTGCGTGCAGCGGGTCTTGCCACCGAGGTGTTGGTGGGGGAAGAGGGCTTGTGCCAAGCCGCCTCTGCACCAGAGGTTGATGCTGTTATGGCCGCCATCGTCGGCGCAGCGGGCTTGCGCCCGACATTGGCTGCGGTCGATGCAGGCAAAAAAATTCTGTTGGCCAATAAAGAAGCGCTGGTCATGACGGGCGCTCTGTTTATGCAGGCCGTGCGGCGCAGTGGCTCAGTGCTGCTGCCTATCGACAGTGAGCACAACGCTATTTTCCAGTGTTTGCCGCAAGATTATGCTCGCGGCTTGGGGGCTGTCGGGGTGCGTCGAATTCTGTTGACGGCGTCCGGCGGTCCTTTTCGAGAAACACCGTTGGCAGCGCTTGAAAATGTGACGCCCGATCAGGCGTGTGCTCATCCGAACTGGTCAATGGGGCGCAAAATCTCCGTTGACTCCGCCAGCATGATGAATAAGGGCCTTGAGTTGATTGAGGCCTGTTGGTTGTTTGATGCAAGGCCGAGTCAGGTCGAAGTGGTCATTCATCCGCAAAGCGTGATTCATTCGTTGGTCGACTATGTAGATGGTTCGGTACTGGCGCAGCTCGGGAATCCCGATATGCGCACGCCTATTGCCAATGCATTGGCATGGCCCCTGCGAATTGACTCGGGAGTTGCGCCGCTGGATCTGTTTGAAATTGCGCGCCTGGATTTCCAGCGCCCTGACGAACAGCGCTTTCCTTGTCTGCGTTTGGCTCGCGAAGCCGCAGAGGAAGGGAACAGCGCACCGGCGATGCTCAATGCAGCGAATGAAGTGGCAGTAGCGGCTTTTCTCAAAGGGCAAATCCGTTACCCGCAGATTGCCGGGTTGATTGAAGATGTCCTGAGCAGTGAGCCTGTGGTTGCCGTAGACGAGCTGGATGCGGTATTTAGCGCTGATACCAAAGCGAGGCTGCGGGCTGAACAGTGGTTGAGCCGTAACGGCTAATAGGTGGTGCTTACCGAAACCGGACGTGAATGCGGAGAAAAGTAGATGAGTGCGCTCTATATGATTGTTGGCACCCTGGTGGCATTGGGGGTGCTGGTCACTTTTCATGAATTCGGCCACTTTTGGGTGGCGCGCCGGTGCGGCGTCAAGGTTCTGCGTTTTTCTGTGGGCTTCGGCACGCCTTTGGTTCGTTGGCATGATCGCCAGGGTACTGAGTTTGTAATCGCTGCCATCCCGTTGGGCGGCTACGTCAAAATGCTCGACGAGCGCGAAGGTGAAGTGCCTTTGGAGCTGCGAGACCAGTCTTTCAACCGCAAGACAGTCGGGCAGCGCATTGCCATTGTAGCGGCCGGGCCGGTTGCCAACTTTCTGCTGGCCATCGTGTTCTTCTGGATATTGGCCATGATGGGCAGCCAGCAAGTGCGCCCCGTCATTGGCGCAGTTGAAAGCGGCAGCCTGGCTGCGCAGGCCGGTTTAGTAGCGGGTCAGGAAATTGTTTCCATTGATGGCGAGCCCACCGCAGGTTGGTCGAATGTGAATCTGCAACTGGTGCGTCGTCTCGGTGAAAGCGGCTCCATAAAGGTTGCAGTGCGTGGCCCTGACTCAGAGGTGGAATCTACCCATCAGCTGACGCTTCACGACTGGCTCAAGAATGCAAACGAGCCAGACCCCATCAAGTCGCTGGGTATTCGCCCGTGGCGTCCTGAATTGCCGGCCGTACTGGCTGAGCTTGACCCGAAAGGCCCGGCGCAAGCGGCGGGCCTTAAAACCGGCGACAAGCTTTTGTCCATGAATGATCAGCCCGTCAAGGACTGGCAACAAGTGGTGGACTGGGTGCGTGTGCGTCCGGATGCCCGCATTGTATTGCGGGTCGAACGTGAGGGTGTTCCTGTCGACGTACCGGTCACGCTTGCTTCTCGCGGCGAAGGTAAGGACGCTGCGGGTTATCTGGGCGCAGGTGTGAAAGGTATCGACTGGCCGCCAGCAATGATTCGAGAGGTCAGTTATGGTCCGGTTGCCGCTATCGGCGAGGGGGTAAAACGGACTTGGACCATGAGCGTATTGACGCTCGATTCGCTGAAGAAAATGTTGTTCGGCGAGCTCTCGGTAAAAAACTTGAGTGGACCGATAACCATTGCTAAAGTGGCGGGCGCTTCTGCCCAGTCGGGTGTCGCGGATTTCCTGAATTTCTTGGCTTATCTGAGTATTAGCCTTGGGGTTCTGAACTTGTTGCCCATTCCGGTACTGGATGGGGGGCATTTGTTGTTTTATCTGATCGAGTGGGCGCGTGGTCGTCCCTTGTCAGATCGGGTGCAGGGTTGGGGGATGCAGATCGGCATCAGTTTGGTGATTGGGGTGATGCTTCTTGCTCTGGTCAACGATTTGGGCCGTCTGTAAACACTTCGCTGAATTGCGAATCTGCCGCATTTTGCGGCAGTTTGTTTATTGCCAGTTGGAAATAAGAAAGGACTTCATGAAACGTCTGCTGCTAACTGCGGTTCTCGCCGTACTGATGATCACCGAAGTTCACGCCGAGTCCTTCACTGTCTCTGATATCCGTGTCAACGGGCTGCAGCGGGTTTCCGCCGGCAGCGTGTTTGGTGCGTTACCGCTGAACGTGGGTGAAGTAGCGGATGACCGCCGTTTGGTGGAATCCACTCGTGCGTTGTTCAAAACCGGGTTCTTTCAGGATATCCAACTGGGTCGTGATGGCAATGTGCTTGTCATTACGGTTGTCGAGCGTCCTTCCGTCTCCAGCATCACCATTGACGGTAACAAGGCCATTTCCACTGATGATCTGATGAAAGGTCTAAAACAGTCTGGTCTGGCCGAAGGTGAAATCTTCCAGCGTGCGACCCTTGAGGGCGTACGTAACGAGCTGCAACGTCAATACGTTGCCCAAGGTCGTTACTCGGCTACCGTAGACACCGAAGTGGTGCCTGAACCACGTAACCGTGTTGCCTTGAAGGTCAATATCAACGAGGGCACGGTTGCCTCTATCCAGCACATTAACGTGGTGGGTAATACCGTCTTCCCTGAAGACGATCTGGTTGACCTGTTCGAACTGAAAACCACGAACTGGTTGTCGTTCTTCAAGAACGACGACAAATATGCACGTGAAAAACTGTCGGGTGACCTTGAGCGTCTGCGCTCTTACTACCTTGATCGTGGCTATATCAATATGGATATTGCTTCGACTCAGGTATCGATCACACCTGACAAGAAAAACGTCTACATCACGGTCAACGTGAACGAAGGCGAAAAATACAATGTCGGCGAAGTGAAGCTGAGCGGTGACCTAAAGGTTCCGGAAGATCAGATCAAGTCGCTGTTGCTGGTACAACCGGGCCAGGTCTTCTCGCGCAAGCTGATGACCACCACGTCCGAACTGATTACTCGCCGCCTGGGTAACGAGGGCTACACGTTCGCTAACGTGAACGCCGTACCACAACCCGATCCTGAGAATCACACCGTCGCCATTACGTTCGTAGTCGATCCGGGCAAGCGTGCTTACGTTAACCGTATCAACTACCGCGGCAATACCAAGTCGGAAGACGAAGTGCTGCGCCGTGAAATGCGCCAGATGGAAGGTGGCTGGGCATCGACTTACCTGATTGACCAGTCCAAGGTACGCCTTGAGCGTCTGGGCTTCTTCAAGGAAGTGAACGTTGAAACCCCGGCAGTGCCTGGCACTGATGACCAGGTAGACGTGAACTACGCCGTAGAAGAACAAGCGTCGGGTTCCATTACCGCCAGCGTTGGTTTTGCACAGAGCGCCGGTTTGATTCTGGGTGGCTCGATCACACAGAACAACTTCCTGGGTACAGGTAACAAGGTCAGCCTTGGCCTGACGCGCAGCGAATACCAAAGCCGTTACAACTTCAGTTACGTTGACCCGTACTGGACTGCGGACGGTGTGAGCCTGGGCTACAACGTGTTCTACCGCACCACCGACTACAAAGAGCTGGACGTTGACGTTGCCAACTACTCCGTTGACAGCTTGGGTGCCGGTATCACGATGGGTTATCCGATCAGTGACACCTCGCGTCTGACCTACGGCTTGAGCGTGCAGCAAGATGAAATCAGCACCGGTCAGTACACCGTTGACGAGATTTTCGACTTCGTAAACCGTGAAGGCGACAAGTACCTCAACTTTAAGGCGTCGGTAGGCTGGTCTGAGTCGACCCTGAACAAGGGCGTATTGCCAACACGTGGTACTTCGCAGAGCCTGGTGCTTGAATCGACTATCCCGGGCAGCGACTTGCAGTTCTACAAGCTTGATTACCGTGCTCAGTTGTTCCAACCATTGAGCGACACCTACACCATGCGTCTGCACACTGAGCTGGGTTATGGCGACGGTTACGGTTCAACCTCGGGGCTGCCGTTCTACGAGAACTACTACGCCGGTGGTTTCAACTCGGTACGTGGTTTCAAAGACAGCACCTTGGGCCCGCGCAGTACGCCTAGCTCGGGTAGAAACCCTGGCACCATCGCTGACCCGGATCAAGATCCGCTACCATTTGGTGGTAACGTGCTGATCCAGGGTGGTGTTGAAGTCCTGTTCCCGATGCCGTTCGTGAAAGATCAGCGCTCCCTGCGTACCTCGGTATTCTGGGATGTGGGTAACGTGTTCGACACTAACTGCAAAGGCGACACTCAGGATTGCGACATCAGCTTCAGCAACATGGCCAGCTCTGTGGGTCTTGGTGTGACGTGGGTGACGGCTCTGGGTCCGCTGAGCTTCAGCTTGGCCATGCCGATCAAGAAGCCTGATGATGCTGAAACCCAAGTGTTCCAGTTTTCCCTCGGCCAGACTTTCTAAAAGCCTGACCTTAGCGACAGATAACGGATTTTTTAGGAGTGCATCGTGCGTAAGTTGACTCAATTGGTTCTCCTGGCTTCGCTTTTAGTGGCTGGCCCGGCATTCGCCGACATGAAAATTGCCGTTCTGAACTATCAGATGGCATTGCTCGAATCTGACGCAGCCAAGCGTTATGCCGTTGATGCCGAGAAGAAATTCGGCCCGCAACTGACCAAGCTTAAAAGCCTGGAAAGCAGCGCCAAAGGTATTCAGGACCGTTTGGTAAAAGGCGGCGACAAAATGGCCCAAGGCGAGCGTGAGCGTCTGGAGCTTGAATTCAAGCAAAAGGCTCGTGACTTCCAGTTCCAGTCCAAGGAGCTGAACGAAGCCAAAGCCGTTGCTGACCGTGAAATGCTGAAACAGCTCAAGCCAAAACTGGACAGCGCTGTTGAAGAAGTCATCAAGAAAGGTGCTTTTGACCTGGTGTTCGAGCGTGGTGCTGTGATTGATGTCAAACCTCAGTACGACATCACTCGCCAGGTTATCGAGCGCATGAACCAGCTGAAGTAATTATGACTGCGACTATAAAACTCGGCCAATTGGCCGAGTTCCTAGGTGCCACGTTACGTGGCTCCGCGGAGAAAGAAATCACTGGGCTAGCCACTTTGCAAGAGGCTGGCCCAGCTCAGTTGAGCTTTCTGGCCAACCCTCAGTACCGAAAATTTTTGGTCGACTGCCATGCCGGAGCCGTACTGCTCAAGGCCGCTGACGCTGAAGAATATGTCGGTGATGCGCTGGTTGTGCCCGACCCTTATTTGGCTTATGCCCGAATTTCACACCTGTTTGATCCCAAGCCGAAAGCGTCTGCCGGTGTTCATCCGACAGCGGTAATTGCTGCGGATGCCCAGGTTGACCCTGGCGCAAGCATTGGTGCTTTTGCTGTGATCGAAAGCGGCGCGCGCATAGCGCCCGGGGTCACGGTCGGTGCTCACTGTTTCATCGGCGCGCGCTGTGAGATTGGTGAAAACGGCTGGCTGGCACCTCGTGTGACGTTGTATCACGATGTACGCATCGGCAAGCGGGTGGTCATTCAATCGGGCGCTGTGCTCGGGGGTGAAGGCTTTGGCTTTGCCAACGAGAAAGGTGTCTGGCAAAAAATCGCCCAAATCGGTGGTGTTACCGTGGGTGATGATGTCGAAATTGGCGTCAATACGGCAATCGATCGGGGTGCTTTGGCTGATACGGTCATAGGCAATGGCGTCAAACTCGATAACCAGATACAGATCGCGCACAACGTTCATATCGGTGACCATACGGCGATGGCCGCCTGTGTCGGAATTTCCGGTAGTACTAAAATTGGCAAACATTGCATGTTGGCCGGTGGTGTGGGTTTGGTCGGGCACATTGAAATCTGCGACAACGTATTTTTAACCGGCATGACGATGGTGACCCACTCGATTACCGAGCCGGGCGCCTATTCTTCAGGCACAGCCATGCAGCCAGCAGCCGAGTGGCGCAAGAGTGCTGCACGGATTCGTCAGCTTGACGATATTGCCCGACGGCTAAAACATCTGGAGAAGCGCGTAGGGGAAGTGACCCCGAACAGCAAAGCTTCTTCAGAGGGCTAGTACATTTTCCATATCAAGAGTGCATAGCCACTGGTTTGCTCCTTGATTTGCTAGAGGAGCGCGCCTTAGTTGCGCGCGCCCAATCTTTATTACAGGCTTCCCCACGAAATGATGGACATCAACGAGATTCGCGAATATCTGCCCCACCGTTACCCGTTCCTGCTGGTGGACCGAGTGGTGGATCTGGATGTCGAGAACAAGCGCATTCGTGCCTACAAGAATGTCAGCATCAATGAACCTTTTTTCAACGGTCATTTCCCGGCGCATCCAATCATGCCGGGTGTTCTGATCATTGAAGCGATGGCTCAGGCTGCTGGCATTCTGGGTTTCAAGATGATGGATCTGAAACCGTCTGACGGCACACTCTATTATTTCGTAGGCTCTGACAAACTGCGTTTCCGTCAGCCTGTGTTGCCAGGCGATCAATTGATCCTGGAAGCCAAGTTTCTGAGCAGCAAACGTTCTATCTGGAAATTCGAATGTCAGGCCACGGTGGATGGCAAGCCTGTCTGTTCGGCTGAAATTATCTGCGCGGAACGCAAACTATGAGTTTGATTGACCCTCGCGCAATCATCGATCCGACGGCCGTACTGGCCGACGACGTCGAGGTCGGCCCTTGGTCGATCATCGGCGCAGGTGTGGAAATCGGCGAGGGGACTGTGATTGGGCCGCATGTAATCATCAAGGGCTCAACCAGGATCGGTAAGCACAATCGCATCTACCAGTTTTCTTCGGTAGGCGAGGACACGCCTGATCTCAAGTACAAGGGTGAAGACACCCGTTTGGTAATTGGTGACCACAACGTTATTCGTGAGGGGGTCACCATTCACCGCGGTACGATTCAGGATCGCGCCGAAACGACCTTGGGTGATCACAATCTGGTCATGGCCTATGCCCATATCGGCCATGACAGTGTGATCGGTAACCACTGCATTCTGGTCAATAACGCCGCACTGGCGGGCCATGTGCATATGGGCGACTGGGCGATACTGTCGGGCTTCACCCTGGTTCATCAGTTTTGTCATATCGGTGCGCACAGCTTTTCGGGCATGGGTACGGCGATTGGCAAGGATGTACCTGCGTTTGTGACGGTGTTTGGCAGTCCGGCCAAAGCGCGCAGCATGAACTTCGAAGGCATGCGTCGCCGTGGTTTTAGCGATGATGCCATTCATGCGCTGCGTCGCGCCTATAAAGTGGTTTACCGTCAGGGCCTGACCGTTGAGCAAGCCTTGGTTGAATTGGCCGAACCTGCTGCACAGTTCCCGGAAGTGGCTGTTTTTGTTGAGTCCATCCGTTCCTCAACCCGTGGCATTATCCGCTAATTATGGCAAGATTGCGCATAGCATTGGTGGCGGGCGAGGCCTCGGGCGATATTTTGGGTTCGGGGTTGATGCGAGCGCTCAAGGCTAAGCATTCGGATATCGAATTTATCGGTGTGGGTGGCCCATTGATGGAAGCAGAGGGCATGACCTCTTACTTCCCGATGGAACGCCTGTCGGTCATGGGCCTTGTTGAAGTGCTGGGCCGTTTGCGAGAACTGCTCAAACGGCGCAAAGATCTGGTACAGACCCTGATCGCTGAAAAGCCTGATGTATTCATCGGTATTGATGCCCCGGACTTCACCCTGAATATTGAGCTTCAATTACGTCGTGCTGGCATCAAGACCGTGCATTATGTCAGCCCGTCCGTCTGGGCGTGGCGTCAAAAACGGGTGCTGAAAATTCGCGAAAGCTGCGATTTGATGCTCACGCTTTTACCGTTTGAAGCTAAATTTTACGAAGAGCAGGGTGTGCCGGTGCGTTTTGTCGGACACTCACTCGCCGATACCATTCCGCTTGAGGCCGATAAGGTCGCCGCCCGCGCCGAACTGGGCTTGTCTGATGGGCCGCTGGTCGCGTTGATGCCCGGCAGTCGGGGTGGAGAAGTCGCTAAACTCGGTGGGCTGTTTCTCGATGCTGCGCAGATTATTCGCCAGTCTCGTCCAGACGTTCGCTTTGTGTTGCCTTGTGCCAATGCTGCGCGACGTGAGCAGATCGAGCAGATGCTGGTGGGACGTGATCTGCCGCTGACGCTGCTGGACGGGCGTTCGCATCTGGCTCTGGCGGCCTGCGATGCCGTGCTGATTGCTTCAGGTACTGCGACACTCGAAGCGCTTCTGTACAAACGCCCTATGGTCGTGGCTTATCGCTTGGCGCGTCTGACTTTCTGGATTCTCAAGCGCTTGGTCAAAAGCCCTTACGTATCGCTGCCCAACCTGCTTGCCCAGCGGATGCTGGTTCCTGAGCTTTTACAGGACGATGCCACGCCAGAGGCATTGGCCCACGCAATGTTGCCTTTACTGGATGGCGGTGAAGAGCAAACTCGCAGCTTTGACGAGATCCATCGAATGTTGCGTCTCGACGCGTCCAATCAGGCCGCCCATGCGGTACTGGACCTGATAGCAAAACCTTAATGAGTAAAGTGTCTATGCAAATCGGATTGGATTTCAATCTGGTCGAAGAGCTCGTGGCCGGTGTTGATGAAGTTGGCCGTGGTCCGCTATGCGGCGCGGTCGTCACAGCGGCGGTCATTCTTGACCCTAATCGTCCTATTCTTGGCCTCAATGACTCGAAAAAACTCACAGAAGCACGCCGTGAAAAGCTGTTTGACGAAATTTGTGAGAAGGCGCTGAGCTGGCATATCGCCCGTGCGGAAGTCGAGGAAATTGATCAACTCAATATCCTGCACGCCACGATGTTGGCCATGCAGCGCGCCGTTGAAGGGCTTAGCATTACCCCCAATCTGGCCATGATTGACGGTAATCGCTGCCCTGTATTGACGATGCCGTCTGAAGCTGTGGTCAAAGGCGACAGTAAAGTGCCAGCGATTGCAGCCGCTTCGATTTTGGCCAAGGTCAGTCGCGACCGTGAAATGGCTGCGTTTGAATTGCAATACCCGGGCTACGGGATTGGTGGCCACAAAGGCTATCCAACCTCTGTGCACCTTGAGGCGTTAGAGCGTCTGGGGCCGACACCGATTCACCGGCGTTCGTTTGGTCCGGTGCGTCGTGCTTACGAAGCCCGCGAAGGATTCGCCAAGGTTTAGCCGCGAGGCTGATGTTTTTGCCAAGGCCCGGTACAATCCGGGCCTTGTTGTTTTTCAAAGCTTATAGACAGGATCACCATGCCGGCTTCATTCGTTCACCTGCGCCTGCACACCGAATACTCACTGGTCGATGGCCTGGTGCGGATCAAGCCGCTGATCAAAACGCTGGCCGGCATGAACATGCCTGCTGTGGCGGTGACTGACCAGAACAATATGTGTTCTTTGGTCAAGTTCTACAAAGCCGCCATGGGCGGCGGGATCAAGCCGATTAGCGGTGCGGATCTGTGGCTGTCGAACAAAGACCCGGAAAACCCGCTAAGCCGTATCAGCCTGTTGGCGATGAACCCTTTGGGCTATCGCAACCTGACCGAGCTTATCTCCCGGGGTTACATCGAAGGCCAACGTAATGGTCAGGTGATCATCGAGCGAGAGTGGGTCGCTGAAGCGGCTGAAGGTTTGATCATGCTGTCAGCGGCCAAAGAGGGTGAGATTGGTGTCGCGCTGATCAGTGGTAATACTCAAGAAGCCGAAATGCTGACGCGTGAGTGGATGTCAGTATTTCCGGATCGCTTCTACCTTGAGGTACAGCGTACCAAGCGCCCCAATGATGAGGAGCACTTGCACGGTGCCGTCGCACTGGCGGACAAACTCGGCGTTCCACTGGTGGCCACCAACGATGTGCGGTTCTTGCGCCAGCAGGATTTCGAAGCTCATGAAACCCGCGTATGCATTGGTGAAGGCCGGGCCCTTGATGACCCGCGCCGCTCCAAGAACTACAGCGATCAGCAGTACCTGAAAAGCGCCGATGAAATGGCTGAGCTGTTCAGTGACTTGCCTGAGGCGCTGGCAAACTCGGTTGAAATCGCCAAGCGCTGCAATATCGACGTGAAGCTGGGCACTCACTTTTTGCCCAACTTCCCGATTCCCGATGGCATGACCATTGACGAATATTTCCGCAAGGTGTCGTTTGAGGGGCTTGAAGAACGCTTGAGTGTTCTGCTGCCCCAAGACACCACCGAAGACTACGACGCCAAGCGTCAGGTGTATGTCGACCGCCTGAATTTTGAGCTGGATATCATTATCCAGATGGGATTCCCCGGCTACTTCCTGATCGTAATGGACTTTATCCAGTGGGCTAAAAGCAACGGCGTGCCAGTAGGTCCGGGCCGGGGGTCGGGTGCTGGGTCGCTGGTGGCCTATGTGCAGAAGATTACTGACCTCGATCCGCTGGAATACGATCTGCTGTTCGAACGTTTCCTTAACCCGGAACGGGTATCGATGCCCGACTTCGACGTCGACTTCTGCATGGATGGTCGCGATCGGGTCATTGAATACGTGGCTGACAAGTACGGCCGCAATGCTGTAAGCCAGATCATTACCTTCGGTTCGATGGCTGCGAAAGCGGTTATTCGAGACGTGGCACGGGTTCAGGGCAAGTCCTACGGTCTGGCGGATCGTCTGTCGAAGATGATTCCGTTTGAAGTGGGCATGACGCTGGAAAAAGCCTACGAGCAAGAAGAGATTCTGCGCGATTTCATCAAGGTTGATGAGGAAGCGGCAGAAATCTGGGAAATGGCTCGAAAGCTTGAAGGCGTTGTGCGTAACGTCGGTAAGCACGCCGGTGGTGTGGTAATCGCGCCAACCAAACTCACCGACTTTTCGCCGATTTATTGCGATGAAGAGGGTGGCGGCCTGGTCACCCAGTTCGACAAGGATGACGTTGAATCTGCGGGTCTGGTGAAGTTCGACTTCCTCGGCCTGAGAACCTTGACGGTTATCGATTGGGCGCTGAAAACCATCAACCGCGATCGCGCTAAGGTCGATGAGCCGCCGCTGGATATCGCCTTTATCCCGCTGGACGACAAGCCGACGTATCAGCTGCTGCAAAAAGCTGAAACCACTGCGGTGTTCCAGCTAGAGTCGCGCGGCATGAAAGAGCTGATCAAAAAGCTCAAGCCCGACTGCCTGGAAGATTTGATCGCACTGGTGGCCTTGTTCCGTCCGGGCCCTTTGCAGTCCGGCATGGTGGATGACTTCATCAACCGTAAGCACGGCCGTGCCGAGCTGGCTTACCCGCACTCCGATTATCAATACGAAGGCTTGAAGCCTGTCTTGGCGCCGACCTACGGCATCATTCTGTATCAAGAACAGGTGATGCAGATTGCTCAGGTCATGGCGGGTTACACGCTGGGCGGCGCGGACATGCTGCGTCGGGCGATGGGTAAGAAAAAGCCCGAAGAAATGGCCAAGCAGCGTGGCGGCTTTATTGAAGGTTGCGCCAACAACAATATTGATGCCGATCTGGCCGGTAACATTTTCGACCTGGTAGAGAAATTTGCCGGCTACGGCTTCAACAAGTCTCACTCCGCAGCCTATGGCCTGGTGTCCTACCAGACCGCGTGGCTGAAAACCCATTACCCGGCGCCTTTCATGGCTGCGGTACTGTCGGCGGATATGCATAACACCGACAAGGTCGTGACCTTGATCGAAGAAATTCGCACCATGAAGCTGCGTCTGGACGCGCCGGATGTGAATGCTTCGGAGTTCAAGTTCACGGTGAACGATGAAGGTCGGATTATTTACGGCCTCGGCGCGATCAAGGGGGTCGGTGAAGGCCCGGTAGAGGCGATTACCGAGGCGCGTCAAAATGGCCCGTTTACGGATTTGTTCGATTTCTGTGCACGGGTTGACCTCAAACGGATCAATAAACGTACCCTTGACGGTCTTATCCGCAGTGGTGCGTTGGACCGTCTTGGGCCGTTTTTTCATGATGAGCCCAAAGCTTGGCAAGCGAGCATTGACCAGAACCGCGCTGTGTTGCTGGCGGCCATGGAAGAGGCCATCAAGGCCGCTGAGCAAACGGCGCGTACGCATGACAGCGGGCATGCCGACCTGTTTGGCGGTCTGTTTGTCGAGGAGGACGCCGATGTCTATGCCAATCACCGCAAGGCGAAGGAACTGACGCTCAAGGAGCGTCTCAAAGGGGAGAAGGACACCCTTGGCCTCTACCTGACCGGGCACCCGATCGACGAATACGAAGGTGAAATTCGACGCTTCGCCCGTCAGCGTATCATCGACTTGAAGCCGGCTCGCGATACTCAGACTGTGGCGGGCATGATTATCGCCTTGCGGGTGATGAAGAACAAAAAGGGCGACAAGATGGGCTTTATCACCCTTGATGACCGCTCGGGCCGGATCGAAGCCTCGCTCTTTGCTGAGGCATTTCATTCTGCTCAATCGTTGTTGCAGACGGATGCGATGGTGGTAGTCGAGGGCGAAGTCAGCAATGACGACTTCTCTGGTGGCTTGCGCCTGCGGGTCAAGCGTGTGATGAGCATGGAAGATGCGCGTACCAATCTGGCCGAAAGCTTGCGATTGAAAGTGGCGCAAGCGGCGCTCAAGGGCGATCAGTTGCGTTGGCTGGGCGAATTGTTCAAGAAACACCGCGGCGCGTGCCCGATTACGATGGAGTACACCGGAGAAGGGGCCAAGGCCATGTTGCAGTTTGGCGAGACCTGGCGAATTGATCCGGCGGATAGCTTGATTCAAGCCTTGCGTGACCAGTTTGGGCGAGACAACGTCTTCCTCCAATACCGTTGATGGTCAGGGGCGATAGCTGCGTCCTGACCTTGACCTGAATTTTTAATCTCGACCTGAGAGCGCCTGTCCCTTAAGGTAGGCGCGATACAGATCAACCGGCTGCCCCAGTGAGGCTATACACACCAGCAAATGCTGGGTTTTAGTCTTTCTGGCATGCTTTGCCGCCGACCCAAGACGGATGCTTATGAACCCGAATTTTCTTGATTTCGAACAGCCGATTGCTGACCTGCAAGCCAAAATCGAAGAGTTGCGCTTGGTTGGTAATGATAATTCGCTGAATATCAGCGATGAAATCTCTCGTCTGCAAGACAAAAGCAAAACGCTGACTGAAGATATTTTCGGCAAACTGACCAGCTGGCAGATTGCCCGTCTGGCCCGTCACCCGCGTCGTCCTTACACCTTGGACTACATCGATCACATCTTCACTGAATTCGATGAGCTGCACGGCGATCGCCACTTCTCGGACGATGCGGCAATTGTGGGTGGTATTGCCCGCCTGGACGATCAGCCCGTGATGGTGATTGGTCACCAGAAGGGGCGTGAAGTGCGCGAAAAGGTTCGCCGCAACTTCGGCATGCCGCGACCAGAAGGCTACCGCAAGGCCTGCCGACTGATGGAAATGGCCGAACGCTTCAAAATGCCGATCCTGACCTTTATCGATACGCCGGGTGCCTACCCTGGGATTGACGCTGAAGAGCGCAACCAGAGCGAAGCCATTGCCTGGAACCTGCGCGTCATGTCCCGTCTGAAAACACCGATTATCGCCACAGTTATTGGTGAAGGCGGTTCTGGCGGTGCGTTGGCGATCGGTGTATGCGATCAGTTGAACATGTTGCAGTATTCGACGTACGCGGTTATCTCGCCTGAGGGCTGTGCTTCGATTCTGTGGAAAACGGCCGAAAAGGCGCCGGACGCTGCTGAGGCGATGGGCATTACGGCTGAGCGTTTGAAAGGCTTGGGCATCGTGGACAAGGTGATTGGCGAGCCTTTGGGCGGCGCGCACCGTGACCCGGCTGCGGCGTCTGCCACTATTCGTGCTGATCTTATTTCCCAGCTCGACATGCTGAACAAGCTGGATCACGAAACGCTGCTCAAGCGTCGTTATGATCGCTTGATGAGCTACGGTCTCTAAATTACGACTGACCCTCACCCCAACCCTCTCCCAAAGGGAGAGGGGGCTGATTGGTGGTGTTCTTGAGGGCGCAGGCGGTCAGTTCTCTCCCCCGCAGGGAAAAGGGCTGATTGGTGGTGTTCTTGAGGGCGCATGCGGTCAGTTCTATCACCGCAGTGAAAGGGGCTGACAAGTCATCTTGAGTACATATGCGGTCAGTTCCCTCTCCCTCCGGGAGAGGGGTAGGGTGAGGGGCTTTTGATCTTGATGGCTTTTTCCCACGGGATTGTGTGATGTCCAGCCTCTCAATCCAGCTCCTTCAAGCCTTGCAACCCTGGCGCAACGCCAAGGCATGGCGCGTCGCGCTCTCTGGCGGTCTCGATTCAACCGTACTGCTGCACCTTCTCATACAACTGCGCCAATCCCATTCACTCCCATCTCTCACCGCTGTCCATGTTCATCATGGTTTACAGGCGGCAGCTGACGCGTGGCCAGCCCATTGTCAGGCGCTGTGTGATGAATTGGATGTCCCATTGCAGGTCATTCGCGTACAGGTGCAACCGGGTGCAAGCCTTGAGCGCGCAGCGCGGGATGCGCGCTATCAGGCGTTTGTCGCCTGCACGCTCGTCGATGAGGTGTTACTCACTGGGCAGCACCGTGATGATCAGGCTGAAACCGTGCTGTTTCGTCTGTTGCGTGGCGCTGGGGTGAATGGTTTGGCGGGCATGCCGCGCCAACGCAGTTTGGGGCAAGGTTCACTGAGTCGGCCTTTGCTGGATGTGTCTCGAGCCGAGTTAGCGGCTTACGCCCATGACAAAGGCCTGACATGGATTGAAGATCCCTCCAACTGCCAGACACACTTCTCCCGCAATTATTTGCGCCATGAAGTGCTTCCGACCCTTGAGCGTCGCTGGCCTCAAGCGAACGCGACTCTTGCACGCAGCGCAGATCATTGCGCTGAAGCTCAAGGTTTACTGGACGAATTGGCTGAGCAGGATTTGCAGGCCGCAGCATCGACATCCGTGTTTGGCTGGCTCGGTTTGCCGTCACTTGAATTGGCCCCGCTGGCCCGCTTGTCGCCTGCACGCCAGCGTAACGCCTTGCGTCATTGGTTGAAGGCGTTGAGTCGCTTGCCGGACACTGAACATTGGGCGGGTTGGGAAGCGCTACGTGATGCCCGTGACGATGCGCAGCCGATTTGGCGTCTGGCCGATGGCGAGCTCCATCGGGCAGGCGGGCGCATCTGGTGGTTGTCCGGTGATTGGCTAAAGCCGCCTGCTGCTCCGGTTGTGTGGATGCAGCCGGAGCAACCGCTCGTCTTGCCGGGCAACGGCCTGTTAAGCCTGCACGGTGATATTCCTGATGGCCCTCTGCAAGTGAGCTATCGTCAAGGCGGCGAATTCATGGTGTTGGCACAACGGGGGCGTCGCGACCTGAAACGGCTGTTGAACGAGCGCGGTGTACCGCTGTTTGCCCGTGGCAGATTGCCGCTTGTGTATGCAAATGAGCAGCTATTGGCGGTGGCAAACGTGCCCGGACTGGACTCCAGCCCCTGTGGGCGTTGGAAATTACAGTGGCTGCCAACTTCCAGCGATCAAGGTTTGAGCTGAAAGGGGCTTTCCGGTAGACTACGCTCCCTTCTTGATACAACTTCTGTAGATTCACCAGAATTACAGATGTTGCCGATTACCAAGCAGTCTTTGCTGGGCGATTTTAAAAAAATGTGTGGCTTGTATCGAACCGGTGGTTGCCATCGGTCTGTTCCAACGCAGCAGTTTTTCAAAAGGTGCACTGTGACTAATGCTGGTGATTGGGGGCCTCGGCCTTCCTTCGCTTTCCCCGGCGGCTCTGACCGCTTTAACGCAGACTTCTAGGGTTTTTCATGACGCGCTACATCTTCGTCACGGGCGGTGTTGTTTCTTCATTGGGGAAAGGCATTGCCTCGGCTTCATTGGCAGCCATCCTGGAGGCGCGGGGACTTAAGGTCACCATGCTGAAGCTGGACCCCTACATCAACGTTGATCCGGGCACCATGAGCCCGTTCCAGCACGGTGAAGTGTTCGTCACACACGACGGCGCAGAAACCGACCTGGACTTGGGTCACTACGAGCGGTTTATCCGCACGACGATGACCCAGAACAACAACTTCACCACGGGCCGTGTTTACGAACACGTTCTGCGCAAGGAGCGCCGTGGTGATTACTTGGGTGCAACCATTCAGGTAATTCCGCACATCACCGACGAAATCAAACGTCGGATCATCAAGGGCGCCGGCGATGCCGACGTAGCGATGGTTGAGATTGGCGGCACTGTGGGTGACATTGAGTCGCAACCGTTCCTCGAAGCAATCCGTCAGTTGCGCATCGAAGTAGGCGCCAAGCGCGCCATGCTGATGCACCTGACACTGGTTCCGTACATCGCCACCGCAGGCGAAACGAAAACCAAACCTACACAGCACTCGGTTAAAGAGCTGCGTTCGATCGGCTTGCAGCCAGATGTTCTGATCTGCCGTTCCGATCACCATGTTGATGTGTCATCGCGTCGCAAGATTGCGCTGTTCACCAACGTAGAAGAGCGCGCCGTTATTTCGCTGGAAGACGCCGACACCATCTACAAGATCCCGGGCATGCTGCACGCTCAGGGCCTGGATGATTTCGTCGTTGAGCGTTTCGGTCTGGAATGCAACAGCGCTGACCTGTCCGAATGGGACAAAGTGGTCGACGCCAAGCTGAACCCGGAGCACGAAGTCACCATCGCGATGGTGGGCAAGTACATGGAGCTGCTGGACGCGTACAAATCGCTGATTGAAGCGATGAGCCACGCCGGTATTTCCAACCGTACCAAGGTCAACCTGCGTTATATCGACTCCGAAGACATCGAAAATAAAGGCACTGAACTGCTTGAAGGGTGCGATGCCATTCTGGTTCCGGGCGGCTTCGGTCTGCGCGGCGTCGAAGGCAAGATCACTGCGGTTCAATATGCACGTGAAAACAAGGTGCCCTACTTGGGTATCTGCCTGGGCATGCAGGTAGCGGTTATCGAGTTCGCACGTAATGTGCTGGGCTGGAAAGACGCCAACTCTACCGAGTTTGATCGCAACAGCGGCCATCCGGTTGTGGGTCTGATCACAGAGTGGGAAGACGCCACCGGTGCAGTCGAAACCCGTACCGAAACGTCCGACTTGGGCGGCACCATGCGTCTGGGCGCACAGGATTGCCAGCTGGCACCCGGTTCCAAGGTGCACGATTGCTATGCCAAAGACGTGATCGTTGAACGTCACCGTCACCGCTACGAAGTGAACAACAACCTGCTCCCTCAACTGATGGAAGCGGGCCTGAAAGTCACTGGTCGCTCCGGTGACGGCGCGTTGGTAGAAGTGGTAGAAGCACCGGATCATCCTTGGTTCGTCGCTTGCCAGTTCCACCCGGAGTTCACCTCGACGCCACGTGATGGCCATCCATTGTTCACAGGTTTCGTCAAAGCAGCACTGGCGCAACACGAGAAGAAGGCATAAACAGCATGGCGCAAAAGATTATCCGTGTAGGCAATATCGAAATTGCCAACGACAAGCCAATGGTCTTGTTCGGTGGCATGAACGTGCTGGAAAGCCGTGATATGGCCATGCAGGTGTGTGAAGAGTACGTGCGGGTTACCGAAAAGCTCGGTATTCCTTATGTATTCAAGGCCAGTTTCGATAAGGCCAACCGCTCATCTGTCAGCTCGTACCGTGGCCCCGGCCTCGAAGAAGGCATGCGGATTTTCCAGGATATCAAGGCCGCCTTTGGCGTGCCGGTGATTACCGACGTCCACGAGCCTGCGCAAGCAGCCGTGGTCGCGCAAGTGTGCGACATCATCCAGTTGCCGGCTTTCCTGTCGCGCCAAACTGATCTGGTCGTGGCCATGGCCAAGACCGGTGCTGTGATCAACATCAAGAAAGCCCAGTTCCTCGCACCTCAGGAAATGAAACATATCCTGAGCAAATGCGAAGAAGCCGGCAATGATCAGTTGATTCTCTGTGAGCGTGGTTCCAGCTTTGGCTACAACAACCTTGTAGTCGACATGCTGGGCTTCGGCATCATGAAACAGTTCGAATACCCGGTGTTTTTCGACGTGACCCACGCGCTGCAAATGCCCGGTGGTCGTGCCGATTCGGCCGGTGGTCGTCGTGCTCAAGTCACCGATCTGGCCAAGGCTGGCATCAGCCAAAGCCTTGCAGGTTTGTTCCTTGAAGCACACCCGGATCCAGACAACGCCAAATGTGACGGCCCTTGTGCCTTGCGTCTGGACAAACTGGAGCCTTTCCTGGCCCAGTTGAAAGCGTTGGATGAGTTGGTGAAGAGTTTTCCGACAATAGAAACCGCGTAAACCTCGTTTCTCCGGTAAAGTACCGCACGATTTCTCGGGCCTCAGGGCCCGAGCCTTATCGTCCGCAAGGTTGCCTGTCATTTATCCCCTTGCCGCCGATAACAAAATTTCCCTCAGCTGCGTGTTTTCGTCAACTTTGGAGTATTTACAACAATGGCAAAGATCGTCGACATCAAAGGTCGTGAAGTTCTCGACTCCCGTGGTAATCCCACTGTGGAAGCGGACGTGCTTCTCGACAACGGCATCATCGGCAGCGCGTGCGCGCCGTCCGGTGCTTCCACCGGTTCCCGTGAAGCATTGGAGCTGCGTGATGGCGACAAGAGCCGTTACTTGGGCAAAGGCGTGCTGAAAGCCGTTGCCAACATTAACGGCCCTATTCGTGATTTGCTGCTGGGTAAAGACCCGGTTGATCAAAAAGCGCTGGATCACGCGATGATCGCGCTGGACGGCACTGAAAACAAAGGTTCACTGGGCGCCAATGCCATCCTCGCCGTATCCCTGGCTGCGGCCAAGGCTGCTGCTCAGGATCAGGACCTGCCGCTGTACGCCCACATTGCCAACCTGAACGGCACGCCGGGTGTGTACTCGATGCCGGTGCCGATGATGAACATCATCAACGGTGGCGAGCACGCCGATAACAACGTCGACATTCAAGAGTTCATGGTGCAGCCAGTAGGCGCCAAGACTTTTTCCGACGCGCTGCGTATGGGCACTGAAATCTTCCATCACCTCAAAGCTGTGCTCAAGGCCCGTGGCCTGAACACTGCCGTGGGCGATGAAGGTGGTTTTGCGCCTGACCTGGCGTCGAACGAAGAAGCACTGAAAGTGATCTCCGAAGCCATCGCCAATGCCGGTTACACTCTCGGCACAGACGTGACGCTGGCGCTGGATTGCGCTGCCAGCGAATTCTACGAAGACGGCAAGTACAATCTGTCGGGCGAAGGCCAAGTGTTCGATTCCGAAGGCTTTGCCGAATACCTGAAAGGTCTGACTCAGCGTTACCCGATCATCTCCATTGAAGACGGTCTGGACGAGTCTGACTGGGATGGCTGGAAAATTCTGACCGACAAAATTGGTGAGAAGGTTCAGTTGGTCGGTGATGACCTGTTCGTGACCAACACCAAGATTCTGAAAGAAGGCATCGATAAAAAGATCGCCAACTCGATCCTGATCAAGTTCAACCAGATCGGCACCCTGACCGAAACACTGGAAGCTATCCAGATGGCCAAGGCTGCGGGTTACACGGCGGTGATCTCCCACCGTTCGGGCGAAACCGAAGACTCCACCATTGCCGATCTGGCAGTGGGTACGTCGGCGGGGCAGATCAAGACTGGCTCTCTGTGCCGCTCCGATCGCGTTTCCAAGTACAACCAATTGCTGCGTATCGAAGAGCAGTTGGGGGCGAAAGCCAAGTACAACGGTCGCAGTGAGTTTCGCGGCTAAGCGGTAGATGGTAAAAAGTCGTCAGATAGTGTCCGAAAATTCGCCAAATAGGGTTTTTTGACACTAGTCTGATGCTTCTGTATACCAAGCCTGGTTCGTCCAGGCTTTGTACTGTTCGTTGTTTACGTTTTTCGGCATGGCTGTCTTTTCACTGGATACCTGATATTCGATGCGCAGTCCCAATTGGTTGTTTCTCATCTTGCTCTTGCTGCTGGCTGGCCTACAGTATCGTCTGTGGGTGGGAAATGGCAGTTTGGCGCAGGTTACCGACCTGACACAGCAAATCGCTGATCAGCATGCTGAAAATGAAGTATTGCTTGAGCGCAACCGCGTGCTGGATGCGGAAGTGCTTGAATTGAAAAAAGGCATGGAGACCGTTGAAGAACGGGCCCGCCATGAATTGGGTATGGTCAAGGAGGGCGAAACCCTCTACCAGTTGGCCCAATGAGCTTTCCAGCACCGGCCTTCTGGGCCGTGATTCCTGCCGCGGGCGTCGGTGCCCGTATGGCCGCAGACCGTCCCAAGCAGTATTTGCAATTGGGCGGGCGCACTATTCTGGAACACAGCCTTGGCTGTTTTCTCGATCATCCAGGCCTTAAAGGGCTGGTGGTCAGCATTGCTTCTGATGATCCCTTCTGGCCGTCCTTGCCGTGTGCTGCTGATCCGCGCGTGGTGCGGGTTGACGGTGGTCGCGAACGTGCCGACTCGGTACTCAATGCGCTTTTGCATTTGCACGCGCAGGGTGCGTGTGATGACGATTGGGTATTGGTTCACGATGCAGCGAGACCGAATCTATCTCGCGAAGACCTCGATAAACTGCTGGGTGAGTTGGCTGATGACCCAGTAGGCGGCCTGCTTGCCGTGCCTGCACGCGACACCCTTAAAAAGGTGAATAAACAGGGGCGAGCCGTTGCGACGGTGGATCGTAGTTTGATCTGGCAGGCTTATACACCGCAGATGTTCCGACTGGGTGCATTGCATCGAGCCTTGGCTGACAGTCTGGTGGCGGACGCGAACATTACGGATGAATCGTCCGCAATGGAGTGGGCAGGTTTGGCCCCGCGCCTGATCGAAGGCCGTTCGGACAACATCAAGGTCACCCGCCCCGAAGACCTCGAATGGCTTCGGTTGCGTTGGGCAACCCGCTGATCGGACCTATAATTCGCGATCGCTTTGTAGCAGCTGCCGAAGGCTGCGTCCGGCTGCGAAGCAGTCGTAAACCCTGAGAATCTAACCTACCTGACACTCCGCCCAATCTGAGTTCACGGCCGCTTCGCAGCCGGACGCAGCCTTCGGCAGCTGCTACAGGTCGGTGTATTCCACCCGCTTGGCCAATCCTTCTTTTAAGTAGTCCACCAGTTTTCTGACTTTGGGTGACAAGTGTCGCTGCTGGGGATACAGCGCCCAAACGGCGGTGTTAGGCGGTTGATGGGTCTCCAGCAAGGACACCAGAGCACCGGCCTTTAAATGCTCCAGCACGTAATAGTCTGGCAACTGGCAAAGACCTACGCCGAGTAGCGCCGCGTCCAGTACCGCCTGGCCACTGTTACACCGCCAATTTCCCTGTACACGCTGCGAGAATTCGCGACCCTCCTGCTGCAATTGCCACTGATCAGAACTGCCAATCAAGCAATTATGACGGCTCAATTCCGACACGCTATGGGGCCTTCCGTAATGCTCCAGGTAGGAAGGCGCAGCGCACACGTACATGCGTCTGGGCGCAAGCCGGGTGGCCACCAATCTGGAGTCTTGCAAACGACCCAGTCGAATGGCGAGATCGAGACTCTCATGTACCAGATCCAGTGGGCGGTTGCTTAACTCGATGTCCACCCGTAACTGTGGGTACATTCCCATAAAGCGCGTGACCAACGGCACAATGAAACGCTCCCCATAAGCCACCGCACAGGTCATGCGTAGCAGGCCTTTGGGTTCGCTGGCCAAGTCGCCCACAGCGCGTAGCGCTTCTTCGCGACCGTCTTGCAAACGCTGGCAGTGCTGCAAAAAAGTCTGGCCAGCCTCCGTCAGCGTGACCCGTCGCGTACTGCGATAAAACAATCGGGTTTGTAAACGCTCTTCGAGACGCGCCACCTGACGGCTGATGTGGGATGAGGACACGCCAAGTCGCTCGGCCGCTGCGGTGAATTGTCCGCATTCAGCCACCGCCACAAACTCATCAATACCTTCCCAGCGGTTTTCATTCACGCCTATTGTCCCTGTCTAGCAATAATGTTTTGCTTTTGGCTGGATTATTAATCAATCAGCTCTGAACTACACTGTCTGTCTTGTTTGCATTTTGTTGGAGACGCTTGATGATCAAGTCCCGTGCTGCTGTAGCCTTCGAAGCCAAAAAACCGTTAGAGATCGTAGAAGTTGATGTTGCCATGCCCAAGGCTGGCGAAGTATTGCTGCGAGTTGTTGCCTCAGGTGTCTGTCATACCGACGCATACACGTTGTCGGGCGCTGACCCGGAAGGCATTTTCCCCTCGATTCTAGGCCACGAAGGCGGTGCTATTGTTGAGGCTGTTGGCGAGGGCGTTACCTCTGTTGCGGTCGGCGATCATGTGATCCCGCTTTACACGCCTGAGTGCGGCAAGTGCAAATTCTGCCTGTCAGGCAAGACCAACTTGTGTCAGGCCATTCGTGCGACACAAGGTAAAGGCCTGATGCCTGACGGCACCACGCGTTTCTCCTATAAAGGTCAGCCGATTTTCCATTACATGGGAACCTCGACATTTTCTGAGTACACTGTGGTGCCCGAAATCTCGGTGGCCAAGATTCAAAAAGAGGCCCCGCTTGAGAAGGTATGCCTGCTCGGTTGTGGCGTGACCACCGGGATTGGCGCCGTACTCAACACAGCCAAGGTCAAGCCGGGTGACACCGTGGCCATTTTCGGTCTGGGCGGTATTGGCCTGTCAGCCGTTATCGGTGCGGTCAAAGCCAAGGCGGCGCGGATCATCGCCATTGATATCAACCCGGCCAAATTTGAAATTGCCCGGCAGTTGGGCGCCACCGACTGCGTGAATCCAAAAGATTTTGATCGTCCGATTCAGGAAGTGATCGTTGACATGACAGATGGCGGCGTTGATTTCTCCTTTGAATGCATCGGCAATGTGCAATTGATGCGTGCGGCGCTGGAGTGCTGCCACAAGGGCTGGGGCGAGTCCGTCATCATCGGCGTGGCCGGTGCTGGCCAGGAAATTTCGACCCGTCCGTTCCAATTGGTCACGGGTCGCGTCTGGCGTGGTTCGGCATTTGGTGGCGTACGTGGTCGCAGCGAGTTGCCAAGCTATGTGGACATGGCACAGAGCGGCGAGATCCCGTTGGATACGTTCATTACCCACACCATGGGTCTGGAAGACATCAACAAGGCTTTCGACCTGATGCACGAAGGCAAAAGCATTCGCACGGTTATTCACTTCTGACGAATTGCCGCAAGTTGCAAGCCTCAAGCTATAAGTGGGAGATACACCCCGCCTGCTTTTAACGTGAAGCTTGCAGCTTGAAACTTGGAGCTGCTCCTTATGCCTTTAACAAATATCTCCTGCCAGAAAAGCTTTGGTGGTTGGCACAAGCGTTACAAGCACCGATCTGAGGTTCTGGGTTGCGACATGGTGTTTGCCGTGTACTTGCCACCCCAAGCGGAGCAGGGCGCACAGTTACCTGTGCTGTATTGGTTGTCGGGTCTGACCTGCACCGACGAGAACTTCATGCACAAGGCCGGTGCAATGAAGATGGCGGCTGAATTAGGGCTGATCATTGTTGCGCCGGACACCAGCCCTCGTGGTGAAGGCGTGCCGGATGATCCGCAGGGCGCGTGGGATTTCGGCCTGGGGGCCGGTTTTTACCTGAACGCGACCCAGCAGCCGTGGGCCCAGCATTATCAGATGCACGATTATGTGGTGCATGAGTTGCCTGCATTGGTTGAAACCTACTTTCCAGCCTCGCAAAAGCGTGGCATCAGCGGCCATTCGATGGGTGGGCATGGTGCTTTGGTGTGTGCATTGCGTAATCCAGGGCGCTATCAATCGGTGTCGGCTTTTGCGCCGATCAGCAACCCGATGGATTGTCCTTGGGGGCAAAAAGCTTTTTCCCACTACTTGGGTGAAGAGCATGCACGCTGGCGTGAATGGGATGCCTGCGTGTTGATAAGCGAAGCCAAGGAAAAGTTGCCGCTGCTGGTGGATCAGGGCGATCGTGATGACTTTCTAACGGTGCAACTCAAGCCAGAAGCACTTCAACAAGCCGCAAAGTTGGCCAATCATCCGCTGACCTTGCGTCTGCAACCCGGCTATGACCACAGCTATTTTTTCATTGCCAGTTTCATTGACGACCACTTGCGTCACCACGCAAGCGCACTAAGTGCCTAATAGTAGGTAGAATCACGCCCTGACTTAATCGGGGCGTTTTTTTATGCGTATTGGCCACGGCTATGATGTGCACTGTTTTGCTGAGGGCGACTTTATAACCTTGGGCGGTGTACGAATCCCCCATAAATTCGGGCTGTTGGCCCACTCCGATGGCGACGTGCTGTTGCATGCACTCAGCGATGCTTTGCTGGGTGCTGCGGCACTGGGCGACATCGGCAAGCATTTCCCGGACACCGACCCGCAGTTCAAGGGCGCTGACAGTCGCGCCTTGTTGCGCAATGTCGTAGGACTTATCCACGCCAAGGGCTGGAAGGTCGGTAATGTCGATAACACCATCATTGCTCAGGCGCCAAAAATGGCGCCGCATATTGAAACCATGCGTGCGTTGATTGCCGCGGATCTAGAGGTTGATTTGGACCAGGTAAACGTAAAAGCCACAACCACTGAAAAACTGGGCTTTGTGGGGCGTGAAGAAGGTATTGCCGTGCACGCCATTGCTTTGTTGGTTCGCGCATGAACGAGTTTGATCTGCTGGGGCCGCTGGCTTACGGCGAGCCTTTAGGCTCGGCAGTGCTTAAAGCCACGGCTGAAGATTTTCAGGTCGATGAAGTGCTGGACATTCCTCTGTCCGGAGACGGCGAGCACCTCTGGTTGTGGGTTGAAAAGCGGGGGCTGAACACCGAAGAAGCGGCACGGCGTATTGCCAAGGCGGCCGGTGTCCCCTTGCGGACAGTAAGCTATGCGGGCCTCAAAGACCGCCAGGCACTGACGCGTCAATGGTTCAGCGTGCAGTTGCCAGGCAAGGCTGATCCTGACTTGTCAGCCGCAGAAAATGACATGCTGAAAATACTCAAAACCTCCCGGCACAAACGCAAATTACAGCGCGGCGCCCATGCGGCCAACGGTTTTACCCTGCGTCTGACGAAGCTGGATGCCGACAAGGAGGCGTTGCAGCAGCGTCTGGAAGTGATTAGCCAACAAGGTGTGCCGAACTATTTTGGCAGCCAGCGTTTTGGCTGGCAGGGCGGAAATCTGGGCGAGGCACGCGATTATGCGGCCCGCAAGGCGTTGCCTGAACAGCGCAATGTCCGTTCGCGTCTGCTGTCCACGGCCCGCAGCTACCTGTTCAATCAGGTGTTGGCCGCGCGGGTGGCCGACGGCTCCTGGCAGCGTGCTCAGGTCGGTGATTTGCTGGCTTTTACCGACAGTCGAAGTTTCTTCCCCGCGGGCGAAGCCGAGTGCAACGATCCGCGACTGGCGATTCTTGACCTTCACCCAACTGGCCCTCTATGGGGCGAGGGTGAGTCTGCAACCACGCACGCGACCCATGAATTGGAGCAGTCTATCGCCGCACGTGAGGCAGACCTGCGTGACTGGCTGGTTCGCGCCGGCATGAGCCATGAGCGACGTATCTTGCGACTGCCCATTGGGCGGTTGACGTGGCATTATCCGGAGCCTGACATTCTGCAACTCGAATTTGTTTTGCCGGCCGGATGCTTCGCCACTGTTCTGGTGCGCGAACTTGTTGATCTGGTGCCTTTGGGTCAAACGGACAACTTATGCGTATTCTGATTTCTAATGATGATGGGGTCACCGCTCCAGGCTTGGCTGCGCTTCATGGCGCGCTTGTCGATTATTGCGAATGTGTGGTGATTGCCCCTGATCAAGATAAAAGCGGTGCGAGCAGCTCATTGACGCTTGATCGGCCGTTGCACCCGCACACCCTGGATAATGGCTTTATCAGCATTAACGGGACGCCCACCGATTGCGTCCATCTCGGCATTCATGGCTTGCTCAAACAGCAACCGGATATGGTGGTGTCGGGCATCAATCTGGGCGCCAATCTGGGTGATGACGTGCTGTATTCCGGCACTGTAGCGGCAGCACTCGAAGGGCGCTTTCTCGACCTTCCCTCGTTTGCCTTCTCGTTGGTGTCTCGTCAGGTCGACAACTTGCCAACGGCGGCTTATTTCGCCCGCAAGTTAGTTGAAGCCCATGCATCGCTGAATTTACCGCCCCGTACTGTCCTCAACGTCAACATCCCGAATTTGCCTCTTGAGAAGATTCGCGGTATTCAGCTCACCCGTTTGGGGCACCGTGCCCGTGCATCCGCGCCGGTACAGGTTGTCGATCCACGGGGCAAGGCGGGCTACTGGATTGCAGCGGCCGGGGATGTTGAGGATGGCGGCGAAGGCACGGATTTCCATGCAGTGATGCAGGGGTATGTTTCTATCACCCCGCTGCAACTGGACCGTACGTTTGGCGATGGTTTCAAAAGCCTTGCCGGCTGGTTGGAGGGTTTGGGTTGAAGGGGCGTGAGCAAGATGGTCTGATGCACCGAGGCATCGGAATGACCTCGGAACGTACTCGTGAGCGTCTGATTCAGCGCTTACTTGAAGAAGGTATCGTTAACCGCAACGTATTAGAGGCCATTCGTCGCACACCGCGTCATCTGTTTGTCGATGAAGCGCTGGCGCATCGTGCCTACGAAGACACCGCACTGCCGATCGGGAATAACCAGACCATCTCCCAGCCTTACATGGTGGCGCGCATGAGCGAGCTTCTGCTGGAGGATGGGCCGCTGGACAAGGTGATGGAAATCGGTACGGGTTCGGGCTATCAAACAGCGATCTTGTCGCAGCTGGTGGAGCGGATCTTTTCCGTCGAGCGGATCAAGGTGCTTCAGGATCGTGCCAAAGAGCGTCTGCTCGAACTGAACCTGCGTAATGTTGTGTTTCGTTGGGGGGATGGTTGGGAAGGCTGGCCGGCTTTGGCTCCCTACAACGGCATTATCGTGACCGCTGTGGCGACCGATGTTCCTCAGGCATTGCTGGATCAGTTGGCCCCAGGCGGGCGGCTGGTCATTCCGGTAGGCGCTGGCGAGGTTCAGCAGTTGATGCTGATCGTGCGCGAAGAGCACGGTTTCGCCCGGCGAGTGATTGGCAATGTCCGTTTTGTGCCGTTACTCAATGGGCCATTGGCCTAGCCTTTATTTGAGCCAAGTGAATTATAGGGTGGGCCGCAGGTCTTAAAGGCCATTGGCCGGCCCTGCTGAGTGCGTGTTTATGCGCATAAACGCTCTGTTTAAGGTGCGGCTTTGCTCTTAGCAAAGCTGTACAGCCAGTTATACTTGCGGTTGAACGAAGCCAGTACTGGCACTCTAATATTTAACCACCATCTAAAAGGGAGCGGCGGGTGAGTCTCACAGTCATTGCGCAGCGTATGGATATCAAAAGCTATCAGAAGCTGGTGGTCGGTCTGCTCCTGAGTTCGACACTGCTGGTGTTGGCAGCGTGCTCCAGCACACCTAAAAACGGCGTGCGGGTTGTTGATCGCAATGGCGTTGCTCAGCGTCCTGCCGTAACGACCGGCCAGTACGTCGTTCGACGCGGCGATACGCTGTTTTCGATTGCCTTCCGTTACGGCTGGGACTGGAAAGCTTTAGCCGCGCGCAACAAGATTGATCCGCCCTTTACCATTGTCCCTGGCCAGACCATCCGCTTCGATGGTCGTGCGGGAACCGTGCCTTCCGGTGGGACCACAACGACGGTGGTGTCCTCATCTTCAGGCACTAAAACCACGGTTATCAAGCGCGCGGCCAACCCAACCAAATCGGCTGTGGCGCCAGCCCCGTTGCCCGCGGGCCCTGCTCCCAAAGGCTGGGGATGGCCTTCTGATGGCATTTTGATCGGTAAATTTTCTTCAAACGGTAGTTTGAATAAAGGTATTGATATCGCCGGAGATTTGGGACAGCCTGTTTTGGCTGCGTCTGATGGGTCAGTGGTTTACGCCGGGAGTGGATTGAGGGGCTACGGCGAATTAGTCATCATCAAACACAGTGATACCTACGTCAGTGCCTACGGTCATAACCGCAGGTTGTTGGTTCGGGAGGGGCAGCAGGTCAAGGTCGGACAGACAATTGCCGAAATGGGGTCAACTGGTACAGACCGGGTGAAACTTCACTTTGAGATTCGCCGCCAGGGTAAACCTGTAGATCCACTGCAATTCCTTCCACGACGTTGATCGCTTACCAGCCTGTTCCTGATGTAGCTAAGGAGCAGGTTCCAGCATTGCCAAGGATTAAGGCGGTGCTTGAGCTTGAGGTCGAACTCATCAAAGGACTATATCAATGGCTCTCAATAAAGAAGTGCCGGGGTTTGACATCGACGATGAGGTGCTCCTTATGGACGCCGACATCGACAATGACTTGATGTCAGAAGAAGACGATTCAACCCCTGCATCCCGCACCAAGTCAAAAAAAACAGCAGCCGTTAAACAGCACAAATACATTGATTACACCCGGGCGCTTGATGCGACTCAGTTGTACCTCAATGAAATTGGATTTTCCCCGCTGCTCTCTCCTGCCGAAGAAGTCCACTTCGCTCGCTTGTCGCAAAGTGGAGACCCTGCCGGTCGAAAGCGCATGATTGAAAGTAACCTGCGGCTGGTGGTGAAAATCGCCAGGCGTTATGTCAATCGTGGCTTATCGCTGCTCGATCTGATTGAAGAGGGCAATCTGGGGCTGATTCGGGCTGTCGAAAAGTTTGACCCGGAACGTGGGTTTCGTTTTTCGACGTATGCCACTTGGTGGATCCGTCAAACAATTGAACGGGCCATTATGAACCAGACCCGTACCATTCGTTTGCCAATCCACGTTGTCAAAGAGCTTAATGTCTACCTGCGAGCCGCTCGCGAACTGACACAAAAACTCGATCACGAACCCTCTCCTGAAGAAATCGCCAATCTGCTCGAAAAACCTGTCTCAGAGGTCAAGCGCATGCTTGGACTCAACGAGCGGGTATCATCTGTTGACGTATCCTTGGGACCTGATTCGGATAAAACGCTGCTTGATACCCTTACCGATGACCGTCCTACAGATCCGTGTGATCTGCTACAGGATGATGATTTGTCGCAAAGTATTGATCAGTGGTTATCTGAGCTCACCGACAAGCAACGTGAAGTGGTGATTCGCCGCTTCGGTTTGCGCGGCCATGAAAGCAGCACACTGGAAGACGTTGGTCTTGAGATTGGCCTGACACGTGAACGTGTACGCCAGATTCAAGTAGAGGGGCTTAAGCGTCTGCGAGAGATCCTTGAGCGCAATGGTCTTTCCAGTGAGTCGCTGTTTCAGTAAAACCTGTTTTTGATGCCACTGAAATGCCCTGAGCTGACGGCTCAGGGCATTTTTTTATGTTCGCTAACCCTCGTTGGGACTCGGCCCTAGCTATTTGAGCAGCCGTTACCCATCGCGCTGTATTGCATGGTGTGCTGTTGGCCCTGGTGGTCAAGGTAAGTCATTTGCAGGGAAACTACGCCGCAGACATCTGCAGGAACGGGTTCCATGTGTATCACTTTGGCAATGTCCAGATTAGAGCTGTACGTGTATTGCTCTGCAGCGGGTTGATCGGCAAAGGCCATTTGGCTGCCCAGCATGACGAAAGAAGCGGCAACCAACGTTTTAAACAGTTTCATTATCTATGTCCCAACGGTGCAAACGAATGTCGTCTTCAGTCGGAGTAATTAGGCCGAAGGCACTACGAAACGTGGGTGGGTGGTTTGCTTGGACCCTGACAGGCTGGCGTTTCGTGGCTTTGTTTGGAAGCTGTGTCCATTTTAGGCGGATGGCGTTTTGAATAAATCCCAAAGACTGGAAAGCAGTGTTGGAGAAACAGTAATAATCCTAAGTGCAGGCTCATGCCGTGTTTCTGTGACCCTTGAGCCGCTTAGGCTGGCCAAGCTGGTTAGGTGTTAAACGGGCCTTTTCTGTAGTGGGGTGTAAGCCTTTACTTACAACTGATGTAAGTGAAGGGCTTAAAAAAGTGTCATAAAGATGTTGTTTGATAATTAGGTTTTTTATCTTATTGATTTTAAAAGTTTTTATTTTTTATAAGTGAGCGATTACTAATAAGAACCTGTAGCTGATGCGCTTGCGTCAATTTTATAAAACTTTAATATCTTAACTGTGTCGACGGATTGATACGGCGCTCAAGGATGAACGTCAGAGGACATCGCAGGACGCGATTCATCAGGATGATGAGAAGGAAAAAAGGGACTAGGGAAAAAATGTGGGCGGGTCAAACCGCCCCTTTTTTTTGCCAGAATTAAAGCAAAACGCCCAAGACTAAAGTCTTGGGCGTTTTGCGTTGAGCGCGTTCAAAGGCTCTCTGGTGTAGCCTTTATGCCGCCTTACAGCGTTGGATAGTCGATGTAACCGACTGGGCCTTTGGCATAAAACGTTTCAGGGTGCGCCTCGTTCAGAGGAGCATCGGCCTTCAAGCGCGCAGGCAAGTCAGGGTTGGCGATAAAAGGTACACCGAACGCGACAGCGTCCGCTTTACCCGCCGCTATCCACGCATTTGCGCTTTCTTTGGTGAACTGTTCATTGATGATGTAAGGCCCGCCAAAAGCAGCTTTAAGCTGAGGGCCGAGGCTGTCAGGGCCTTCTTTTTCACGCGAGCAAATAAATGCGATCCCGCGTTTTCCCAATTCACTGGCCACATAGCTGAAGGTCTCAGCCAAGTTGTCATCACCCATATCGTGCAAGTCGGCACGTGGCGACAGGTGCACACCAACCCGACCTGCGCCCCAGACTTCAATGGCGGCATCGGTGACTTCAAGCAGCAGGCGCGCGCGATTTTCCAAGCTGCCTCCGTATTGGTCGGTACGCTTGTTAGTGCTGCTTTGCAGGAATTGATCAAGCAGGTAGCCGTTGGCGCCATGAATTTCCACGCCGTCAAATCCGGCCGCTTTGGCGTTTTCGGCGCCTGTGCGATAAGCCTCTACAATCTCGGCTATTTCGGCGGTTTCCAGAGCGCGTGGTACCGGGAAATCAACCTTTGGGCGAACCAGGCTCACATGACCCTTGGCTGCAATGGCGCTCGGTGCTACAGGGGCCTCACCGTTCAGATACATCGGGTGCGAGATCCGGCCAACGTGCCACAGCTGCATCATGATGCGGCCGCCGGCAGCATGAATGGCCTTGGTGATGTTGGTCCAGCCGCGTACCTGATCGTCAGACCAGATGCCGGGTGTATCCGGGTAGCCGACGCCCATGGGCGTTACCGAAGTGGCTTCGCTGAGAATCAGACCGGCCGATGCGCGTTGAACGTAATACTCCGCCATGAGCGCATTGGGTACGCGTCCTTCGTCAGCTCGGCAACGGGTCAATGGTGCCATGATGATGCGGTTGGGCAGTTCAAGGTCGCCCAGCTTGATCGGATCGAAAATCGTGGTCATTAATGCAGCCCTCTCAAGAGTCAATGTGTGACGGTCGCCAGCTCGGGATTGCCGGTCTGGCGAAATGTAATCAGTGTGATCAGCAGCGCGAGTACCGCCAGGGCAGCCGCTGCGAGTGGCACGCTGGTGAGGCCAAAGCCGTGTGCAATGACGCTGCCCCCGACCCAGGCACCCAGTGCGTTGCCAATGTTGAAGGCGCCAATGTTCAGGGTTGATACCAAATTGGGTGCGGCTTTGCCGAAAGTGACTACGTTCACTTGCAAAGCAGGCACGGCAGCAAACGAGGCCGTAGCCCAGAGGAACAGCGTGATCTCGGTCGGGATCACGGCAACGGCGGTCCAGCTCAATGCGGTTGATATGACCGCCATTGCGATAAATACGCCGATCAAGGTCGCAGCCAAGCGCTTGTCTGCCAACTTGCCACCGATGATGTTACCCACCGTCAGGCCCAGGCCGATCAACAGCAACGTCCAGGTCACGCCTTTAGGCGACACGCCTGTCACATCGCCAAGCAAGGGGGCGACATAGGTGAACAGGGTGAACATCGACGCAGAAAACAACGCGGTCATACTCAGCGAAAGCCAGATCCCAGCGCCCCTGAGCGCCGCCAATTCAGCACGCATGTCGAGCTTCTCTTCGTCGCGCTTGGCAGGCAAAAAGCGAATCAGGCCGATTAACGCAACAACACCAATGACGGTCACTGCAAAGAAGGTCGATCGCCAGCCGGCTGCTTGCCCCAGCGCAGTACCCAACGGCACGCCCAGTACGTTGGCTAAGGTCAGGCCGGTAAACATCAATGCCACAGCGGAAGCGCGTTTGTTGGCGGGCACCAGGCCAGCGGCGACCACGGAACCAATCCCGAAAAACGCACCGTGGCACAGAGCGGTGACTACGCGTGCAAACATGAGCACGTTGTAATCACTGGCCAGTGCGCAAAGCAGGTTGCCAATGATGAAAATCACCATTAATGCAACAAGGGCGGCCTTGCGCGGCAGTTTTGCTGTCGCCAGGGCCATGAAGGGAGCACCTATGGCTACGCCCAGCGCATAACCGGTGACCAGCCAGCCCGCTCCCGGAATAGAGACGCCAAGATCCGCTGCGACATCGGGCAGCAAACCCATGATGACGAATTCAGTGGTGCCGATGGCAAAAGCGCTGAGCGCCAGAATAAGTAGCGAGAGGGGCATGAGTATCCTTGTTAAAGCTCTTGGCTCAATGTGGCGAGAAACGCTTGAATGGTTTCTTCGTTACGTTTAAAAAAATGCCACTGGCCTACCTTCTGGCTGCTGATCAGGCCAGCGCGCTGGAGGGTGGCAAGGTGGGCGGAAACCGTGGATTGCGACAGGCTTAGGCATTGGTCGAACTGCCCGGCGCAGACACCGTGTTCGGTGCTGTGAAGCTGGTCCGGAAATTCGGTTTTAGGGTCTTTGAGTAAACGGATGATTTCTCGGCGTACTGGGTGTGCCAGCGCTTTTATTATTTCGTCGAGGTCGATCGGCATGGTGGCAGTGCTCAATTAAGTGCAGCGTTATATCGCGATGAGGCGAACTTTAAATCGTTATATCGCGATATACAAATATGAAATCGATCTGAGGTCAGCTCAAATCGGTATATCGGGTTATAACGATATTGGAGTGGCAGTGCTAAACTGCGCGGCATGAATTATCTCGCACATCTGCACCTCGGCGGCCAGCGGCCTGAAGAATTGCTCGGTAGTCTTTATGGCGACTTCGTCAAAGGCCGGCTGCAAGGTGAGTACAGCCCTGTCATCGAATCAGCGATACAGCTGCACCGAAGCATTGATGTATTCACAGACGCTCATCCTTTGGTAGAGCGCTCCCTGTCACGCTTTAGCCATACCCGTAGGCGTTATGCGGGTATTGTGCTGGATGTTTTTTTCGATCATTGCCTGGCGCGGGACTGGACGTTATACGCCCAGATCCCATTAGAGCGTTTTACTGCGGGCTTTTACCGAGTGCTTGAGGCGCAACCGCAATTGCCCAAACGCTTGGCTGCTATCGCGCCACATATGGCTGCGCATGACTGGCTGGGTTCGTATCGGCAGTTTTCGGTTCTGGAGCGAGTGTTCAAGGGAATTGCGCAGCGTCTGTCGAAGCCTGAGGAGCTGGCGGGGGCCATGCAGGATTTGCGGGTTTTGTATGAACCGCTTAGTGAGGATTTTCGAGCGTTTTACCCTCAACTGCAGGCTTTTTCCGCCTCTCAAATGAGCGGTAAATGTGAGCCTGCTGGCAATGCAGGCGAGTCTTTCAAGCGTTCTGAAGGGTAAGTCCATCATCCTGAGACTCTGTCGCACAAGAGCGTGTCGATCCTGTTAAGGCCTGTTTGATGGCTTCTTGTGCCCTATGGGCGAGCACTGCTCGTGAGTGTTGATGGCTATCGATCGGTTCAAGCAGGTGGATTTCTACATTGGCCCGATCGTGCGCGAACAACCGCAGCAGGTGGGACAGCAAGTCGTCATCACCCACAAAGGGTGCAAGCCCATCAGTCTCGTCATTGCGTAAATAGCGAATGGCGACAGGTTGTATGTGCACTTGGCTTTCAGTGGCTGCCGACAACAATCGACCATGAAACGTACGCACCGAACGCCCGTCGGTGGTGGTGCCTTCGGGAAATATCAACAGGGGAAGCTGTTGTTGCAGATGGCGCTTCATCTGATCGCGTATGTGATGACTCTCGCCTGCACCTCTACGAATAAAAAGGCTCCCGGCCTTTACCGCCAGCCATCCTGCCACGGGCCATGCGCGCACTTCTGCCTTGGATAAAAAAGACAGTGGCGTCAGTTGCCCAAGCAGCGCAATGTCGGTCCACGACACGTGGTTGCTGACCCATAGCATGGGCGTTGCGGGCAGCTCGCCCACTACCGTGATGCGAAAGGGCAGGGCATTGCTCAGGCGAGCCATAAAGAACTGTGACCACCGTTGCCGCAGCGCCGGCGTCTTGCTCGGCCGCACATGCGCCAGCAGCCCAAAGACGCAAGCCATGCCCAACCCCAGCGCTACTACGCCCAGAGCACGTGCCAACCGAGTGTATTGGCGCAGGCGCTTCATCACATCGCCGCCTTGAAGTGACGCGCGTAACGCGGGCACAGCTCATCACGCTTAAGCAGAATAAAGACATCGGCGACCTGGAAGTCTTCATCCCAGCAGGGTTCGCCGCATATCTTTGCGCCCAGACGCATGTAGGCTTTGAGCAAGGGAGGCATTTGGGTGATCACGTTGGCCGGTATGTCCAGTGGCGGCAACGGTTTTTTCGGCTGAGCGTGCAAATGCTCGGTGCATAAATATCGCTCGCGCAAGCGTTGCATGATGGCCTGGGCTTGGATGCCGCCGTCCTGCATCGGGATGCTGGCGCAGCCCATCAGGTAGTGATAGTCACCTTGGTTGAGGACTTCAGCCAGTTCCCCCCAGAGCACGGCGATGGTGCCACCATTGCGGTAAGCAGGATCGACACAGGTTCGACCAATCTCGAGCACTGATCCTTTTAAGCGGGCAAGACCGTTCAGGCTGAACTCTTGCTCACTGTAAAAGTGGCCCACACGCTTTGCTGCTTCATGATCCAGCAAGCGAGTGGTGGCGACCAATTGGCCGCTATTGAGGTCGCGCACACCGATGTGGGCGCAATGAGCGTCGTAAGTGTCGATGTCCAACCCAGGAACGGCACTTTTGAGGGTCGCCTTCAATTCCCCGCTAAATACACGAAAGCGCAGGGCTTGAGCTTCACGCACAGCGTTGGAAGTGGTCAAGCGTTCTGCCTGCAAGCATCGTTCTGGGGACGCGGCGCGAATACGGGCGATCTGAGACATTGCGAATCTCCGTGCAGGCTATTTGCCAGCTTTGGGTTTCTGCCAAGCGACTGAGGTGTGCAACTTCAAGCTAGGCAGGCGCAATGTCATCAGCATGACGGCGGGATGACGCTTGTATGACAGAGGTTGCGTGGACTGGTGCAAGCGGAACTGTGGATCTGCGTCAACGTCATAGGGAAATGTAAGAAAATCCTGCCCATACTGTGATCTCAGGGTAATGTTCGCCTACGTTTATCTGCCGATGAGTTTTTATGTTTAAAACGCTCCTATCTTCTGTTTGTGCCTTGATGCTGACGCTTGGTGTGAGCCTGTCGGCCCAGGCCAACTGGTACCTTGACGGAGAGTCGTCACGGCTGTCTTTCATTACGACGCACAATGCGAATGTTTCGAATATTCATCGTTTTCTAGTGTTGCACGGCAAAGTGGAGCGCAATGGCCGTGCGCAATTGCGTATCGAAATGGATTCGGTCAACAGCGCAGTGCCTTTGCGCGATGAGCGCATGCGCGACGTGTTATTTGATTTCAAGCACTTCCCTGAAGCCCAGGTCACCGCTCAGATTGATTTGCAACCTATCAATGACTTGGCCAACGGGGCGCAACTGGAGTTGCACCTGCCTGTCACGGTCAGCTTGCGAGGCAAACAACACACCTATGAAGCCCAATTGCTGGCTACCCGTCTCGATGAGCGCCGCTTTCAAGTGGTAACCCTTGAGCCGTTGATGCTTCAGGCTGAGGATTTTGGTTTACAACCAGAGCTTGAGGCGTTGCGCAAAATAGCGGGTTTGTCGGCCATCAGTTTTTCGGTACCGGTGGGTGCGGTACTGATTTTTACGGCGCGCTGACATGGCGGGCGCAGTGTTCCCGTGGCGCGGTGCCAATCAATTTGAATTGCTGATTGACGGCTCTGAATTTTTTCCTCGAATGTTGGCCGCTATTGATCAGGCGCAAGCACACGTGGATCTGGAGCTGTATCTGGTAGAGGCAGGTCGTTGCGCAGAAGCCATCGTTGAAGCGCTGGAGCAGGCCGCCCGGCGTGAAGTGAGGGTGCGCTGCTTATTCGATGGCTATGGCTGCCTGGCGTTTACCATGGGGCTGCGTCGTCGCTTGACGGATGCCGGTGTAGAACTGCGGTTTTACAATCCGCTGAGCTGGCGTCGGGGGGGCAATAACCTCTATCGCGATCATCGCAAGTTGTTGCTGGTAGACCAGAAGTTGGCGGTGGTCGGTGGCACAGGCGTTACAGATGAATTCTGGCAGCCTGATGACAATACGTGCGAGTGGCATGAGGTAATGGTTGCGATTAAGGGGCCCTTGGTTCAAGACTGGCAAATGCTGTTTGATCGTCAATGGCGCGCCAATATAAGCCGTAAGGCGTGGCGGCCCGCCACTCACTTTGGGTTGCCGCGTTTGCCGAGCGCACCTCTGGAGCGCGAGGGCATGGGACGTGTGACCTATGCCGATGCGCATCAGCACCGCGATATCCTGCAATCGCTGATACAGGCCATCAACGGTGCAAAGGAGCGCATCTGGTTGGCGACTCCGTATTTTTTGCCTACATGGGGCGTGCGCCGTGCTCTGCGACGAGCAGCGCATCGAGGGGTGGATGTGCGGCTGTTATTGACCGGTCCGCGCACCGATCATCCGTCTGTACGTTACGCGGGACACCGCTATTACCCGCGGCTACTGAAGTCAGGCGTACAAATATACGAATATCAGCCGTGTTTTTTGCATTTGAAGATGGTCTTGGTCGACGACTGGGTCAGTCTGGGCTCTTGCAATTTCGATCATTGGAATTTGCGCTTTAACCTTGAAGCCAACCTTGAAGCACTCGATCCTGTATTGACGCAGGCCGTGGTCGTCAGTTTTATGAACGACTTTAGTCAAAGCCTGCCAATCAGTCTGCAAGACTGGCAAACAAGGCCGCTTTGGGGGCGCGTCAAACAGCGGATTTGGGGCTGGGTGGATCGTCTGGTGGTGAATATTCTGGGTCGTCGACAATAAGCTTGGTACGTGGTCTGGCCTCTTTTTAGAAATCCACGCAGATATTTATTCAGGCTCCAGTTGCAGCGTTTGGCAGAGCGTGCAAAATCGAGCGCACCTTGCAAGCGCTGGAGAGGGGCAGGGATGATCTCAAGGAGCACTTTGCATGACTGCGTCGTTATTAATGGCTGTACTGGCGTCAGGCTTTATTTATGGCATCACTCCCGGGCCTGGAGTTTTGGCCGTCTTTGGTATCGGAGCCGCTCGTGGTCGTCGTGCCGGAGCCGGTTTTTTATGCGGGCATTTGCTGGGGGATGTGTTGTGGTGCAGTACCGCACTGATTGCCATCGTGGGCGCGCGTGAATTTGGCAATACCACTTTCAATGTGCTCGGTTTGATCAGTGGTCTTTATCTATTTTGGTTAGGACTGCGTGCAGTGCGTGCTCAACGCAGCAGTGATGGCCAGCAAGGTCCTTCTCGTCAGCCCTTTGCCCACGGCGTGGTCTTTGGGCTGACCAACCCTAAAGCCTATCCGGTTGCAGTCGCAACCTTTACTGCGCTGCTTTCCAGTCGCGCACAACTGTTGACTTGGGACATGTTGCCGTGGCTGATTGCCTTGAGTTTTGTGGGCGGCGCTGCTGCTTATCTGATTTTGATCGGTGTTGTAGGTGCCGCGCACGTCCGTGCGGTGTATCAGCGTCATGAGTTGCTGATTACCCGATTGTGCGGGGTTATGTTTATCGGGTTTGCCATCAGTGCATTGATGAATGCGTTGCCCGGCTTGTTGCACGTGATTCGGTGATACGCGGTCAGGTTTGTGGCCGGGTTGAAGAACAGGAAGTTAACCACGTCAAATCTTGAGGCGCCTAGTTGGCTATGGACATAAAAGGATACCTGTCTCAAGTCAGTTTCATTGACCTGTTACTCGATGCCATCTGCGTGGTCGACCGTAATGGTCGCTTTGTGTATGTCAGTGCTGCTTGCGAACGCATTTTTGGTTATGAGCAACATGAGCTGATTGGGCAGCCCATGATGGAGCTTGTACTACCGGCTGATCGTGAACGCACGTTGCAGGCGGCAGATGAAATCATGGCCGGTGAACCCAAGTTCAACTTTGAAAACCGATATATGCGCAAGGATGGTCAAGTGGTGCATATTTCGTGGTCTGCACGCTGGTCGCAGACCTATCAGATACGCGTGGCAGTGGCTCGCGATATTACTGAGCGCAAGAATGCCGAGTTACGTCAGCAGGCTATTTTCGCGATTTCAGAAGCTGCTCACGGGGCTCAAGACATGCTCGAACTGTTCAAGCGCGTGCATTTGCTCATCGGGCAGTGGTTACCGGCCTTGAATTTTTCAGTAGCACTCTGCGATCAAGAGGAGGGCGCGATAAGTTTCCCTTACCACGTTGATGATCATGCTCACTCGCAACTGACCGAAGTACGGCAGTTGAGTGGTGAAGTCATTAGCAGTGGTCAGGCTGTGTTGCGCTGCAGTGAAGCCTCCTGTTCTTGGTTATGTGTGCCACTGGTAAGCCCCAACCGTATTATTGGGGCGTTGGTCGTCAAAAGCTCCTTGGGCGATGAACGCTACAGTGAATCGCACAAAGAGCTTTTGCAGTTCGTATCGACCCAAGTGGCAGCCGCGATTGAGCGAAAACAGCTCATTGACAGGCTGCAGTTCTTGGCTCAATACGATGCATTGACTCAATTGCCAAATCGAGAGTTTTTTTATGAGCGCCTGAAGAGTGCGCTAGCTCGAGCGCAGAGGGAGCAGACGTGTCTGGCGGTACTTTTTATCGATCTGGATCACTTCAAAGCCGTCAATGATAACTATGGGCATGCTGTCGGTGATGCGTTATTGCAACAGATTGCCCATCGCTTGAAGCAGAGCGTTCGGGAAAGTGACACGGTGGCAAGGATGAGCGGCGATGAGTTTGTTTTGATACTGGAAAGCCTCAGGCAATCTGAGGACGCGCTGATGGTCGCCGACAAAATACGCCAACAGCTTAGTCAGCCATTATTGGTTGAAGGGCAAACACTCAGCATTTTTCTCAGTATTGGGTGGGCGGTATATCCAGAGCATGGCGAGCACTCCCGGCAACTGCTGTGTCATGCAGACACGGCGATGTACAGGGATAAAAAGATGAGGCGTTGATCAGGCAGGTCTGGCAATGGAAGCGGGATGTTGCTGGGGCCAACCACTAAAGGTTACTTGGAGGTTTGAGCCATAAAGAAGTGGAGCGGGTAGAGGGAATCGAACCCTCAACTAAAGCTTGGGAAGCTTTCGTTTTGCCACTAAACTATACCCGCTTGAAGCGGCTGACTTTGTACCAGAAGTCAGAGCAGATGAGAAGTTTTTATTCTTGGAATGAGTCATTTGCAGTCATTGCGAGAGCGTCGCGTCCAACATTGGCTTGATCAAATTGACCACAGATCGGCAGATCTGTCTCCTGGAACAGCCTTCGTTCGGGTTTAAAACTGTGCGATCTCTTCAGCGGTAAGTGCGCGGTATTGGCCTGGCGCAAGTCGGCTGTCCAGTACCAAAGGCCCTATGCTTTCACGGTGCAGATGCACGACTTTGTTATTGAAAAAACCAAACATCCGTTTGACCTGATGGTAACGTCCCTCAACGATGCTCAAACGAGCACTGTGCGCCCCTAGCAATTCAAGCCGCGCGGGTAGGGTGGTTTGATCTTCATAAGCGAAATAAACGCCCTCATTGAACTTCGCAATGTACTCGACGCCTATAGGCTGCTCGGTTTCGACGTAGTAAACCTTGGGCATTTTAGTTTCGGGTTGGGTCAGGCGTCGCGACCAATGCCCGTCATTGGTAATCAGCATCAACCCACTGGTATTAAAATCCAGTCGGCCGGCAATATGCAGCTCATGCTTGTCAGGCTCATTGAACAGATCCAGAACGGTTGAATGCTCAGGGTCTTGCGTTGCGCTGACACAGCCGGGCGGCTTGTGCAGCATGAAGTAACGCGCTGACTTGCCAGCTTGCAAGGTATGACCGTCGAACTCGATACAACAGAAAGGTCTGATCTCATGCTGAGGATCGCTAACGATGCGCCCGTCGACTTTGATACGTTTTTCTGCAAGTGCCAGCCGAGCTTGCGCGCGATTGAACTGGGGCAAGTTGCTCAGAAAGCGGTCTACACGCATAGCGATCAATCACTTGAGATTCAAGCGGGTATCTTACGCGAGGCCTTGAGGTTGCGCTGAAGGTAATTGCTTTTCTACCTCTGCACAGCGCGGGCAAAGGCATGTGAGGTCTAGTTGCTCGACTCGCAACGCTTTTAAGCGTTCCGGATTGATGCTGACGTTGTAGCACCAACAGGGGTGAGCAGCCAGTTCGGGGCTTGCCAGTGCGCAATCATTGCGCGCTCCGCATACGGGGCAAAGGGAGGGTGAAATCATGGCAGTCAGTCCGGTGGTCAATTTGCGTGAATACGTTTAATTGTAAGCGTCGTGTGTCGTGTGTGCGTCAAGATCTTTGAGATCAGGCAGGTTGCAGCATGATTTTATTGGCACGCCGGGGCGATGAGCCATGTGCTTATTCATAGCCCATTTCCGTACAGATCAATTGACAAGCGTGTTGAGCTTTTTTAGTGTCCGCTCCATTGATTCTCAGGGTGTTGCCATGATGTCGGATGACCGTATAAAACTTGAGCCAGGCTGGAAACAGGCTTTGCGTGATGAATTTGAAAAGCCCTATATGGCCTCGTTGCGCGAGTTTTTGCGTCAAGAGCATGCTGCCGGTAAGGAAATTTATCCCCCAGGGCCGCTTATTTTCAATGCGCTTAATTTAACGCCTCTGGATGGCGTCAAAGTAGTCATTCTTGGGCAGGATCCCTATCACGGGCCAGGACAGGCGCACGGGCTGTGTTTTTCAGTTCAGGCGGGTGTTCCAGTACCGCCTTCGCTGGTCAATATTTATAAAGAGCTCAAGCGTGATCTGAATATAGATATTGCCCCCCATGGTTGCTTGGAGAGTTGGGCAAAGCAGGGGGTTTTATTGCTCAATACGACGATGACTGTCGAGCGCGCGAATGCGGCTTCGCACGCGAAAAAAGGCTGGGAGCATTTTACAGATCAAATTATTAAGGTGGTGAGCGAGCACCAGGAAAAGTTGGTCTTTTTGCTATGGGGCGCCCATGCGCAAAGCAAACAGAAACTGATAGATGCAACCAAGCATCTAGTGCTCACGTCAGTGCATCCATCGCCGCTTTCCGCGTACCGCGGTTTTATAGGGAATGGGCACTTTAGTCGAACTAACAAGTTTCTAGAGCACAATGGGTTGGCCCCTATCGACTGGAAACTGCCTGTCGATTAAATGCGAGATACCATCGGCATCCGTTGTATGCAGGTAAGCCAAAGTCCTTGGCTTTTTGCACACCAGGTAAGGCTGCCTGGTGTGAGGGGGCGTTTTATAAATCAAACAAGTCGCAGTCGACTATTATCCAGAGCATCTCTCACCTGTTCTGCAATAACAGTAACTGGGACTGCCCACTTCATACTGCTATCAGGATCAGTGATCATTGCAAGCTTGTCGCTACTGGCGCTTAATTCCAGGCGTCGACGCTGATGGGCGATTTGCAAATCACTGTCAGCAAGGCTGGTCAGTTTTTCCGCAATAGAACGGCTGAGCCCATAACTTGAAATTAAATGATTAACTGTGGTGTGAAAAAGTTTCTGGTCATTCCCTATGTGTCGAGCATGGTGGCGCTTTAGAAACATAAGTGCAGACTGTTGAATATGTTTATGTGTATTAATGTCTGAATGGTTAAATGTCATAACCTAACCCCTACGGCTTCTTCGGCCGGTTGTTTAGTGGGCAGTGCAGCTTGGCGCAGTTCCCTGTTAACGCAGGGAAGATGAACATTGGGGTTTGGCATACCACTTGGAGAGAGCTCATGGGTCATTTCAAATTCGGCCCTGACAGACCAGCCGCAGGCTTCTGTGGTGCATTGTAAATAGGCCACACGTAAGAAAATATGCCGACCCTCGCTGGTACGAATACGCATTTTGCTTAGGCAGTGCGGACAAACCATTTTGTAGGTACTCATGATTGACTCCAATTGAACTAGCGTTGAGTGCTCTTTTAAACAAGCAAATTAATTTCAAAAAAAGACCAATCCGTTGATCCTGCCTCGGTTCAGGTGTATGTAGGTTTTGGATAGCTTTACGTGAAAAGTGCGCCTTTTTTACTTCGTGTGTAAGGAAAATAGAAATGGTTGAGCGAATTCTTCGCGTATTTTAAGATTCTTGGATGTTTTCCTAGTTGTATTTTTTTTCCGACTTTTTATTTCTGACGTATTAAGTTGCATATCGACGGTCTTAAAAGTATTCATTAAGCGTAAATTCTGCCGAAAAACTCAGTAAAGTCAAATTGGAATAATTCAAAGTGAGTAACAAAAAATCTATTGAAATACTCGGAAGATTGAAAAAAATAATTCAGGTAAAGACAGATGCGGGTCTTTCTGAAGCCCTTGGCGTTAGCCCGCAGACACTCAGTAGCTGGAAAGGGCGTGACAGCATTCCCTATTCCATATGCATAGAATTAGCCCGGGAGCGTGGTATTTCTCTTGATTGGCTGTTGGCTGGACGAGGAGAAATGTTGTTGCCATTACATTCAGACCCTTTCACTTGCACCCACACCCTCGCGGCTCATGAACAAAAAATGTTGGTAATGTTTCGTGTTCTGGAAGCTTCGGATCAGCGCAATATTTATAAACTTGTTGAGGATAAGCGCCACCTTCAAGAGTTAACTAATCGTGTTGAGGAGTTATCTGCGCGCCTGGAAATTTTGATAAGTCACGCGTGACTTATCTAGGGCCCTTGAAACGACGTAAGATATCTGCTACGTCGGTTACGATAACCCATTTCATTATTTTTATGCTGATGGGGATAACGACCAGTGCGCAAAAAAAGGCGGTAGCACCTGCTGAAAAACCCGTCAGGTGAGGCAGCGCCACAGGTGTAAATAAATAGCCTACACAGGCGCTCAGAAGAAATGACCCGAGTTGTTTCCAGGCTTTCATGTCTCGACGTGTGCCCGTTGCTACCCAGGATCCCAGACAGGCTCCAAATATCACTTCGTTATCGATGATAGTGACGAAGATGTTCAGTGTCGCATCGAACAACCAGTGATGAGTGAGGTCAACTATTTCAATCGTCATAATGTCGCGCCTCACCCGTTGAAAGGCTCTTTTTTCTAAACGGATCTGGCGCGCAAGTTCTTCCGCATTCTGCCACTCTAACTAAATGGTAGAGCTCAGTCGCCGTGGCTATTTCAACCGCATTGAGGTAATGAGTGACGAGTATTGAACAATTGTTGAACGTGGGTGCGGGTACGTCATTTAAATGCACAAAGCCTTGTTGGCGTAATTTGAATCGCCAGGCGGCCAGCAGTCGATGAATTTTTGATGTCGCACCCATCATGGCTACTTTAAGCCGTGCCTCACTAATGGCAGAGCTTAATGTGAGTACTCGCCGTAACTCTGCCAAATCAATGGCCGGCCAAAACGTATCATCACCGCGGTAGTGAGAGGAGGGCGTGACAGCTGTATGTAGGGTCATGACAATGTCCTTTGGCTAGGTTTGCAAGTCCCGGTCAGGGCAGTAGAGGCATGCCGAATTTAATGGCTTTTAATACGGCAGCATGGCGCGACGTAACGCCAAATTTGACCCGCAAGTTGGCAATGTGAAAATTGATCGTTGTTTCAGAGCGATTCAATATGATTGCCATTTCAGCGCTGGTTTTACCCAAGGCGCACCAGCCCAGTATTTCCTGTTCTTTTTGAGTGAGCCTTGGCATTAATGATTGGGGAGTGTCGGCTATAGACGTGCTACCGGACTTAGGGTGTGAGAAGTATTTCATAGGTGTCCTTTGCTTCAGCTGTTGTGTAGAGCAAGAAAGCTCTGGAGCTTTAAAAATAATCGCTCTTATGCCACGTCAACAACGAAACAAGGTTGTAGGAACGTCATTCACATGTTGTGAATTTTCCTACGATAAGTTGGGAGATAAGCTTACCGAGAATCGGCCCGCACCCAGTATTTAAATAAGGGCTCCGCCAGAAATAAGACGAAGAGCAAACGCATGACTTGCAAGGCTGTGACCAAAGGAACTGAAAGTTGCAGCATCTCTGCAGTCAGGCTCATTTCTGCGATGCCACCGGGCATCATGCCGAGTGTCATGGAGCGCAAATCCAGTTGGGTCAGGCTGCTTAAACCCACTGCGCACAGACCCGCGATCAGCATGGTCATCGCGGTACCCAATAAAGTGCGGCCTATGAATGAAGGTGCTCGACGGAAAAAAGCCCTGTTGAAGTGGCAACCCAGCCCGCTGCCTATCAGCCACTGAGCCATTTGGCTGCTCCCCTCGGGCAGGCCGATATGTAAATCCCACGCAATGCTTACACTGGCGCTGACCAAGAGTGGGCCGAATAACCAGGGATTGGGTTGACGCAAGCGCTGCCATATCCAGGCCATGAACGCACCAGCAGGAAACAACAGGGCTAACCAGTAGACATTGACCGGCGCGGTTTGCAGGGCAATGGCTCCATCGCCGAGCCAGTACTTGAAGGCGGCTGGAATACAGAGCACTACAGTCAGTACTCTCAGACTCTGTCCTGCGGCAACACGGCTTAAAACGGCGCCATTGCGCGCACCGAGATTAACCATTTCGCCCGAGCCACCGGGCATGCTGGAGAAGAATGCAGTTGCACGGTCTTCACCACTTTTGCGCATCAGCCACACACCAATAATGCTCGACGCGCTTGTGAGCAGCGCGCCGATAAAGATCAGTCCAAAATGCGCCAGCACTTGCTCCATGACCATGGGGGTAAAGTGCAAGCCAATAGCGATGCCGATAATCCATTGTCCGCATTTACGGCCGCCTGGAATTTCCTCCAACTGCCAGGGCGTCAGGCAGCGTACGAGGATGATGGCGAGTAAGGAACCGACCATCCAAGGCAGTGGCCAACCGATCAGGCTGGCGAGATAGCCGCCGGCCAATCCGGTCAGCGGCGTCCCCCACCAGTGCTTGAGCCCGTGTTCAGGCATGATTCAAAGCACGACGTTGCGCACTGTGTTTACGCCAGATACGGAGTAAAGGCATCAATAACATGATGATGGTCAGCCCCCACACGCCCATAGTGATAGGGCTGGCCCACAAGATTTCCAGCGCACCGTTGGAAATGGACAATGCGCGGCGCAGGTTCTGTTCCATCAAGCCGCCCAGAATAAAGCCCAGCAGTACGGGGGAAAGCGGGAAATCGAGCTTACGCAGGATGTATCCAAAGATGCCAATACCGATCATCAGGAATAGATCGAACGTGGTTGCATGCACGGCATAGACACCAATTGCCGTGATGATCGCAATCACAGGAACCAGCGCCCAATTGGGAACGGACAGGATGCGGGTGAATAAACGAATCATCGGGATGTTGAGGATCACCAGCATAATATTGGCAATGAACAAGGACGCGATAAGGCCCCATACGATGTCGGGTTGCTGTTGAAACAACAGCGGGCCAGGGGTGATGTTGTACAGCGACAGTGCGCCAATCATCACCGCCGTAGTACCAGACCCCGGCACACCTAATGTCAGCATCGGTACGAGCGCGCCGCACGCCGAAGCGCCAATGGCGGTTTCGGGTGCCGCCAAGCCGCGCATGTCGCCTTGACCAAAGGTGCCTGATGTTCCGGCCAGACGTTTTTCAGTCATATAGGCTACGGCACTTGCCAGGGTGGCTCCTGCGCCCGGCAGTACACCCATGATGAACCCGAGCAAACCGCAACGTATGTTCACGACAAAGACAGAAGACGCTTCCTTGAAGTTGAACAGCATGCGACCTGTCGCTTTTACGGCTTCCTGTCCGCGGTGGGTTTTTTCCAGCAGCAACAGAATTTCACTGATCGAGAACAAGCCCAGTACCAGCACGACAAACTGAATGCCGTCAGTCAAATGGATATTGTCCCCTGTAAAACGGTAGACGCCGCTGTTCGCATCGATACCCACTGCCGACAAGAACAATCCGATCAGCGCGGCGATAAATGTTTTAAGTGGACGATCTCCCGCCATGCCGCCTAAACAGACAATGGCAAATACCATGAGTACGAAATATTCGGCCGGGCCGAAGGCTATCGCCCATTTGGCCAGTAGGGGCGCAAAGAGCACCATCCCGCAGGTCGCAATAAAGGCGCCAATGAAGGAACTCCAGGCTGAAAGCGAAAGCGCCACACCTGCCAACCCTTTACGGGCCATTGGATAACCGTCGAGGGTGGTCATGACAGTCGAGGCTTCGCCCGGTATGTTCAGCAAGATTGAGCTTATGCGACCGCCGTATTCACACCCCAGATACACGGCAGCCAGCAAAATCAGGGCGGACTCGGGGGGTAAGCCCAGAGCAAAAGCGATTGGAATCAGCAGCGCGACGCCGTTGATGGGCCCAAGCCCTGGCAGTAATCCGACGACGGTGCCGATTAATGTCCCACACAGCGCGGTGATCAGGTTGTAAGGGCTGAGCGCGACCCCGAAGCCTTGACCTAAATAGCTGAAAGTATCCATATCAGTTCTCCAGAATGTCGAGCAAACCCAGCGGCAGCTGAACTTCCATTGCTTTATCGAACAGCAGATAAAGGCCGATGCTGATCAAGCTGACGACCACGATGCTGGGTAACCACCGGCCGCCATACAGGCGTGCCATGGGGATGCCGATGAGGATGCTGCTCAGGATAAAACCCAGGGGTTCGAAAGTGCCGGCGAACACCAGCAGCAGTAAGACACATAGAGCAATCTTGGTCAGGGTTTGGCGATCGAGTTTCGGGTCTTCTTCGCTATGCACCACAGGAGATGGGCGAAAGATCATGTAGATCAAGCCAACTCCCATCAGGGCAAGCATCAGTAAGGGGAAGGCCCGGGGCCCTACAGGTTCGTAAGAAAAGGCGGCCTGATAGGGCCATGCCATCGCTGCCAGTCCCATGCAGACGAGCAGCAGCGCCGCAGCAAAAATGCGTTGTAAGAGCATGGTGCACTCCAGGGCTGCGCCACATTGAATAATGAGCGCAGCCTGCGATCAGCGAAGGTTACTGAATCAGGCCGAATTCTTTGGCCAGCGTTTTGTAATCTGCGACCTGTTTCTTTATGTAGGTATCCAGCTCGGGGCCGGTCATGGCAAAGGGAAACAGTTCGCGCTGATCGCGCAGTTTGGCGAAGTCTTCTGAGGCCAACAGGGTGTCGAAAGAGGCTTTCCACCACGCGTAGTCTTCATCACTGACTTTTGGCCCGAGATAGAAACCGCGCACCACCGGCCACACAATGTCGTAGCCTTGTTCTTTAGCAGTGGGAATGTCTTTCATGTCCGGCTCATCCAGACGGTCCTGCGAGAACACTGCCAAGATGCGCATATCACCGCTCTGGATATGGGGCATGGAGTCGGAGATGTCAGTGCTGCCTACCTGAATGTGGCCGCCTAGCAACGCCGTGGCGATTTCGCCGCCCCCTTCGAGGGCCACGTAACGCAAGTCGCGAGGGTTGATGCCGGCTGCTTTGGCAATCAATGCCGTTTGCATCCAGTCTTGACTGCCCACGGTGCCGCCGGAACCTATAACCACCTTGCCAGGGTCTTTTTTCAGGGCTTGAACCAGATCATCGAGATTCTTGTAGGGGGAGTCGCTTTTAACTGCAATGGCTCCGTAGCTCGTGCCGACGGCCGCTAGCCAGCGGACGGCGTTTTCATCGAAACGCCCGAACTTGCCTTGGGCAAGGTTAAGCAGAGAGCCACTTGACCACGCCACGATTGTGCCCGCATCACCGGGGCGTTGCGCCACGACGGCGTTATAGGCCACTGCTCCCACGCCTCCGGGCATGTAAGTCACGCGCATTGGTTTGCTGAGCAGTTTTTCACTGACCAGCGCGCTTTGCGCCAACTTGCAGGTCAAGTCAAAACCACCGCCGGGTGAAGCCGGAGCGATACATTCCGGGCGGTTAGGTTCAGCCATTAATTGGCCAGCGAGCAGCATGCAGCTGGCAGCAAGTGCTACAGAGCGCAATGAAAGATTCATGTTGTCTCCACAGGAGTTATTGTTTTTAGGGGGCAATGACGTTATTCGTCAGCCAAAAACGCTTGCGTCAGGTTTCGCTCATTCAAGAGGGCAACGTCAGGGAGATAGGAGCGATTGAGCAAGAGGGGGGGAAGGCTTTGGCGCTGAAAGCAGGCTTTAACATATGAGGTGCTCCGTTATTATTTTTATTCGTCGAAAACGCTTCGAGGCGTTTTTCTGACCGTAACACTTACAGCGTGTGAAATTGTTACTGTTGGTTTCTTGATCCTAATCCCCCAACCTTTCGCTAACCTTTCAGTGGGCAGGCACTGTTTTTTGCCCTTCACAAGCGTCTCAGCGTCTGTAAACTCCGCACAAAAATAATGAGGCAATTTTCATGCGTGTTCTTTTGGTCGAAGATCAGTTGCAGTTGGCCGAGAGTGTGGCTCAAGCCCTGAAAACACAGGGTTTGAACGTCGATGTGCTGCACGATGGGGTGGCTGCCGACCTGGCGTTGAGCAGTGAAGAATATGCCGTGGTGATCCTTGATGTCGGACTGCCACGTATGGACGGGTTTGAGGTACTTGCACGTATGCGGGCGCGTGGCAAGAACCTCCCTGTATTGATGCTGACAGCGCGCAGCGACGTACGTGACCGCGTTCACGGGTTGAATCTGGGCGCCGATGATTATTTGGCCAAGCCGTTTGAGTTGACGGAGCTGGAGGCACGGGTCAAAGCCTTGTTGCGGCGCAGCGTGATGGGGGGCGAGCGTCTGCAGGAATGTGGGGCGCTGGTCTACGACCTGAGTACGCGGCGTTTTAGCCTGGGTGATGAAATGCTCAATCTCACTTCTCGTGAGCAGGCCGTGCTGGAAGCCTTGATCGCAAGGCCCGGCAGAGTGATGAGCAAAGAACAATTAGCCGCGCAGGTCTTTGGCCTGGATGAAGCAGCGAGTGCTGACGCCATCGAGATTTATGTACACCGGTTGCGAAAAAAGCTTGATGGTCATTGCGTGGCGATTGTGACATTCCGGGGGTTGGGTTATTTACTGGAAAGTCGCGATGCTTAAGCTCGACAGCTTGCGCTGGCGCTTGCTGTGGAACCTGACATTGATGCTGGTGGTGTTGATGCTGGCCAGCAGTTTGAGTGCGTATTACAACGGCCGAGAGGCTGCCGATACGGCGTATGACCGAACGTTGCTGGCATCAGCCCGCACCATTGCTGCTGGCCTTTCGCAGCGCGATGGCAGCTTGAGCGCCGATGTTCCCTATGTTGCCCTCGACACGTTTGCCTACGACAGTGCGGGCCGTATCTACTATCAGGTCAATGATATTCATCAGCGCCTTATTTCTGGCTATGAAAATTTGCCCGCGCCACCCTCCGGTACGCCCCGCACGGATGACTATCCGGCCTTGGCGCGTTTTTACAATGGCCAGTATCAAGGCCAGAACGTGCGTGTGGTGAGTCTGCTCAAGGCGGTGAGTGAGCCAAACATGAATGGCATGGCGGAAATTCGGGTGGCCGAAACCGATGAGGCGCGTGTTGCGATGGCTCGCAGCTTGATGGCTGACACGTTACTGTGTTTGGGTATGTTGGGGTTGGGCGCATTACTGGTGGTATGGCTGGCCGTCAGTGCCGCTTTACGACCGCTGGAACGCTTGCGGCGTGCCGTTGAAGAGCGTGAGCCGGATGACCTCACGCCGTTGCCGCAAGTGGCGGTGCAGCGTGAGTTGCGACCTTTGGTGCAAGCGCTCAACCACTTTACCGAGCGTTTACGTGGGCAGTTTGAACGTCAGTCGCAATTTATTGCGGACGCGGCACACGAGTTGCGTACGCCTTTAGCCGTCATCAAGGCCCGCCTTGAGTTGGGTTTGCGCGCCCATGATCCTGCGACCTGGCGTAGTACGCTGGAGCAGGCCGTGGAAGGGACAGACCGATTGACCCACTTGGCCAATCAATTACTGTCACTGGCTCGAATCGAGAATGGTGCGCGAGCGATAGCCGAAGGGGGCGCTCAGAGGCTCGACCTCAGCCAACTGGCCCGGGAGCTGGGCATGGCCATGGCCCCTTTGGCGCATGCCCGGGGGGTTGCGTTGGCACTGGAGGCCGATCATCCGGTCTGGCTGCGTGGCGAGCCGACATTGCTCAGTGAGTTATTGAATAATTTGCTCGATAACGCGATGGCGCATACGCCCACAGGCGGCAATGTGATCTTGCGAGTCACACCGCAAGCGGTGCTGGAGGTCGAGGATGACGGGGCAGGGATTCCCTTTGAAGACCGCGAACGGGTGTTTGAGCGGTTTTATCGACGCAACCAGCACGTGGCTGGATCGGGCCTCGGGTTGGCGATTGTGGGTGAGATTTGTCGCGCACACAGGGCACGCATCAGCTTGCATGATGGAGAGCAAGGCGGGTTGAAAGTACGCGTCAGTTTTGTCCAAACGAACGGTGCGCGGGGCGGCGAGGCAGATGAAGGAAGGTAGACCTTGCGGCCTGCCTTAAATAAACATTGCGCGCGCGGTGTTTAATTCGCTCAGCAACTGAGGGCTGTCAGCGTCTATCCCCAATTTTAAAAAGGCAGGCAGGACGCTCAGTTCGCGTCTAAGTACGGTCTCGCACCGTTGCGAACACAGAAGCGTCGCGATTTGCACCAAGTCGATATAGTCGAGGTGTTCTGAATTTCGACTGAAATCGAGGTATTGACCCGGCAGCTTTACCAGCATTTCCGGAAACTCCCAGACGGCGAGCAATTTGTCACCAATCAACGGGTGGATGCATTCAATGACGTGATTGAGTGAAACCGGATCCGAAAGCAATTCGTTGTGGTCTTCGGCATAAGTCAGGATCGGCAGCACACCGATTTGATGAACCAATCCGCCCAGTGCTGCCTGGTCGGGTTTAAGTGAGGTATAGCGCCGGCACAGGGTGTAGCAGATACCAGCAACTTCCAGGCTTTCGCGCCAGACTTCACGCATTTTTTGTTCGACCACTTCCGAGCGGGCATGGAAGATTTGCTCCATGACCAGCCCGATTGCCAAATTGCTGCTGTAGTTGATGCCCAGGCGAGTGATGGCAGTGTGCAGGTCAGTCACCTCATAAAGCGATCTTAACAGGGGACTGTTGACGACTTTAATCAGGCGCGCAGTCAATGCGGTATCACGACCGATGACTTTACTCAGATGACTGACGCTGATTTCAGGATTTTCTGCTGCCTTGCGGATGTTTAACGCCACTTCCGGTAGCGTCGGCAAAACCAGGTCATCCTTATCGATGGCCTTAATCAAGTCCATTTGGACTTTGTGCGCCAACATGCTCATTTCTGTTCTCTACCGTACCGCGATTCAAAGTGTGGCAATTAGCGCTGGATCTCTCGATCGCGGTCCAGGGTGTAAGGCAAGTCAAGCACCGTCAGCTTTGGACCTTGCGCCTCACCCACATGAATCTCGCCTGCTTCAACGGCATCAGCGGTCAGAACGGCGAGTAATTCAATGCCTTCTTCTGCGTAGGCGCCAACCACCACTTCGCCTACCGCACTGTTGTGATCAGGGGCAAAAAGGGGCGTTCCAGGGGGCGGTAGCTCAGTGGAGCCGAGCGACAGGCGGTACATGCGACGCTTGAGTTTGCCCAGGTACTGCATGCGCGCGACGATTTCCTGGCCGGTGTAACAGCCTTTTTTGAAGCTGACGCCGCCCACTGCTTGCAGGTTGAGCATTTGTGGAATGAACAGTTCGCGGGTTTCAGCCATGACCTGACCGATGCCGGCGCGAATCTGCCCGAGCAGCCATTGATTGAGATCGGCTTCAGTCAGTTGCGTTTTGAGGCGCTGTGAAAGGTCTTCGGACTGTTCGGCCGGTGCCCATAATTCAGCCCGTTCATGAGAGGCACGAATGGCAATCAGACCGTTGGCCCGGACCACACTGTCAGTCTCGGCTGGCAGATGTATTCCCAGGCTGCTCAGTGCTGCGTCAGCTTTGTAGAGGCCGAAACGCGTCCAGCGGGCACTGTCATCGGTCAGTTTTGATTTAGAGAATACCGCGTATTTTTTCAGGTCTGCCAGCTGAGGCTCAACCAGCTCGCGCGCCATTGCCAACAGGCAGCCCTCAGGCTCAAGGACGATGCGAAAGCTGGACTGCATCCGGCCTTTTTGCGTGCACCGGGCACCCAGGCTTGAGCGGGTTTCACTCAGGTAATTGAGGTTACAGGTCAATTGGCCCTGCAAGAACTTGCTGGCGTCGTTGCCGATAACAGCGAGAACGCCTTCGTGAGACAGGGTGCAGAAAAAAGCAGAGTCGGCCATGAGTCATCGCAGGTAATAAAGTCTGGGACACATCATAGAGGGGCGATCCGCAAATGGGTAGTTCACAAGGATCAACGATGAGCGACCAAAGCCGACTGTTCTAGAGTGGATCGGCCTGTATACTTGCGTTCTATTTGTTGAGGAACGCTCCATGGTCGAAGATGTTGAACTCAATCGTCTCTACTGGCACAGCCGCCGCGGCATGCTCGAACTTGACGTTCTGCTGGTGCCTTTCGTCAAGGAAGTGTATGCCACCCTTAATGATGTCGACCGCGAAGGCTATCGCAAGCTGCTTGAGTGCGAAGACCAGGACATGTTCGGCTGGTTTATGGAACGCTCGGAGTCTGAAGATCCGGAGTTGCAGCGCATGGTTCGCATGATTTTGGACCGTGTCCAGCCCAAGTAATTATTTCGAATGCCGCTGGCAGGCCTCCGGGCAGTTGCTGGCGGCGTATCTTGCAGCCCAGTCGCTGGCGCTGATCGCAAATTGCCTTCTTGCTATTCCCGTCTGGGCGCACATGCTCACAGCCCTTTTGTGTTTGGCGCATGGGCTTTGGACGGTGCCCAGACATATCACGCTGACCCACTCAAAGGCGTTCAGTGCAATGCGTTGCGATGCACAGGGTTGGCAATTGTGGAGTCGTGGCGCGGGTTGGCAAACCATGCAACTGCGTCGCGACAGCCTTGCGTTGCCTTTTGTGGTGATTGTGCGCTTCAGATTGAGCGGCGAGTGGCGTGTTCGGGCTGTGTGTATTCCCAATAACGCGCTGGCGCCGGATCAGCACCGGCGTTTGCGCGTACGACTCAAGTTCAGCCGGCGTAGGTGGTTGGCACCAGAATAGTATCGAGCGCATCGGGCAGCATCTGCGGGTAGTCGAGTGTGTAGTGAAGGCCTCGTGACTCTTTCCTCGCCATTGCGCTGCGGATCATCAACTCAGCAACTTGTGCCAAATTACGCAACTCGATCAGGTCGCGGCTGACTTTGTAGTTGCTGTAAAACTCGTCAATTTCGTCCAGTAACAGGCGCACTCGATGCTGTGCACGCTGCAGGCGCTTATTCGTTCGCACGATGCCAACGTAATCCCACATGAAACGGCGTAACTCATCCCAGTTGTGAGCAATGATCACGTCTTCGTCCGAGTCGGTGACCTGGCTGGCATCCCAGCTCGGCAATGCTGACGGGATGGCGATGTGTTCCAACTGGGCAAGGATATCCTGGGCGGCAGACCGTGCGTAAACGAAGCATTCGAGCAGTGAGTTGCTGGCCATTCGGTTGGCGCCGTGCAACCCGGTGAAACTGGTTTCACCAATGGCATACAAACCCGGAACATCGGTGCGGCCATAGCCGTCGACCATCACACCGCCACAGGTGTAGTGCGCCGCAGGCACCACTGGAATCGCCTGTTGAGTGATATCGATAGAGAATTCCAGGCAGCGCTCATACACCGTCGGAAAGTGGGTTTTGATAAACGTACTGGGTTGATGGCTGATATCCAGGTACACGCAGTCAATGCCCAGACGTTTCATTTCGTGGTCGATGGCGCGGGCCACTATATCGCGTGGGGCCAATTCGCCTCGCGGATCGAAGCGGTGCATAAAACGCTCACCGTTGGGCAGTTTGAGGTGAGCACCTTCGCCACGCAGGGCTTCGGTGATCAAAAAGCTTTTGGCTTGAGGGTGATACAGGCACGTTGGGTGGAACTGATTGAATTCCAGATTGGCCACGCGGCAGCCTGAACGCCATGCCATAGCGATGCCATCACCGCAGGCACCATCGGGATTGCTGGTGTACAGGTACACCTTGGCGGCGCCGCCCGTGGCCAGTATGGTGAAGCGCGAACCAAACGTGTCCACTTCACCGCTCGTGCGGTTGAGCACATAAGCGCCCAGGCAACGATCGCCTTCAATACCCAGTCGCGGTTCGGTAATCAGGTCAACGGCCACGCGTTGTTCGAGCAACTCAATATTGGGTCGCTGGCGAGCCTGATCGAGCAAGGTTTTGAAGATCGCCGCGCCGGTTGCATCGGCAGCGTGGATAATTCGGCGATGACTGTGGCCGCCTTCGCGGGTGAGATGGAACTCAAACCCCGGATGGTCGGGGTCGGCAGGTTCGTCACGGGTAAACGGCACACCTTGATCGATCAGCCATTGAATCGCCTCTCGGCTATGCTCAACGGTGAAGCGCACCGCATCCTCATGGCACAGTCCGCCACCGGCGTTGAGCGTGTCTTCGACATGCGACTGTACGGTATCGGTATCGTCCAGCACGGCAGCTACGCCACCTTGCGCCCAGAACGTCGAGCCATTGGCCAGATCGCCTTTGCTCAGTACAGCAATGCGCAGGTGTTCGGGCAATGTCAGGGCCAGGCTCAAACCAGCAGCGCCGCTGCCAATCACCAGCACATCATGTTGAAAATGTTGGCTCATTCTTCTGACGTCCGCAAAAAAAGCGCCCACTAGTATATAGAGGGGGGGATCGGCACAATAGCCGGGCCTTGGTGGCATTTCGAAAGTACAGCGGGGGGCAAGTGTGCCTCAGACTGGAAGCGCCTGCATGTCGATTTGTACATATAATCGGCATGGTCTCACAGGGTGAATCAACGGGTGACCTTCTCCCCACGTCTAGAAGATGGGGTTTGGTACGAGACTTTTTGAACTTTTCTGATCGCCAAGGGTTCCATAGAGGGTTGTCCTTCATGGAGGAAAACAGCGCCGCAGTGCAGCAAGGTTTGTGTTTCGACCTGAAATGTACGCGCTGGCGACAAGATTATCGACGCAGCCGGGCAGGCCCGAGCTGTGTTTTTCGTGCGTGCCAAATTCGAGTGCGCAGGAAACTTGCCAAGGGGGAGAGAACTTTTGTGTAAAGCCCGAGTCTATGTTTGCAAGCCTGATCAATTAGCAAAGCAATCTTCCTCTCGGTCTTATGAGGAGTATTCATGCTAACCCAGGAAGAGGATCAGCAACTGGTCGAACGCGTACAGCGCGGCGACAAGCGAGCTTTTGATCTGCTCGTGTTGAAGTATCAACACAAAATTCTCGGGTTGATCGTGCGTTTTGTGCACGACACCCATGAAGCCCAGGACGTCGCTCAAGAAGCTTTCATTAAAGCTTACCGGGCACTTGGTAATTTTCGCGGTGATAGCGCCTTTTACACATGGCTCTATCGCATCGCCATTAATACGGCGAAAAACTACCTGGTGTCACGGGGTCGTCGTCCGCCCGATAGTGATGTGAGTTCTGAAGACGCTGAATTTTATGATGGGGATCACGGTCTCAAGGATCTGGAGTCGCCGGAGCGCGCTTTGCTCCGTGACGAGATTGAGGGCACGGTCCACCGCACCATTCAGCAACTGCCAGAAGATTTGAGAACCGCGTTAACTTTACGTGAGTTTGATGGTCTGAGTTACGAGGACATTGCGAGCGTCATGCAATGCCCGGTGGGTACCGTGCGCTCCCGGATTTTCCGCGCTCGGGAAGCCATTGATAAAGCCCTGCAACCGTTGTTGCAGGAAAACTGAGACAGCGGCTACAGCCAAGAGAGGAACCGCCATGAGTCGTGAAGCCCTGCAGGAATCGCTGTCCGCGGTGATGGATAACGAAGCGGACGAACTGGAACTACGTCGGGTATTGAATGCCTTTGACGATACACAAACACGTGATACTTGGTCTCGTTACCAAGTGGCCCGTGCGGTCATGCACAAGGACTTGCTAGTTCCGCGTCTGGACATCGCATCTGCCGTTTCGGCCGCTTTGGCCGAAGAGCATACCCCAGCCAAAGTTGTGCGGGGTCCGTGGCGCAGTATTGGCCGTCTGGCCGTTGCTGCTTCGGTCACCGTCGCTGTGTTGGCGGGAGTACGCCTGTACAACCAGGACGACATCGTCGGTGCTCAACTTGCTCAGCAAAGCAGTCCGCAAAGCGTGACTACGCCTACTGTCAAAGGCCCAGCAGTACTGGCCAACTACAGTGAGAGCGCCGAGCAGGGCACCGGCCCGATGGCCAATGGTGTGCTGCAAGGTCAGCCGGGCTGGCAAGATCAGCGTCTGCCGGGTTATCTGCGTCAGCACGCTCAGCAGGCTGCTATGAAAGATTCCGAAAGCCCTCTGCCTTATGCACGTGCTGCAAGCCTGGATAATCGTTAAGGAACATGATGCGCGTTCTACCTCTGTTACCTCTTCTGCTCAGCGGCTGGTTTGCCGTTCCTGCCCAGGCGGATGAAGCCTTGGACTGGCTTAAACGTCTTGGGCAGGCTGAGCAACAGCAAAGCTATCAAGGCACTTTCGTCTACGAGCGTAATGGTAGTTTTTCTACCCATGGTATTTGGCACAGCGTGCTGGATGGCAAAACGCGCGAACGGTTGATGCAACTGGATGGCGCTGCTCAGGAGGTAGTTCGCAGTGATGGACGCACCGCGTGTGTCGGTGGCAAGACGATTTCCGGACTAGGCAATGTCAGTGTTGCCGCAACGCGCAAGTTTGATGCGCAAAAGTTGATTAATTGGTATTCAGTGGCCAAGACAGGGGACTCGCGGGTTGCCGGTCGGGCAGTTGAAGTGATCACCTTGACCCCGCGCGATCAGCATCGTTACGGGTTTGAGCTTTATCTGGACAGCGAAACCGGTGTGACCCTCAAGTCCTTGCTGCTCAATGACAAAGGGCAATTGCTGGAACGCTTTCAGTTCGCCACGTTTGAGCCTTCTGCACCCGACGAGAGCCAGCTTCAGCCTGTAGGCCGATGCCTTCCCGTGGTTGCCTCCAACACCTCTGCGACTGCGCTCAAATCATCCCACGTCTGGCATTCGGACTGGTTGCCTTCGGGTTTTGAGCTGGTCGGTAGTTCTGTTACCCGAGATCCTCAGACCAAATCCGAAGTGACTAACCTGTTGTATGACGATGGCTTGACCCGTTTCTCGGTCTTTCTTGAACCGTTACTTGGTGCTTCGGCTCCCGACAGCCGCTTGCAACTGGGTCCAACTGTTGCCGTTTCACGGCATCTCACCAGCCCGGACGGCGATATGATGGCGACCGTGGTAGGCGAAATTCCAATGGGCACCGCGGAGCGTATCGCGCTGTCCATGCGCTCAGGCGGTGTGCCTGCTCAGGCCAAACCTTAGGGCGGTCAGACATGGCAGGTGACAATTTCAGTTTGCCAATCTGTTATCTTTTTATGAAGGTCAGAGTCCTGAAAGGCTTTGGCCTTGTTTGTTTTCGGGGGGCTGAAAAACGGTCTATGCTTTGGCCTTGGTTTTTGGTGCCTGCCGCTTAACTTTGCTGCTAATAACGGGAGCTGTATGTCGATGCCTCGATTGAAATCTTATTTACCCATTTTTGCAGCCGTACTGATGCTCGGGCAGGCAGTGCCAGCCTTGGCTGAGGCACAGCTACCTGACTTCACACAGCTGGTTGAGCAAGCTTCGCCGGCGGTGGTGAACATCAGTACCACGCAAAAACTTCCGGATCGCCGTATTTCCAGCATGGGCCAAATGCCTGACCTGGAAGGTCTGCCACCCGGCCTCCGTGATTTCTTTGAGCGCAGCATCCCACAACCGCGTGGCGGCCAGGGCGGACGGCAGCGTGAAGCACAGTCGCTGGGGTCGGGATTTATCATCTCGCCGGATGGTTACATTCTGACCAACAACCATGTGGTGGCCGATGCTGATGAAATCATCGTGCGCCTGTCCGATCGCAGTGAAATGAAAGCCAAGGTTATCGGCACCGATCCGCGCTCCGATGTTGCCTTGTTGAAAATCGATGGCAAAAATTTGCCTGTCCTGAAACTGGGCAAATCTCTGGACCTTAAAGCGGGTCAATGGGTCGTGGCGATCGGGTCTCCGTTCGGTTTTGACCATACCGTGACCCAAGGCATTATCAGCGCAATCAATCGCAGCTTGCCGAATGAAAGTTATGTGCCTTTTATCCAGACAGACGTGCCAATCAACCCGGGTAACTCGGGTGGGCCTCTATTCAATCTGGCGGGCGAAGTGGTCGGCATCAACTCGCAGATCTACACCCGTTCAGGTGGTTTTATGGGCGTGTCTTTCGCGATTCCTATCGACGTTGCGATGGATGTTGCCAACCAGCTAAAGGCGGGTGGCAAGGTTAGCCGCGGCTGGCTGGGCGTGGTTATTCAGGAGGTCAACAAGGATCTGGCCGAGTCATTCGGTCTGGAAAAACCGGCCGGTGCGCTGGTGGCTCAGGTGCTTGATGACGGTCCGGCAGCTAAAGGTGGTCTGCAAGTGGGCGACGTGATTCTGAGCATGAATGGTCAGCCAATCATAATGTCTGCTGACCTGCCGCACCTGGTCGGCGCACTCAAGGCGGGCAGCAAAGCGAGCCTTGAAGTCGTGCGTGACGGCAAGCGTAAAACCCTTGACTTGACAGTGGGTGCTATCCCTGACGAAGGCAAGGAAATGAACGCGCTCACCGGTGCCGAGCAAAGCAGCAATCGTCTGGGCGTGTCTGTGGCGGACTTGAGTGAAGAGCAGAAGAAAGCCAACGACATCAAGGGCGGCGTCATCATCAAGGATGTTCAGGACGGTCCAGCGGCCTTGATCGGTCTGCAACCGGGCGACGTGATCACCCACTTGAACAACCAAGCCATCAACAATGCCAAGGAGTTCGCTAATATTGCCAAGGCATTGCCGAAAAACCGTTCGGTATCGATGCGGGTTCTGCGTCAGGGCCGTGCCAGCTTCATTACCTTCAAGCTGGCTGAATAGTTGATGCTCATGCATAACCCGTAGCACGTGCATTAGGCTACGCAAGGAAAAGCCCGTATCGAAAGATGCGGGCTTTTTTCGTTTGATCTATTTTTTCCGCTTGGGAATGCGCACCAATTGAGTGTTGGAATACAGGTCATGCCAGGTGCGCTTTTGTTTGTTAAACAGCGACCAAAAAAAACCCAGCCCTAAACACAGCCATGAGCCAATCGCTACGATAAACCGCAGCAAAGCTTGCCAAAGGCTGATGGCGGTGCCGTCCGCATTCTGAACCCGCACGCCCCAAACCTGCATGCCCAGGGTTTGCCCTGAGTGAGTCCAGAACTTGGCGAAGAAGGCGAACAGAACAAAAAATAAAATCGTAGAGAGCAAGGGGTCGCCATCCAAAGCACCGGATTCTGACAGTGCGCGCATTTTGGCTTCGCCGATAAAGCCCATCATGACCAGCTTGTAAATGAAGGTGGTGACAATCAGCAGAGAGGTACACAGTAAAGCGTCATAGAAGATGGCTGCCAGGCGGCGGCCCAAACCAACGGCAGGAAATTCGCCTTGGGGGCTAAGCGGTGGATTTGACATGGCAAGCTCGCTGTAAGGTAAAAAGCAATCTTACGAAATTGCGGCCATAAAAAAGCCTCTGATGTCAGTATCAGAGGCTTTTATGCAACAGAAAATTAATCTTCGGCTTGCACTTCGTCAGCTTGCAGGCCTTTTTGGCCCTGAACCGAGATGAAGGTAACTTTCTGACCTTCTTTCAGGCTTTTGAAACCATTGCCCTGAATGGCGCGAAAGTGCACAAACAAATCGGGACCGTTTTCAGGGGTGATAAAACCAAAACCTTTCTCGTCGTTGAACCACTTGACGGTACCGCTTTGACGTTGGGACATTTCTTAATTCCTTGACACTAACAATTAATGGCAGCCTCTTCGCGTGGAAGAGGACCGGTGCTGGGTTGCAGGAAGTAAGAGACGTAGAGCCGGTTGTAGCAAACAATGAAGCTACTGCCCAGGTCACGGTTCCAGCGACCCATGCAAACACAGTAAGCAAACTCTACGAAAATGAAATTAAAAAAACAACCCTGGTATCGAGGGCGGGTGAGTTCAGTTTGTTATGCTTGAGTCCTGCTTAATAAACAGAACTTATTAATAGCCGTGTTCAATTGAATAGATGTTTAAAGTCGATTTTTAACTATCGAAAAGAACCATTCATAGACAGCAGTTGCAGGCCCGTACCTATCGCCTGCAACTGCTAAGCCAGAGATTAACCTCTGTAATAGCGCTGGGGCACAAACGGCATTTTTGCCACTTTCATCGGCACCCGTTTACCTCGAACAATGGCCCAGACTTCAGTGTCCAATGGGGTAAAGGCGGTGTTTACATAACCCATCGCCAAAGGCGCACCCAGCGTTGGGCCAAAGCCGCCGCTACAGACAGTGCCGATAGGCGTACCGTCAGCATCGACAATCTCTGCACCTTCACGTACCGGGGTGCGTTCTTGTGGCAGCAAACCCACGCGTTTGCGCGCTACGCCCTGTTGCTGTTGGGTGAAAATGTGTTCAGCGCCGGGGAAACCTCCAGCACGAGGGCCATCGACACGGCGTGCCTTGGATATAGCCCACAGCAAGCTCGCTTCAATCGGCGTCGTTTTATCATTCATATCGTGCCCGTACAGGCACAGCCCGGCTTCCAGACGCAGCGAATCCCGTGCTCCCAGACCAATCGCCTTCACCTCGGACTCTGCCAGCAAATGGCGCGCAAGTGCCTCGGCGTGTTCGGCTGGGACAGAAATTTCAAAGCCGTCTTCGCCCGTGTACCCCGAGCGGCTGACATAACACGTCACACCTTGCAGCGTGACCGGGGCAAATTGCATAAAGGTCATGCGAGCCACTTCAGGCGCCAGCCGTGCCAGCACAGTTACGGCCTGCGGGCCCTGCAGGGCAAGCAGAGCGCGCTCTTCAAACAAGGGTTCGATCGTGCAATGGGCGCTCAAGTGTTTGCGCAGATGCGCCAGATCCTGTTCTTTGCACGCCGCGTTGACCACTAGAAACAGTTGATCATTGCCCAGGTTGGCGACCATCAAGTCGTCCAGTATGCCGCCCTGTTCGTTGGTAAACATGGCATAGCGCTGCATGCCCACCGGCAAGTCGACGATGTCCACCGGCACCAGCGCCTCCAGGGCCTGGGCAGCATCAGCACCGGTCAGACGAATTTGGCCCATGTGCGAGACATCGAACAACCCGGCATGCTCACGGGTGTGTTGATGCTCTTTCATGACGCCCAGCGGGTATTGCACCGGCATGTCATAACCTGCAAAGGGCACCATGCGGGCGCCGAGTTCAATGTGCAGTGCGTGCAGAGGGGTTTTAAGCAGTTGTTCGGTGGACATTCGAGACTCCTTGAAAATCAGCACTCAATAATGTTGACAGCCAGACCGCCGCGAGCGGTCTCTTTGTATTTGCTTTTCATGTCGGCGCCGGTCTGGCGCATGGTGCGGATCACTTTGTCCAATGACACAAAGTGCTGACCGTCGCCTCGCAACGCCATGCGCACGGCGTTGATGGCCTTGACCGAACCCATGGCGTTGCGCTCGATACAGGGCACTTGCACCAATCCGCCAATCGGGTCGCACGTCAGGCCAAGGTTGTGCTCCATGCCAATCTCGGCCGCGTTTTCAACCTGCTGCACGCTTCCGCCCAGTACTTCACACAAGGCCCCGGCAGCCATCGAACAGGCCACCCCAACCTCGCCTTGGCAGCCCACTTCGGCGCCTGAGATCGAGGCGTTTTCCTTGTACAAAATGCCAATGGCAGCGGCCGTGAGCATAAAGCGCACCACGCCGTCTTCATCGGCACCGCCAATAAAGCGCATGTAGTAATGCAGCACGGCGGGAATGATCCCGGCCGCGCCATTAGTGGGTGCGGTCACCACGCGCCCGCCGTTGGCGTTTTCTTCATTGACCGCCAGCGCATACAGGTTCACCCAGTCGAGCACCGAAAGGGCATCGCGCAACGCGGCTTCGGGGTTACTGCACAATTGACGGTGCAGGGCGGCGGCCCGTCGTTTGACCTTCAAGCCTCCAGGCAAAATGCCTTCGTTGCGACAACCCGCGCTTACGCAGTCCTGCATGACTTGCCAAATGTTGAGCAGCCCCCTTCGAGTGTCGGCCTCTGGGCGCCATGCACTTTCATTGGCCATCATCACCTGACTGATCGACAGGCCGTGGGTGACACATTGGCGCAGCAGGTCTTTAGCGGTCTTGAACGGGTACTTCAGCTCGGTACTGTCCTCGACGATGCGATCAGCCCCGGCAGCGCCTTCATCGACAACAAAGCCGCCGCCGATGGAGTAATACTCGCGGCTACGGATTTGAATACCGGCGGCATCCAGTGCGCGGAAAATCATGCCGTTAGGGTGGTAGGGCAGCGGTTTTCGAATCATCGCCAAGTGCGACTTTTCATTGAAATCGATGGGGTGTTCGCCCAGCAGGTTCAAGCGCCCGCTGCTGCGGATCGTGGCCAGACGTTCGGCCACGGTGTCAGTGTTAACGGTGTCCGGGTGTTCGCCTTCCAGGCCCAGCAATATGGCTTTGTCGCTGCCATGCCCTTTGCCGGTAGCGCCCAGTGAGCCATACAGCTCGACTTTTACGCAGGCGGTGTCTGGCAGTAGCTCATCACGGCGCAAACCTTCGACAAAGCGCGCGGCTGCGCGCATGGGACCGACGGTATGGGAGCTGGAAGGGCCGATGCCAATCTTGAACAGGTCGAACACGCTTAACGACATAGGGGCTCCCGGTGGGAGCAGTTGCAAGCTACAAGCTACAAGCTACAAGTAAAAGCCGAATGGCTCGAACTTGTAGCTTGTAGCTTGAAACTTGCCGCTGCTTTAGACATACAGCTCGATAGACGGGCAAGCTACAAGTTAGGAGTAAAAGCTAATGACTCTTTCTTGCAGCTTGCAGCTTGCAGCTTGAGACTTGCCGCTGCTTTAAGCGTAAAGCTCGATCGACGGGCAGGCGCAGACCAGGTTGCGATCGCCGAACACGTTGTCGACCCGGCCAACCGGTGGCCAGTATTTACCTTCGATCAAGGACGCTACCGGGTACACGGCCTGCTCGCGGCTGTACGGGTGAGTCCATTCGCCAACCATTTCAGCTGCTGTGTGCGGAGCGTTTTTCAGCGGGTTGTCGTCTTTGTCCAGCGTGCCGTTTTCGACGGCGCGAATCTCCTCGCGGATGCGGATCATCGCTTCGCAGAAGCGGTCCAGTTCCTCTTTGGATTCACTTTCGGTCGGCTCAATCATCAGCGTGCCGGCCACCGGGAACGACATAGTCGGGGCGTGGAAGCCAAAGTCGATCAGGCGCTTGGCCACGTCGTCGACACTGATGCCGCTGCTGTCCTTGAGCGGGCGCAGGTCCAGAATGCATTCGTGCGCCACCAGGCCATTGCTGCCCGAGTACAGCACCGGGTAGTGCTCTTCCAGGCGGCGGGCGATGTAGTTGGCGTTGAGGATGGCCAGTTGCGATGCACGTTTGAGGCCTTCGCCCCCCATCATGCGGATGTACATCCAGGTGATCGGCAAAATGCTCGCGCTGCCAAAAGGCGCCGCGCAGACTGCGCCGTCCTTGCGTTCCATCGTGCCGTGCCCCGGCAGGAAAGGGGTCAGGTGCGATTTGACGCCAATCGGGCCAACGCCCGGGCCACCGCCGCCGTGGGGAATGCAGAAGGTTTTGTGCAGGTTGAGGTGAGACACATCACCGCCGAACTTGCCGGGCGCGCACAAGCCAACCATTGCGTTCATGTTGGCGCCGTCGATGTACACCTGACCGCCGTTGTCATGAATGATGCCGCAGATTTCGCGGATACCTTCTTCGAACACGCCGTGAGTCGACGGGTAGGTGATCATCAGCGCAGCGAGATGATCACGGTGTTCAAGGGCTTTGGCGCGCAGGTCTTCAATGTCGACGTTGCCGCGTGCATCACACGCGGTTACGACAACCCGCATACCGGCCATGTTGGCGGTGGCGGGGTTGGTGCCGTGGGCCGAAGACGGAATCAGGCAGATGTCGCGGCGTTCATCGCCACGGCTCTGGTGATAGGCTCGAATCGCCAGCAGGCCCGCGTATTCGCCCTGCGAACCAGCATTCGGTTGCAGTGAAATGGCGTCATACCCCGTGGCCGCGCAGAGCATGGCTTCCAGTTCGGTGGTCAGTTGCTGGTAGCCCTGACTTTGTTCGGCAGGCGCAAACGGGTGCAGGTTGCCAAACTCGGCCCAGGTCACCGGGATCATTTCGCTGGCAGCATTGAGTTTCATGGTGCACGAACCCAGCGGAATCATTGTGCGATCCAGTGCCAGATCCTTGTCAGCCAAACGTCGCAGGTAGCGCATCAGCTCGGTTTCGGAGTGATAGCGATTAAATACCGGGTGGCTGAGGATCGCAGACTGACGAATCAGCGCGGTGGGTAAGGTGCCAACGACCGAAGTGGCCAGCGCGTCGAAGTCAGGCAGGGCCTGGCCATCGGCGGCGAACAGCGCCCACAGCGCACGAACATCGGACTGGCTGCTGGTTTCATCCAGCGACAGGCCCAGATGCTGATCGCTGATGACGCGCAGGTTGATGTTCTGAGTCAGGGCTTTGGCGTGCAGCGCGGCAGTGGTATCGCCCATGTTCAGGGTCAAGGTGTCGAAAAAGTGTGCTGTCTCGACCTTCAGGCCCATATCGCTCAGACCTTTGGCCAGAATGGCCGTCAGTTGGTGAGTGCGCTGAGCGATTTGGGTCAGGCCCGCCGGGCCGTGATACACGGCGTACATGCTGGCGATATTGGCCAGCAGCACTTGTGCAGTGCAGATGTTACTCGTGGCCTTTTCACGACGGATATGTTGCTCGCGAGTTTGCATCGCCAGACGCAGCGCCGGCTTGCCATGACGGTCAACCGACACACCGACCAGACGGCCGGGCATGTCGCGCTTGAACGCGTCGCGGGTGGCGAAGTAGGCCGCATGCGGACCACCAAAGCCCAGTGGTACGCCAAAGCGCTGAGCACTGCCGATGGCCACGTCCGCGCCAAATTCTCCCGGCGGCGTCAGCAGGGTCAAGGCCAACAAGTCAGCTGCAACGGCAACCAGCGCATTGGCGGCGTGAAAACGTTCCACCAACTCGCGGTAATCGAATACATCGCCGTTGCTCGCAGGGTATTGCAGCAGCGCACCGAAGAAGGTCGACACATCATTCAGTTCGCGTTCGTCCGCAACGACCACTTCAATGCCCAAAGGCTCGGCCCGCGTGCGCAATACGTCGAGGGTTTGCGGGTGGCAGTGGCTGGAAGCAAAGAACTGATGGCTGGTTTTGTTCTTGCTCAGGCGTTTGCAGAAGGTCATCGCTTCGGCAGCCGCGGTGGCTTCATCAAGCAACGAAGCATTGGCGATAGGCAAGCCACTGAGGTCGCTGATCAACGTTTGGAAGTTGAGCAGGGCTTCGAGGCGGCCCTGGGATATTTCAGGTTGGTACGGCGTGTACGCGGTGTACCAGGCTGGATTTTCCAGCAGGTTACGCAGAATCGGCGAAGGCGTGTGGCAGTTGTAATAGCCTTGGCCGATATAGGTTTTGCACAGTTGGTTTTTCGCTGCGATGGCTTTGATCGAGGCCAGTGCATCGGCTTCGCTCTGGCCCGCGGGCAGGTCGAGCACACTGGTGCCCTTGATGCTGTCCGGGATGACGCTGGCGCTGAGCGCTTCCAGAGAGTCAAAACCGAGGGTGGCGAGCATCGCCTGTTCGTCGGCATGACGCGGGCCAATGTGGCGTGCGATAAATTCGTTGGCAGTGCTGAGATTGATGGTCATGACGGCTCCTCAGGCTTGGGCGTTGGCTTTGATCAGGCGGTCATACGCATCTTGATCCAGCAGTTTGCTGACGGCGCTGGCATCGGCGGGCTGGAAGCGGAAGAACCAGCCTTCACCCAGCGGGTCTTCGTTGACCAGTTCCGGGCTGTCATCGAGCGCCGGGTTCACTTCGAGCACTGTACCGGCCAGCGGCATGTACACACCGCTGGCCGCTTTTACCGATTCAACCGTAGCGGCTTCTGCGCCCTTGTCGTAGTCCTGCAACTCAGGGAGTTGCACAAACACCACATCGCCCAGAGCGTTTTGCGCAAACGCAGTAATGCCTACGGTGATGCTGCCGTCAGCTTCGGCGCGCAGCCATTCGTGGTCTTCAGTAAAACGCAATTCGCTCATGCAAACTCCTCAGGGCCAGACACGTCTGGTGGTCACAGTTAATGCTCGCGCAGGTCGAGCTTAATGAAGAGATGAATGCAAGATGGTTGCCAGTTTTAAAGTATCTTTATATTTCAATGGCTTAAGTAGTTTTGCGAGGGGTGTACGCTGCGCTGGCTGTAGCGAAATCGATACAGTTACCGGGTTGGAAAAAAATCTTTGCGGATCAAAGCCTTGCACTGTTGAGCCTACACCCTTGTGTATCGAAATCGCTCCACTGGAGTGATTTCGATACAGTCGTGATTCATGACTTTCCGGGGATGCCGTACTTGCGCAGTCGGTGTGCAATGGCCGTATGCGAGGTATGCAGGCGGCTGGCCAATTGCCGGGTGGAGGGGTAGCTGACATACAGTGTTGTCAGCAAGGCTTTTTCGAAGGCCTCGACAGCGCCTTCGAGGGTTTCTATTTCGCCGTCACTTTGCCGTGCAACCGAGGTTCCGGCGATGTCCAGATCGCCAATGTCGACCAGCGTGCTTTCGCAGATGGCGGCGGCGCGGAAGATGACATTCTGCAGTTGCCGTACGTTGCCTGGCCAGGGATTGCTCAGCAACGCCGGGTAGGTGCCTGGCGCAAGGCGGCACACCGGACGTTGTATCTGTGTGCAGGCCTGCTGCATGAATGTGCGCGCCAGCAGCAGAATGTCCTGACCGCGTTCACGCAAGGGGGGGACGGCGAGGTTAAGTACATTCAGGCGGTAGAACAGGTCCTCGCGAAAGGTGCCCTCGCTGACCATTTTGTCGAGGTCGCGGTGGGTGGCGCTGAGGATGCGTACATTGACCTTGACCTCGCGTTCTCCACCGACCCGGCGAAAGCTGCCGTCGTTTAAAAAACGCAGCAATTTGGCTTGCAGGTAGGGTGACATTTCGGCGATTTCATCAAGAAACACCGTGCCGTGGTTGGCCAATTCCATCAGCCCCGGTTTACCGCCGCGTTGGGCGCCGGTAAAGGCACCGGGGGCATAGCCGAACAGTTCGCTTTCGGCGAGGTTCTCGGGCAGCGCTGCGCAGTTCAAGGCGAGAAAGGGAGCGTTGAAACGATCACTGATGGCATGACAGGCGCGGGCCACCAGTTCTTTGCCGGTTCCGGTTTCGCCCTGAATCAACAGCGGTGCGTCCAGCACGGCCACACGTTGGGCACGGGCCTTGAGGGTGCGGATGGCCGGAGAATCGCCCAGCAGGGCGTCAAAGCCCTCGGCATGGTCATGATGCAGGGCCGCCAGACGTTCACCAATACGGCTGGGCTGGTAAAGCGTGAGCAGGGCGCCAGCATCGGTGATCGGCGTGGCGTCGAGCATCAGCGGGTGACCGTTGAGGGTGACTTCGCGCAGGGGAAGACGAAAGCCATTGCTCAGCAACACATCAAGCAAGGCGGGGTCGCTGAACAGTTCACCGATACTTTCTCCGGTTGGCTCATGACCGTATAGCGCCACGAGTGCAGGGTTGGCCAGTAACACATGGCCGTCGCTGTCCAGCGCCAACACCGGGTCGGTCATGGCGGCTAGCAACGCGTCGAGTTGTAGGTGGCGGCGTTGCCCCGGAAGTATGTCGACCACCGTGACAGCCTGCACGCCCTTGATGTTGAAGAGCGCATCGCGCAACTCATCGAGGACCCGCTGACTCAGGGTCGGGGCGTCGATGTACACGTTGGGCGGAACCATTTCCACGGCATCCAGATTAAGGTTTCTCCCGCCGAGCAAGGCCAGGACTTCCTGGGTGATGCCGACACGGTCGATAAAACTGACATGGATGCGCATGAACGGTGATTACTTTTGGCCAGCGGGGTTGGCCAGTATGCCTTGGAGGGGGGGATAGGTGAAATGTGGCGGTTAGTTAGGCTCTTTAAACCTGGATTGGCATCGACCAGTAACCGCTGCCGAAGGCTGCAATCGAGCGCGAAACGGTCGCATCATGCATTGCTGCGAGTGTCCGGTTGTTCGGCGGCGTTGCCGCCGATCAAAGCCTTCATGACTCGTCAGCGACTACGAGAGCAGCAGGGCATCCGACAGGTCAGTCGAGATGATTGAGATCAATGGGGTCACCCGGCTTGTGATTGAGCTTCGCCATCACATCAGCAAACATTTTGTCGTAGAAACCGTGCATTGCGCGGATGTCCGCAGTCTTGGGAATGCCGTGTTTTACCGCTATCTGAAAGGCATCATGCGCAAAGTTGAAGGCCAGATCCTTGGGCAGGGTAAATGACTCCTTAAACTCTTTGCCTTTGATTTGGCCATGCATATCGAATTGCATCGCTTTACCGGTTTCGGGATCTTGAACGACCTTGTATTCAATGTGTATGTCGTACCCGAAATCGCCAGGTTGCAGCGGTTCTCGATGGATGTGCAAGTGTCCGGGTTCGAACGAAGCCATAGCGGAACTCCTTGAGGCATAAGGGTAAAGGGCAGGCCCTGCGGCCCGCCCTCTGGTTCAAAAGTAGGTGATACCTGGCTTCTCGGTACTGACGCGAGTGCCTGCTTTACCTTGAACGATTGCTTCAATATCCGCCAGTGCGCCTATGACGGCGGTATGGCCGGTTTTACGGGCAAATTCGCAGGCTGCTTCTACTTTAGGCCCCATCGAACCGGCCGCGAAGCCGAGTTTTTCCAGCTCATCCGGGTGGGCATGAGAGATGCCTTTTTGCGTGGGTTTGCCCCAGTCGATAAAGGCGGCAGTCACGTCCGTGGCGATGACCAGCAAGTCGCTTTTGAGTTCTTGCGCCAGCAGCGACGAGGCCAGATCTTTGTCAATAACGGCTTCAATACCTTGCAGCTTTCCGTCCTCGGTGTACATGGTCGGAATGCCGCCACCCCCCGCACAAATCACGATGGTGCCTTTTTCCAGCAGCCATTTGATCGGGCGAATTTCAAAAATGTGCCTGGGTTTTGGGCTGGGCACCACACGACGGAATTTGTCGCCGTCCGGGGCAATTACCCAGCCTTTTTCGGCGGCAAGGCGCTTGGCCTCTTCTTCGGAATAGACCGGGCCGATCGGTTTGGTCGGTTTCTGGAAGGCCGGGTCTTTTGGGTCAACTTCAGTCTGGGTCAGCAAGGTAGCGAAGGGCACTTCCTTGGGCAGTACATTACCCAGCTCTTGCTCGATCATGTAACCGATCATGCCTTCGGTTTCGGCACCGAGCACATCCAGCGGGTAAGGGGCGACTTCGGTGTAGGAGGCGGCCTGCAACGACAGCAGTCCCACTTGCGGGCCATTACCGTGAGCCACGACCAGTTCGTTGCCAGGAACTATGCGGGCGATCTGTGCGGCAGCGGTGCGGATGTTTTCGCGTTGATTCTCAGCGGTCATGGGCTGACCGCGACGCAGTAGGGCGTTACCGCCCAGTGCTACGACGATACGCATAGATAATGTCCTTATTGAAAGGCAAATTAGAACAGCAGGAACGGGCAGGCCCGCTCCTGCGCTGAGGCTTAGATATCAGCCAGTGCTGCCACCAGAATGGCTTTGATGGTGTGCATGCGGTTTTCAGCTTGTTCAAAGGCAATGTTGACCGGGGATTCGAACACTTCCTCAGTCACTTCAATGCCGTCTTTGAGGTTGGGGTGATGTTCTGCCACGTCTTTGCCGACCTTGGTTTCACAGTTGTGGAACGCTGGCAGGCAGTGCATGAATTTAACCCGTGGGTTTTCGGCCGCCTTGATGATGTTCGAGTTGACCTGGTAAGGCAGCAGCAATTTGATGCGCTCGTTCCAGGCTTCAACCGGTTCGCCCATCGATACCCACACGTCAGTGTGGATAAAGTCGACGCCTTTGACCGCTTCTTTCGGGTCTTCTGTCAGGGTGATGCGTGCGCCGCTTTCTTTGGCGAATGCCTGGCACTCTTTTACAAACGACTCTTCAGGCCACAGGCTTTTAGGTGCGCCAATACGCACGTCCATGCCCAATTTGGCGCCGATCAGCAGCAACGAGTTACCCATGTTGTTGCGGGCATCGCCCAGGTACGCGTAGCTGATGTCATGCAGTGGCTTGTCGCTGTGTTCGCGCATGGTCAGCACGTCAGCGATCATTTGTGTCGGGTGGAATTCAGCAGTCAGGCCGTTGAACACCGGTACACCGGCATGCTTGGCCAGTTCTTCGACGATGGCTTGTTCAAAGCCGCGGTATTCGATGGCATCAAACATACGGCCCAGAACGCGGGCGGTGTCTTTCATGCTTTCTTTGTGGCCAATTTGCGAAGAAACCGGGTCGATGTAAGTCACGTGTGCGCCCTGATCGTGGGCGGCAACTTCAAACGCGCAACGGGTACGGGTCGAGGTTTTTTCGAAGATCAAGGCAATGTTTTTGCCTTTGAGGTGTGGCTGTTCCGTGCCGGTGTACTTGGCGCGCTTCAGGTCGCGGGACAGATCCAGCAAAAAGTGCAGCTCACGTTGAGTGTGGTGCATCAGACTCAGCAAGCTGCGGCCTTTCATGTTAAACGCCATGATGATCTCCTTGGTTTTTGGTTAACCGGCTTGCGCCAGCCCTTTGTGGGGGCAGGCGCAAGCAATCAATGAATGAATTAATAGTCGATTGGGTCGCGAACGATTGGGCAGGTCATGCAGTGACCGCCGCCACGGCCGCGTCCCAGTTCCGATGCGCTAATGGTGATCACTTCCACACCGGCTTTGCGCAAGAGGGTATTGGTGTAGGTGTTGCGGTCGTAACCGATCACCACGCCGGGTTCCAGTGCCACCACGTTGTTGCCGTCGTCCCACTGCTCACGTTCGGCGGCGAAGGCGTTACCGCCGGTTTCGACCACGCGAAGTTTTTTCAGGCCCAGCGCCTTGCCGACTACGTCGACGAAGCTGCCTTCCTCCTGAACGACGGCGATACCGCCATTGCGGCTTTCATCGGGGTACAGGGAGAACGCAACGATCTGGTTCACGACTTCAGGGAAGATGGTGACCAAGTCGTGGTTGCAGAAGCTGAACACGGTGTCCAGGTGCATTGCCGCGCGGGATTTTGGCAAGCCTGCGACGATAACGCGTTCAACCGCTTTATTTTTGAACAGGTTTTGCGCCAGTTGGCCAATGGCCTGGCGCGAGGTGCGTTCGCCCATGCCGATCAGTACCACGCCTTTACCGATGGGCATCACGTCGCCGCCCTCCAGGCTGGCGTTGCCGTGGTCAACGGTCGGGTCGCCGTACCAGATCTGGAAGTCGGCGCTGGTGAACTCAGGGTGGAACTTGTAAATCGCCGTGGTCAGTAGGGTTTCTTGACGACGGGCAGGCCAGTACATCGGGTTCAGTGTCACGCCGCCGTAAATCCAGCAAGTGGTGTCACGGGTGAACTGAGTGTTAGGCAGCGGCGGCAGAATAAAGCTGGTGTGGCCCAGTACGTCGCGGAACATTTGGATCGTCTTGCCACCAAAGCTGTCGGGCAGATCGTCAGCCGACACGCCGCCAATCAGGTATTCCGCAGCTTTGCGGGGCTCCAGACTTTTAAGCCAGGACTTGACCTCGTTGACCAGGCCCACACCCACTTGGTTGGGCGTTACTTTGTGTTCAAGAATCCAGTCCAGCGCTTCTGGAATGGCAACGATATCGGTCAACAGGTTGTGCATTTCCAGTACGTCAATACCGCGATCACGCATCTTGGTCACGAAATCGAAGTGGTCGCGCTTGGCCTGGTTGACCCACAGCACGTCATCAAACAGCAGTTCATCGCAGTTGCTGGGCGTCAGGCGCTGATGAGCCAGGCCTGGGGAGCAGACCATTACTTTGCGCAGCTTGCCGGCTTCGGAATGTACGCCGTACTTCACTTTTTCGGTGGTCATTACAGTCATCCTCCAAAGAACATAAACAGGTGTGTTACAGGGTCAGGAAGCCGTCGTAGAGTCCATAGGCCGCTATGAGCGCACCTATGACGACGCCCGCAAAAATAACTTTCTCGATGCTGGTGAAAACAGGTTGGCCACTTTCACGCTTGGCCTTGGCGAACAGAATGGCGCCAGGTGCGTACAGCAGGGCCGAGAGCAGCAGGTATTTCAGGCCGCCGGCATAAATCAGCCAGATGGCATAGATCAACGCAATACCGCCGATGATCAGGTCTTTCTTGCGTTCGGCCAGGGCGTTTTCGTAGGTCTCAGCGCGCACCGCCAGCAGGAAGCCGTAGGCTGCAGACCACAGGTATGGCACCAGGATCATCGAAGTCGCCAAGTAGATAAGCGATAGATAAGTACTGGCTGAGAACAGCGTGATGATCAGGAACAGCTGAACCATGGCGTTGGTCAGCCACAAGGCGTTGACCGGTACGTGGTTCGCGTTTTCTTTCTTCAGGAACGCCGGCATGGTGTGGTCTTTAGCGGCCGCGAACATGATCTCGGCGCACAGCAGCACCCAAGACAGCAGCGCACCCAGCAGCGAGATGATCAGGCCCACACTGATCAGCACTGCGCCCCAGTGACCGACAACATGCTCAAGCACGGCCGCCATCGAAGGGTTTTGCAGTTTGGCCAGTTCAGGCTGAGTCATGATGCCCAGCGACAGCACGTTCACCAGCACCAGCAACAGAAGAACGATGATGAAGCCGATGACGGTGGCTTTACCCACATCGGAGCGCTTTTCGGCCCGAGAGGAGAAAATGCTCGCGCCTTCGATGCCGATAAACACCCAGACGGTGACCAGCATCATGTTGCGCACCTGATTCATCACACTGCCCAGATCAGGGTTTTTAACGCCCCAGATGTCGCTGGTGAAGATGTCCAGTTTGAAGGCGAAAAAGGCGATCAGAATGAACAGCACCAGCGGCACGACCTTGGCAATCGTGGTCAGCAGGTTGATGAACGCCGCTTCCTTGATGCCGCGCAGCACCAGAAAGTGCACAGCCCAGAGCAGGATTGACGCCCCGATAATGGCGGCCGGCGTGTTGCCTTCGCCGAAAATCGGGAAAAAGTAACCCAAGGTACTGAACAGCAGCACGAAATAACCGACGTTACCCAGCCATGCGCTGATCCAGTAACCCCAGGCGGAAGAGAAACCCATGTAATCGCCAAAACCGGCCTTGGCATAGGCGTACACACCGCCGTCAAGATCGGGTTTGCGATTGGCCAGGGTCTGGAACACAAAAGCCAGCGTCAACATGCCGACTGCGGTTATTGCCCAGCCGATAAGAATGGCGCCGACATCGGCACTGGCTGCCATATTTTGCGGCAGCGAAAAGATACCGCCGCCAATCATCGAGCCGACTACCAGAGCAACCAATGCACCCAGTCGAAGTTTTCCAGGAGTATCAGACATTTGTAGTGACTCCAATCGAGGAGAGATGAGGTCTAAAAGAATAATCCGTTGTTTTTTAAGTCGGTTGACTTAGGTCAGGGCATTACGACATTCCATTGTCAGCAGAGCGAAGAGGGGGCAATTGATAACGCACTTTATTATCGAGCACACTGAGAAAGCCTGATTCAGAGGCTGTAGTAGCGAAGATTGCGCTTTTAACTGCGGTGTTGTGGGTATTGAAGCTAGACAGTATTTTCAGATTTGCAAATGCGCGGCTCATGTTTCATCTGTCCCGAAAAATCAATACGGACATCTACAGGTGAATTGTTTTTTAGGTTTCAATAGATAATGTTGCGATTAAAAAAAGCGAAGTTATTGCGCGCTGCATTAAACGATTCAAGCCCGTCTATATTTAGTCATTGAACGCCTGTAGCCTGCTAAACATTAATCATCAACTTAAACTCAGAGGTGTCGATGGATCAGCAGACCCAGAAGCTTCGGCTCAATGCACTGATTGCGTTGGTGGTCGGCTCAATGATTGGCGGTGGTATCTTTTCCTTGCCGCAAAATATCGCTGAGCGCGCTGCGGGTGGTGCCGTACTGATCGGTTGGGCGATTACTGCTGTGGGGATGCTGGCATTGGCGTTTGTGTTCCAGACGCTGGCCAATCGCAAACCGGAACTGGATTCGGGTGTCTACGCTTACGCCAAGGCGGGGTTTGGCGATTACATGGGGTTTTCGTCTGCCTGGGGTTACTGGATCAGTGCCTGGATGGGCAATGTCGGTTACTTCGTGTTGTTGTTCAGCACTTTGGGGTATTTCATCCCGGCATTTGGTCAAGGCAACACGCCGCTGGCCATCGGCTGTGCATCGCTACTGCTGTGGGGGGTGCATTTTTTGGTGATGCGCGGCATTAAGGAGGCCGCCTTTATCAATCAGCTCACCACCATTGCCAAGCTGGTGCCCATCGTGATGTTTATCGTGCTGGCGGGGGTCGCTTTCAAAGCCAATATCTTCACGATGGATTTTTGGGGCACTCAAACCCCGGCGCTCGGCAGCGTCATGGATCAAGTGCGCAATATGATGCTGGTCACGGTGTTTGTGTTTATCGGTATCGAGGGGGCCAGCGTGTACTCGGGCAGGGCCGAGAGGCGTTCGGACGTGGGCAAGGCTACGGTGATCGGTTTTCTCGGGGTGTTGGCACTGCTGGTGATGGTCAGCGTGCTATCGCTGGGGATCATGACTCAACCTGAACTCGCCAAACTGCAAAATCCCTCCATGGCCGGAGTACTCAAGCATGTGGTGGGTGAATGGGGCGCGATCCTGATCAGTATCGGGTTGGCCATTTCGCTGTTGGGCGCTTTGTTGTCCTGGGCGCTGCTGTGCGCTGAAATTCTATTTGCCACGGCCAAAGACAAGACCATGCCGGCGTTCCTGAAAAAGGAAAACGCGAACCGTGTGCCGGTCAATGCCCTGTGGCTGACTAACGTGATGATTCAGGTTTTTCTGCTGATTACACTGGTGTCTGCCGGGACTTACACCACGCTGATCTATCTGGCGTCATCAATGATATTAGTGCCGTATTTGTGGTCGGCTGCCTATTCCGTGCTGCTGTGCGTGCGCGGTGAGACCTACGAGCGGGCGAGTCGGCGGCGCCTCAAGGATTTGCTGGTGGGCGCGGTGGCACTGATTTATGCCGTGTGGCTGTTGTATGCAGCGGGGCCCAAGTACCTGTTGCTGTCCGCGTTGTTGTACGCGCCGGGGATCGTCTTTTTTGCCAAGGCCAAACACGAGCAAGGCCAAGTGCTATTCAAGCATTGGGAAAAAGTGATCTTTGCCGGTGTGGTGGTGGCGGCGCTGGTGGCGGCCTATGCGTTGTACAGCGGGGCGTTGACGTTGTAGCGGGCACGCCGCGATCTTGGTGACTGTCGCAAACTGCGCGCCATCAGGTTTTACGGTCGCTTCGCAACCGGACGCAGCCTTCGGCAGCTGCTACAGATAGAGGTGGGGCGGGGAGGCGTTCTGGCCGCGACCAGATCCACAGATTGCCCAGACTCATGCCCGCAATGGCCAGAAATACAGGCCAGTTGTGATCAAGCACGTACAGCATCACCCCGGCGCACACCAGCATGCTGATGGTGGCGCTGACTTTGGCTTTGCGCTGGATGATTTTGCCATTACGCCAGTTGCTCAGAATCGGGCCGAACAAACGGTGATTTTCAAGCCATGCACTCAGGCGCGGGGAGCTTTTGGTCGCGGCCCATGCGGCGAGCAAAATAAATTCGGTGGTCGGCAGGCCGGGAATCACGATCGCGATCAGGCCAATGCCCAGGCTTATATAAGCGAGCAAGCCGAACAGGATACGAGCGATTTTCGACGAGGGTCGGGTTTGGCAGGTCATAAGCTCAGGACGCATATAAGGACACCCGGTCAGCGAGCGCTAACCGGGTTTGCTAGCTTAAGCCAGTTCAGGTTGTTTCGCGTAGGTCTGTTCCAGCAAGAAGGTGAAACGACTGAACGCATCGTTGGCTGCTTGCTCCAGCTCGGCATCTTCCTCAGGCGTAAGCTCAATGCTGTCGAGCATTTCGATGAAGCTCTTCCAGTTGCGGCCACGGCCTTCGGCGGGCTCGCCCATATGGCGTGCACCGTGGGTTTCGCTCAGGCCCAGCAGGCGCGCCTGTTTGATCAATACTCCGGCACCCAGTTTTGAGCCTTCCGATACAAATACCCAGCCCAGCGCTTGCGCCTTGCTCGGGTTTGTCACTGCGCCGGGAGCCGGGGCAGGCAGTTCTACACCCAGGTCTATCAGATCTGCCTTGATCTGTGAGGCACGGCATCGTTCAGGCAAATGCGCAATGTGTTGGGTCAGTCGTGGATCGGTGTGCAGAGGCGCCAGTTCAGTCAGGAACAGATACTGCGCAGTCGCGAAATGGGTGTAGTTGTCGAGACTGCCAAACGGGTCGCGTCCCATGACTTTATCGCCCAGCGTGTCATGAGTTTCACGGGTAGCGAGGGTCAGGCGCTTGGAACGCTCGGATGGACGCTGAGCTGAATCTTTAGTGGTCATGAAAATATCCCTTGAGGATGAAATGCGCTTTGTAACTAGACGAACAAGAAGACGCATCACAGTAAAAAATCCTCACTGCGCAGTGTAAAAACTACGCAATGAGGTCTCTGGATTAGATGTCCCAGACCAGATTGACCGAGAAGTTACGGCCTGGAGCCGTCAGACGGTCCATGTTGGCCGGGTTCAGCACGCCTGCTTCACCGACGCTGTCATAGCCGCGCACGTCATCCCAGTTCCAGTACTTCTTGTCGGTGAGGTTGTACAGGCCCGCGTTGACGGTGACGTCCTTGGTGACCTTGTAGAAACCGGTCAGATCGACGACGCCATAGCCCGGCGACTTGAATTGAGAGCTGGTGCCATCTGGCGAGAAGAAGGTGCTGTCGTCGACCTGATCTTTGCGTTTAACCAATGTCCAACTCACCAGCGCCCCATAGTTTTGTTGCTCGTAACCCAGACCCATTACGGCGGTCAGCGGATTGACGCTGTTGATCGGCTGACCGGTGTCGTTGTTGCGACCGTGGGCATAGGCCACCGAGCCCCGCGTGTAGAGACCTTGTGGCGCACCGAAGGCGTCAAGGTTCAGGCGGCCTTTGACTTCAGCGCCCTTGATGGTGGCGTGCTTGATGTTGTTGCTCTGGAAGGCGAGTTCGCTGTAGCCGGGCGTGATGGCGTCTTCGTTGATGAAATCGCGGTATTTGTTGTAGAAAATCGCCAGATCGAAGGTACCTGCATCAAATTTGCCGCGCAGGCCGGTCTCGTAGCTTTTGCTTTTTTCCGGCTCAAGATTCGGGTTCGGTTCTACGGAGTAGCCCGCCTCAAGGTTTTCAAAGCGGCCATACAGCGCCTTGGCGGTTGGGGTGCGGAAGCCTTCGGCGTATTGGCCGTACCAGGTGTAGTTGTCGTTAAACTCATACGTCACGCCAAACTTGGGCGACAGGCGATGCCAGACTTTGTCGTCGTCGCTCACGGTGCCTTGCTGGGCAGGGTTGACGGTATTGAGGAACTCCTGGGTGATGTGCGGTGTGAGTTTGGTGTAGTCGTAACGCACGCCCGGCATGAAGGTCCAGTTGTTCCAACTGATTTGGTCCTGGGCAAACAGGCTGTAGGTGTTGATGGTCGGGTCCGGGAAGTCGCTAGACTTGACCAGATAGTCACTGGGGCTTGGGGCTCCTATCGCCGTGCAACCCCGACCCACAGCCAGGCATGTGCCCGAGCCACTGCGTGAACCTGTGACCTTCTGGTGCTTGACGGTGGCACCGTAAGTCAGCAAATGATCGGTGTCGCCAAGGTGGAAGGCTTTATCGGCCTGAGCGTCGAGTACCCACATTTTTTCTTCGTAGGTGGTCGTGCGCGAGCGCATCACGCGACGGGTGTAAGGGAAATAATCCTCCAGCGTTTCCTGATCAGTTTTAGCGACTTGATAGTTCAGGCTCCACTTGAAGTGATCGGTCACCGCGGTGTCGAGCACCATGCTGTTTTCCAGCCCGAAACGCTCGCGGCTGATGGTGTCTTTACCCTCGCGCGAAAGGTACATGCCCAGTGGTTTGCCTGCGTTGAAAGGCCCGCCGACAGCACTTTTTTCATTGACCGAGACGCGGTCCTTGTACTTTTCGTACGTAAACGCCAGACGGTCGTCATCGTTGTAGTTCCAGCCTGCCTTGGCCAGCACGTTAGTGGTTTTAATGTCTTGCGGGTTGGCAGCTGTGCGGGACAAGCCGGTGCCGCCATGATCGCCGTAGGATTCGGTTTCGTGCCCCTCGCGCTGACTCAGGTGCAGCAAACCGTCAAACTCGCCAGCACGGCCTGCCACGGTGCCGGACTTGAGCCAGCTACGGTCGGCCGAGCTGTAACCCGTCTTGAGGCGAGCGCCCACGTCCTTGCCCGGCTTGATGATGTCATCCGGGTCGAGGGTGAAATAGCTCACCGCCCCGCCAATGGCATTGCTGCCGTAGAGCACCGACGCCGGGCCACGCAGAATCTCGACGCGCTTGATGATTTCCGGATCGACGTAATTACGCTGGGTTTTGGCGTAGGGGCCATTGAAGAACGAGTTGGGAATTTCGACACCATCGATCTGGGTCAGAATCCGGTCGCCGTCGATACCACGAATGTTGTAGTTGCTGACGCCGCCGCGCTGACCGGCACCGCCTACCGATACACCCGGCTCATAGCGCACCAGATCCTTGATGGTGTTGACGTTGTCGCGGTCGAGCTCTTGACGGTCATGCACGGTGACTGTGCTGGGTACCGAGTTGACGTCCTGTGCCTGCCGCGTGGCGCTGATGGTTACTTGTTGCAGGGCCAGCGTGCTGCCGGTGGTGCTGCGCTTTTCGAGGGCGATGTTGTTGGCACTCAGCTTGCGGTAACTCAGGTTAGTGCCGGTGAGCAGGTGGTCCATTGCTTTTTCGGGGGAGAGCGAACCGCGTACACCCGGCGACGAAACATCCTGCGCCAACTCTGCCGGCAGCCCCACTTGCCAGCCGGTCACGGTCGTAAAGTCATTCAGGGCAGAGGCGAGTGGCTGCTGCGAAATGGCAAATGTGTAAGTGCCCACGGAGCGACTGGCTGGCGGTGTATCAGACGCGGCAAAGGCCGGGACCGCTTGTACACCAGCCAAAAGCATGGCGACGGTCAACAACGACAATGTGCACTGGTGCAAACCGCCAGTGCTGGCGTTGGAGGGGGTCCGGCTGTTGAAACGTGTGGGCATTGATAGCGCTCCGTGGTGAACGAATCTTATTAGTTGCGAAGCTGACTCAAAATGCGAATCAGTTGCATTGACTACTACGAGACGTTTGACCTGCGGCTATCGCGTAAAAAAATAGTTAATTGTTGAGTGTTTAATTGAGGATCACCAGTGCCGGAAATTCCGAAACACTGCTGGACGTGATGCTGGCAAGGGAACGAATGATGTTCAGTGGCTGGTCGAGTCGGTAATTTCCGGTGACGGCAACCTGTGCGAGCTTTTCGTTGTTGTTGATGATCCAGCCGGGGTAATAGCGGCGTATTTCATCGAGTACTTTGCCCATCGGGCAGTTCTCAAAGACTAATCGGCCCTGAACCCAGGCCAGGTCGATTTGCGGATTCAGCTTCGCGGTCTTGCTGAAGCCGTTGGGGCCAATGCTGACGCTGTTGCCCGCAGACAGGCGCATTTGTGTGCCCACACTGGCGACCCGTAATTCCACATCACCGCGCTGGACGCGCACCTGCGCTTCCCCGTTGAGATAGCTCACGGCAAAGGCGGTATCGCGCACGCTGACGCGAACTGGGCCGGCGTCGAGCTGCAAGGGGAACTCAAGGTTGGCCGGAATTTCAAAAAACGCTTCACCCTGATAAAGGCGTGCATTGGCCTGTGCATTAACGACTTTGCTGGAAAACGCAGAATTGGTGTTAAGCAGTACTTTGGAACCGTCTTCGAGTTGCAGACGCTGGCGCTCACCGATCACGGTCAAATGATCGGCTTGCAGGCGCATGGGCATATTGCTGTAGGTACCCACCGTCAATACCAGCACGGCCGCCGCTGCGACGTGTTTCCAGTGACGGCTGATACGCTTTAACCGGCTTGGCGTCTGTTGGGTGTGCAGGGTATGAGCGGCCGCAAGAACAGAGTGTCCGTTCCAAATCGCGCTGGCTTCGGCGAACGCTTGAGCATGTGACGGATCGGCATTGAGCCAGGCATCAAAAGCGACTTTTTGCTCTTCGCTCGCGCACTCAAGGGTGATCAGCCAGTCCAGAGCCTGATCCATGGCGCTGTCTCGCAGCACGTCTTGAGCAGATTTTTGCGTATCCGTCACGGGTGTTCCTTGGCAGTCTCAGAACTTTCTTACAAGAATCGGCTGTGCAGATTAAGGCCGATTGAGTCTGTCGGCTACCCCGATGCAGATCGCCATGATCAATTTGAGTTCCTTTTGAACGGTGCTCAAGGAAACATCCAGCTGTTCGGCGATCTCTTGATAACTGCAACCATGCAGGCGGCTCAGGATAAAGATCCGTTGTTGACGCGCCGTTAACTGGCTCAGGCTCACACTCAAACGCTCCAGGAGTTGCGCGGCTTGATGGGCTTCTTCGGGGGTGCTGAGGGGAGAAGCCACCCCTTCAATGATCTCCATGGACACATCTTCGACCACCGTACGCGATTGAATGCGGCGAGCGCGCAGATGGTCGAGCGCCAGGTTGCGGGCGGTCTGGAAGACAAAAGGCTCAAGGTGCTCAACGGTGCGGTCGTTGAGGGCACGGGCGACGCGCAAGTAGGTCTCTTGCAACAAGTCCTCGGCGGTACTGTGGTTATTCACCATCCGCTGTAACGTGCGCAGTAAACTTTCCCGCTGAGTAAGGAAGACTTGATTGAAGTGGGACTGACTCACTGTACTACCCGACCGATTTTTAGCGAATGATAATGCTTATCATCTGTAGTGTTGGTCAAGTAATGTTTTGCTAAGAGGGGGGGATACAGAAGTTGCACTGCCTGATGAGCAGCGATGGCTGGCGTTGCTGCCCTGATAGATTGAAGGCCCTTCGGGACGCTCGCCGCCTTCGTGCCTCGTCAGCGACTACGCAATGGCCGTCGTGACGAGTGATTGCAGGCTTAAGGTCAATGCGCTCTAAACCCGGCCCTTCAAATACGCGCTGTAGTCGGGGACGCGATGCGTATGCGGCTGCCCCATCAACGGGCTGCTGATTAAAAAGTCGGCACTGCATTCATTGCACGCCACGGGGATGTTCCATACCGCAGCAACCCGCAGCAGCGCCTTGATGTCCGGGTCGTGCGGCTGGGGCTCGAAAGGGTCCCAGAAGAACACCAGCATATCCACCCGCTGCTCGGCGATACGTGCGCCGACTTGCTGATCACCCCCCAAGGGGCCGCTGATCATGCTTTCAATCGGCAAGCCCAGGCGCTGACCCAACAACAAGCCCGTGGTGCCTGTTGCGCACAGGTCATGCTGGCTGAGCAGGGTTTTGTGACGTTCGGCCCAGCCCAGCAAAAAGCCCTTGCAGTTATCGTGGGCCACCAGGGCGATACGCTTGCGCGTCGCCAGAGTGGCCGTCGTGAAACTGATGCCGATCATCGCGTTACTCCGCGTTGTGCAGCGCCAGGCAGTTGTCGAGCATGCGGTTGGAGAAGCCCCATTCGTTGTCGTACCACGCCAGGACTTTCAGCAGTTTGCCGCTGACTTTGGTGTGATTGGCATCAAAAATCGACGAAAGCGGGTTGTGGTTGAAGTCGCTCGACACCAGCGGCAAGGTGTTGTAACCCAGTACCTTCGAATGTTGGCTGGCTTCTTTAAAGACCGCATTGACTTCATCTGCCGTCGCTTCGCGCTTGAGCTCAATAGTCAGGTCGACCAGTGACACGTTAATCACCGGAACGCGCACCGCCATGCCGGTCAGCTTGCCCGCCAGCTCCGGCAATACCAGGCCTACTGCTTCAGCGGCACCGGTTTTGCTCGGGATCATGTTGTGCGTGGCCGAACGCGCGCGGTAGAGATCTTTGTGGTAGACGTCAGTCAGGTTCTGATCGTTGGTGTAGGCGTGGATGGTGGTCATCAGGCCGTTGGCAATGCCGAACTCGCGATTCAGGATCTGCGCAACCGGTGCCAGGCAGTTAGTGGTGCAGGAGGCGTTGGAAATAATTTGATGCGATTGGCGCAAAATATCGTGGTTAACGCCATAGACCACAGTCGCATCGGCATTTTTACCCGGGGCAGAGATAATCACTTTGCGTGCGCCGGCGCTAATATGCGCTTCGGCTTTGCTGCGCTCAGTGAACAACCCGGTGCATTCAAATACGACGTCCACCTTCAGCGCAGCCCATGGCAGTTCTGCCGGGTTGCGGGTGGCGCTGACGGCAATACGGTCACCGTTGACGGTCAGGCTCTCCTGATCGTGCTCTACGGTCGCGTCAAACGTGCCATGAACGGTGTCGTATTTGAGCAGATGAGCGTTAATCGAGCTGTCACCCAAATCGTTGATAGCGACGATCTGCAGGTCTTGACGGTAGCCTTGGGTATACAGTGCACGCAGGACGTTGCGGCCGATACGGCCAAAACCATTGATTGCGATTCGTAGAGTCATGGGAAGCGCCTGCCTCGATTTGTTGTTGGAATTACAAGATTATTCTCATAAAAATAGAAAACAAGCCATTTAAGTGGCAATATTTTGTTTTATCTACAACGAGTGACCTGAATCAACGGGTCCGAATGATTGAGTCGGCGTCACCGCGCCTTCGGTCAGCATAGGACACGTACAGGTCGCCACATCCGTTAGCCTGGAGTTCAACACATGCATCCCCGCGTTCTTGAAGTCACCGAGCGTCTTATTGCCCGCAGTCGAGCGACCCGCGAGGCGTATCTGACGCTGATTCGCGGCGCGGCCAGCGACGGTCCGCAACGCGGCAAGCTGCAATGTGCCAACTTCGCTCACGGCGTAGCCGGGTGCGGTACGGATGATAAAAACAACCTGCGCCTGATGAACGCGGCCAACGTGGCCATTGTTTCTTCTTATAACGACATGCTCTCAGCGCATCAGCCTTACGAACATTTCCCTGAGCAAATCAAACAAGCCCTACGTGAAATGGGCTCGGTGGGGCAGTTTGCCGGCGGCACACCGGCCATGTGCGATGGCGTGACTCAAGGTGAAGCGGGGATGGAGCTGAGTCTGCTGAGCCGCGAAGTGATTGCGCTGTCGACGGCTGTCGCGCTGTCGCACAACATGTTCGATGCCGCAATGATGCTGGGTATTTGTGACAAGATCGTGCCGGGGTTGATGATCGGGGCGCTGCGCTTTGGTCATCTGCCCACTGTTTTTGTGCCGGGCGGGCCTATGCCGTCGGGTATTTCGAATAAAGAAAAAGCCGATGTTCGTCAGCGCTACGCTGAAGGCAAAGCCAGTCGCGAAGAGCTGCTGGAGTCGGAGATGAAGTCGTACCACAGCCCTGGCACCTGCACCTTTTACGGTACGGCCAACACCAATCAGTTGCTGATGGAAGTCATGGGGCTGCACTTGCCGGGCGCTTCTTTCGTCAACCCCTACACACCGTTGCGCGATGCGCTGACTCGCGAAGCCGCCCACCAGATCACCCGTCTGACCAAGCAAAGTGGCAACTTCATGCCGTTGGGCGAGATCGTTGACGAGCGCTCGCTGGTCAACTCTATTGTGGCGCTGCACGCTACCGGCGGTTCGACCAACCACACGCTGCATATGCCAGCCATCGCCATGGCGGCGGGTATCCAGCTCACGTGGCAAGACATGGCCGACCTGTCTGAAGTGGTGCCGACCCTGTCCCACGTGTACCCGAACGGTAAAGCCGATATCAACCACTTCCAGGCCGCAGGCGGCATGGCGTTCCTGATTCGTGAGCTGCTCGAAGCGGGCTTGCTGCACGAGAACGTCAACACCGTGGCCGGCTTTGGTCTGAGCCGCTACACCCGCGAACCGTTCCTGGTTGACGGTGAGCTGGTATGGCGCGACGGTCCGATTGAAAGCCTTGATGAAACTATCCTGCGCCCGGTGGCCCGTGCCTTCTCGCCCGAGGGCGGGTTGCGAGTGATGGAGGGCAACCTGGGGCGCGGTGTGATGAAAGTCTCGGCCGTTGCGCCAGAGCATCAAATTGTTGAAGCCCCGGCGCGGGTGTTTCAGGATCAACAGGAGCTGGCCGATGCGTTCAAGGCCGGTGAGCTGGAGCACGATTTTGTGGCGGTCATGCGTTTTCAGGGGCCACGCTCCAACGGCATGCCTGAGCTGCACAAAATGACGCCGTTTCTTGGCGTGTTGCAGGACCGCGGCTTCAAAGTCGCGCTGATTACTGACGGGCGGATGTCCGGTGCGTCTGGCAAAATCCCGGCGGCCATCCATGTCAGCCCCGAAGCGGCGGTGGGGGGCGCGTTGGCGAGAGTGCGTGACGGCGACATGATCCGTGTCGATGGCGTGAAAGGTACGTTGCAACTGCTGGTGGATGAGGCAGAATTCGCCGCACGTACTCCAGCAGTCGGCACGCTGAGCAATGCCGTCGGCACGGGGCGCGAGTTGTTTGCATTCATGCGCCAGGCCTTCAGTTCAGCCGAACAGGGCGCCAGCACCTTCACCTCGTCTCTGGAAACCTTGAAATGAAACTCGCGCTGGTCGGTGATATAGGCGGTACTAACGCTCGGTTTGCCTTATGGGAAAACGACCAGTTGCATTCGGTTCAGGTTCTGGCGACGGCTGATTTTGCATGCCCCGAGGACGCCATCACGCTTTACCTGAGCGGTCTGGATTTAGCGCCGGGCGCGTTAGGTTCGGTGTGCTTGTCCGTCGCCGGGCCGGTCAGTGGCGACGAGTTCCGCTTTACCAACAACCATTGGCGGTTGAGTCGAGCGGCGTTTTGCCAGCAACTGCAGGTCGATAACCTGCTGTTGATCAATGACTTCAGTGCGATGGCGTTGGGCATGACCCGTTTGCAACCTGACGACGTGCGCCAGGTCTGTCCCGGCGTTGTCGAACCGTCGCGACCTGCGGTCGTGATCGGGCCAGGCACCGGCTTGGGAGTGGGCACGCTGCTGCGTTTGGACAGCGGTGAATTTATGGCATTGCCGGGGGAGGGCGGTCACGTCGACCTTCCCATGAGCAACCCGCGCGAAGTGCAGTTGTGGCAACACATTTACGCTGAAATCGGCCATGTCAGTGCCGAGTCCATCTTGAGCGGCAGCGGCTTGCCCCGTGTCTATCGTGCGATTTGCGCGGTCGATGGCCATACGCCTGTGCTGGACAGCGACCGGGCCATCACGGCGGCCGCGCTGGAAGGGGATCCGGTTGCGTTGCAAGTGCTGGAACACTTCAGTTGCTGGTTGGGACGTGTGGCAGGTAATAACGTACTGACGGTCGGTGGTCGAGGCGGGGTTTATATCGTGGGTGGGGTGATTCCGCGCTTTGCCGATATTTTTCTGGCCAGCGGCTTTACCCGAAGTTTTGCCGACAAGGGGTGCATGAGTGATTACCTCAAGGGTATTCCGGTATGGCTGGTGACGGCGCCGTATTGCGGTTTGATCGGTGCGGGTGTGGCGTTGCAACAGGCGTTTGCTTGACAGCTGAGATCAATGGCGCTGCCGTCGTAAGCCAGGCACTTTAGTGTGCCAGGGGTAGTGGGCGATCAGGTTGTAGGTGGGCTGCGCGCCCAATCGCAGCCGACGATGTGTAGCAACCTGCTCAATGGGGCTGCGGGGCATCTATAACAATAAGGAACACCACGATGAGCGCTCATGGCAAATCCATTTTGCTGGTCGATGATGATCAAGATATTCGAGAACTGCTTGACCAATACCTCAGCCGTGCGGGGTTTGTGGTGCATACCGTGGGCGATGGTGCAGGCTTTCGCCAGGCGCTGGAAACACTACCCTGTGATTTGCTGATTCTGGATGTGATGTTGCCCGACGAGGACGGATTTAGCCTGTGTCGCTGGGTGCGCCAACACGCGCGCTTTGCCCAGACCCCCATCATCATGCTGACCGCCAGTTCCGACGAAGCGGACCGGGTCATCGGCCTTGAGCTGGGCGCTGACGACTATCTGGGTAAACCCTTCAGCCCCCGTGAGCTTCAGGCGCGCATTAAAGCGTTATTGCGCCGCGCACAATTTGCAAGCGCCGGGGCGCCGGCGGGAAGCGAAATATTAACGTTTGACGAGTGGCGTCTAAACACCGTGACCCATCGCCTGTTTCATGCCGATGGTGAAGAAGTCATCCTGTCCGGGGCTGACTTTGCATTGCTCAAGCTTTTTCTGGATCACCCCCAACAGATCCTTGATCGCGACACGATCGGCAACGCCACCCGGGGCCGCGAGCTGATGCCGCTGGATCGGATCATCGACATGGCGGTCAGCCGCTTGCGTCAACGCCTGCGCGATACCGACAAGCCGCCTCGATTGATTCGTACCGTTCGCGGCAGTGGTTACCAATTAGCGGCGCAGGTCTCAGCCGTTCATGGCCTTTAAATTCTTTCGTAAAGTGCGTGTGCCGCGTTCTTTGTTGGGACGCATGTTGCTGCTGACGCTGCTGGCCATTGTGTTGGCGCAAACCTTGTCGAGTGCTATCTGGTTGTCACAATTGCGCACCACGCAACTGGAAGGCCTGGTGACCAGTGCCCGCAGCCTTGCGCGCTCCATGACCGCCACCGTGACCTACTTGCGCTCACTGCCCTTGGCTTATCGCCCGCTGGTGCTGGATCAAATGCGCAGCATGGGCGGCACACGTTTTTTCGTGAGCCTCAATGACAAGCCTTTGGGGATGCCGACATTACCGCCCACTGCCCGCAAACAAGCGGTACTGGATGCGGTGGACCAAGTGCTGCGTCAATCCCTGGGCCCTGATGCGGACGTGTCCGTGAAATTTGTCAGCCCAAATGATTTACGCATCTTCAATGCGGGTCTCAAGCTGGAAGAGCTACCGCGCTCCTGGGCGCACTTTGCCCTGACTCTGGAGCCGGTCAACCCGCCCGTATTGGTCACGCAAATCCAGATGGCGCCGGGTGAGTGGCTGTACATTGCCTCATTACTGCCCGAGCCTTACACCAGCCTTGAAGAAGAAGGTTTGCCAGCGGTGCAGGTCTGGTTTATCGCCCTGAGCAGTATCTTCCTGTTGCTTTTCATCGGTTTGCTGGTGCATTGGCAAAGTCGTCCGCTTAAGCGTCTGGCGCGCGCGGCGCGGGATATGTCGTTGGGGGAGGATGAGTTCAAGCCGGTTGAAACAGGCGGCGGCAGTGAAGTCGTTGAAGTGGGGCGCGCGTTTAACAGCATGCGTGCCCGCATCAGCCGGTATTTGACCGAGCGCAGCCAATTGTTCAGTGCAATCTCCCATGACTTGCGTACGCCCATCACCCGCTTGCGATTGCGGGTGGAGCTGCTCGAGGACGAGCAGGTGCAGCATAAGTTCGGTCGCGATCTGGATGAGCTTGAAATGCTGGTCAAAGGCGCGCTGCAATGTGTGAAAGACACCGACATTCACGAAAACATCGAACCCGTCGACCTCAATGTGTTGCTCGATTGTTTGATCGAGCCTTACTTGCTCCCCCAGGGAAATGGCCGTGTGACCCTGCACGGCAAAGCGTTGAGACCATACTCAGGCAAGCCGTTGGCTTTACGTCGCTGTATGGGCAACTTGATCGATAACGCCCTCAAGTACGGGCAAATCGCCCATTTGTGCATTGAAGACAACGACAATGCTTTTAAGCTCATCGTTGATGACGAAGGTCCTGGCGTCCCTGAACAGCGACTTGAGCAAGTTTTCGAGCCGCATTTCAGGTTGTCGGGAAACCAGCAGGGTTATGGCCTGGGGCTAGGTATCGCGCGCAGTATCGCGCACAGCCACGGAGGCGAGGTCAGTTTGAAAAACCTGAGTGTCGGTGGTCTGCGCGTTACTTTATGCATGCCGCGAAATGCCGATTGATAGACTCACGCGCTTGCTCGGCACTGATGGGCAGCACGGGCTCCAGATTAGGGTCTGGTGTGTGTTCAGTGGGCGGTTTTGATGTGTGAGTTTTATCCATCGCGGCTTTGATTCGTTTTTCGCGGACGCAACGGCTGGTTTGGCTGAAATGCTGCTGGAGTTTTTCCATAGCAACGTCATAAGGTTCGCTGCACAGCGTCAATTGCCGCTCGCGTTCTTGCAGTGCCAGTTGCAAAGCCCCTTCGTTGCCATAACGATCAATACGAAAACTCTTGCTCAGGTTGTAACCATGAATCCGCGTCGTCGCTCGCCAGTAGTCCACGTGGTTGGATTGCACTCGATACACGCCCGGATGCCCGCTGGTGTTATTAGGCATCACCCGCTGGCGGTTTTCATAGGTGAACACCTGCGGCATTTTTAATACCAGCAGATTACGCACACTTTCTGCGGCCTCCAGGGCTGCATATTCGTTGACATAGTCGGCGAAGTTAAAAATTTGCGTGTGCACCTTACCCGCGCGCTGAATATCGATTTTCCAGGCGTAGGGTCGACCGTCATCATCCTTGAGCGGGTAAATAAAGCAGTGATTGCGGTGGGTCAAATTACGCTTTTGCATGTTCAGCATCTCCTGATGAGTGTCGGCATCCGTTCATTTCGTCGTGTTGATGACTAGCAGACTCGCTGAAGTTTTTTGCCAGTACAACGTGGGAAAACGACTTCGGGATGCGTCCTACAGGCAATGCGGAAAATGCTTTATTTCAAAGGAGGCTCATCTTTAGAGTGGCGTCAGGGCAGAGTTCTTGTTTTTATTGAAAAAAATCCAGACTGAATTTAACTGTCACAGGATGGTGACATTTGTACGTCTGTTCGTTACGTGAGTGGGCTTAGCGATGGATACACTCATAACAAGCGCAAGCAAAAGACTTGCTCAGTTATAACAACAAGAAAGGTCATCTCATGAATTCATTCAGCCGCCTCGCGGTATTCGTCTCTCTCGCCTCTCTCTTTCCTTTGAACGCCTACGCCGCCGACTCCAAAGGCACGGTGGAAGTGGTGCATTGGTGGACGTCGGGTGGCGAGAAAGCCGCTGTTGATGTCCTCAAGTCTCAAGTTGAAAAAGACGGCTTCACCTGGAAGGACGGCGCAGTCGCCGGTGGTGGTGGGGCCACGGCCATGACCGTACTCAAAAGCCGTGCCGTTGCGGGCAATCCACCTGGCATGGCGCAGATCAAGGGCCCCGATATTCAGGAATGGGCGTCCACGGGTTTGCTCGACACAGACGTACTGAAAAAAGTCGCCCAGAGCGAAAAATGGGACGGGCTGCTCGACAAGAAAGTCTCGGACACGGTGAAGTACGAAGGTGATTACGTGGCGGTGCCGGTGAACATCCACCGCGTCAACTGGCTGTGGATCAACCCTGAAGTGTTCAAAAAAGCCGGCATCGAAAAACCCCCTGCCACGCTTGAAGAATTCTACGCCGCGGGCGACAAGCTCAAAGCGGCGGGTTTTATTCCGCTTGCCCACGGTGGTCAGCCTTGGCAGGACAGCACTGTTTTCGAAGCCGTGGTGCTGTCGGTGATGGGGGTGGATGGCTACAAAAAAGCCCTGGTCGATCTGGATAACGACACGCTGACTGGCCCGCAAATGGTCAAGGCGCTGACTGAGCTGAAGAAAGTCGCTACCTACATGGACCCTGATGGCAAAGGTCAGGACTGGAACCTCGAAGCCGCCAAGGTCATTAACGGCAAGGCTGGCATGCAGATCATGGGCGACTGGGCCAAGAGCGAGTGGACTGCCGCGAACAAAGTCGCCGGCAAGGACTATCAATGCGTTGCTTTCCCGGGCACCGACAAAGCCTTTACCTACAACATCGACTCACTGGCGGTGTTCAAACAGAAAGATGCAGGCACTGCAGCTGGCCAGCAGGACATCGCCAAGGTTGCCTTGGGTGAAGACTTCCAGAAGGTCTTCAGCATCAACAAGGGCTCAATCCCGGTGCGCAACGACATGCTGAACGACATGGGTAAATACGGCTTTGACGCCTGTGCTCAAACGGCTGCCAAAGACTTTCTGGCGGACGCCAAGTCCGGCGGTCTGCAACCGAGCATGGCGCACAACATGGCGACCACGCTGGCTGTACAGGGAGCGTTCTTTGATGTCGTCACTAACTTCATCAACGACCCGAATGCCGACCCTGCAGATACCGCCAAAAAACTCGGCGCTGCGGTCAAGTCAGCCAAGTAATCCTTAATGCGGCAGGTCCTCTTGTTGGAGGGCTTGCCTGCATGGCGGGTCAGTCATTCCCTGTCAGAGCTGATAACTCATTCAGTAATGGCCTTGTCGTTTTCTTCCCTGCATGGATTTTCCCATGAGTTCTGTTGCTGTGTTCAGCAAAGCCTCACCGCTCGATGCCCTGCAGCGCTGGCTACCCAAACTGGTACTGGCGCCCAGCATGTTCATCGTTCTGGTGGGCTTTTATGGCTATATCCTGTGGACGTTTGTGCTGTCGTTCACTAACTCGACTTTTTTACCGACCTACAAGTGGGTCGGTCTGGCGCAATACCAACGTTTGTTCGACAACGACCGTTGGTGGGTGGCCAGTAAAAACCTGGCGGTATTCGGTGGCATGTTTATCGCGATCACCTTGGTGATTGGTGTAACACTGGCGGTGTTCCTCGATCAGCGAATCCGCCGCGAAGGGTTCATCCGAACCATTTACCTGTACCCGATGGCACTTTCGATGATCGTGACCGGTACGGCCTGGAAATGGCTGCTCAACCCGGGCATGGGGTTGGACAAACTGCTGCGGGACTGGGGTTGGGAGGGCTTTCGGCTGGACTGGCTGATTGACCCTGACCGCGTGGTGTACTGCCTGGTGATCGCTGCGGTGTGGCAAGCCTCGGGCTTTATCATGGCCATGTTCCTGGCCGGCCTGCGCGGTGTGGATCAATCGATCATTCGTGCTGCACAAATTGATGGCGCGAGCCTGCCGCGCATCTACTGGACCGTGGTGCTGCCCAGTCTGCGGCCTGTGTTCTTCAGTGCGGTCATGATCCTGGCGCATATCGCGATCAAGAGTTTTGACCTGGTGGCCGCAATGACGGCCGGTGGCCCAGGCTACTCATCCGATCTGCCCGCCATGTTTATGTATTCCTTCACCTTCAGTCGCGGCCAGATGGGCGTGGGATCGGCCAGCGCCATTTTGATGCTCGGTGCGATTCTCGCGATCATTGTGCCTTACCTGTATTCCGAGCTAAGGGCCAAGCGTCATGAGTAGTCTCGTGGGTAAATCATCCGTCAGCTTGAGTCGCCTGGCGATTTACGCCGTGCTTATTCTCGCCGTCTTGCTGTATCTGGTGCCGTTGGTGGTCATGTTGTTGACCAGCTTCAAGACCCCGGAAGACATCAGCACCGGCAACTTGCTCAGTTGGCCTACCGTCGTCACCGGCATTGGTTGGGTCAAGGCGTGGGCTACCGTTGACAGCTACTTCTGGAACTCGATCAAAATCACCGTCCCGGCGGTGCTGATTTCAACCGCGATCGGTGCGTTGAACGGCTATGTACTGTCGATGTGGCGCTTTCGCGGCTCACAATTGTTCTTTGGCCTGTTGCTGTTTGGCTGCTTTCTGCCGTTTCAGACCGTGCTGCTGCCAGCTTCCTTCACCTTGGGCAAGATGGGCCTGGCCAGCACGACCACGGGGTTGGTATTCGTCCACGTGGTTTACGGGTTGGCGTTTACCACGCTGTTCTTCCGTAACTATTACGTCAGCATTCCCGATGCATTAGTGAAGGCTGCCCGCATGGACGGTGCAGGTTTCTTCACTATTTTCCGGTTGATCATTCTGCCCATGTCGACGCCGATCATTATGGTCTGCCTGATCTGGCAGTTCACACAGATCTGGAATGACTTCCTGTTTGGTGTGGTGTTCTCCAGCGGCGAATCGCAGCCTATTACCGTGGCCCTGAATAATCTGGTCAACACCAGCACAGGCGCCAAGGAATACAACGTGGACATGGCAGCGGCGATGATCGCCGGGCTGCCGACCCTGCTGGTCTATGTGGTCGCAGGCAAGTATTTCGTGCGCGGGCTCACAGCCGGCGCAGTCAAGGGGTAAGGCATGGCAACGCTCGAATTACGTAACGTCAACAAAAGCTACGGCAAGGGCTTGCCCGATACGCTTAAAAACATTGAACTGAAAATCGACGACGGCGAGTTTTTGATCCTAGTGGGGCCTTCGGGCTGCGGCAAGTCGACCTTGATGAATTGCATCGCCGGACTTGAAAGCATCAGTGGCGGCTCGATTCTGGTGGACGACGCCGACATCAGCGGCATGAGCCCCAAAGACCGCGACATCGCCATGGTGTTTCAGTCTTATGCGCTCTACCCGACCATGAGCGTGCGCGACAACATCGCATTTGGTCTGAAGATCCGCAAAATGAATGCTGCAGCCATTGATGAAGAAGTCGCTCGTGTCGCCAAGTTGCTGCAAATCGAACACTTGCTCAAGCGCAAGCCCGGTCAATTGTCGGGCGGCCAGCAACAGCGCGTAGCGATGGGGCGAGCGCTGGCACGACGCCCCAAGATTTACCTTTTTGACGAACCGCTCTCCAACCTCGACGCGAAGTTGCGGGTTGAGATGCGTACTGAAATGAAACTGATGCACCAGCGTCTTAAAACCACCACCGTGTATGTCACGCATGACCAGATCGAAGCCATGACACTGGGCGATAAAGTGGCGGTCATGAAAGACGGGATCATTCAACAGTTTGGTACGCCGAAGCAGATTTATAACGACCCGGCCAACCTGTTTGTCGCCAGTTTTATTGGTTCACCGCCGATGAACTTTATTCCGGTGCGCTTGCAGCGCCAGGATGACGGTTTGCGGGCGGTACTTGAAAGCGGACAGTCACGGTGCGAGTTGCCGTTGGCCTTAAGCGAAGCGGGGTTGGAGGACCGAGAGTTGATCTTGGGCATTCGCCCCGAGCAGATAGTATTGGCGTCTAATGAACTCACCCACTTGCCCACTTTGCGTGCAGAAGTTCAAGTTGTTGAGCCAACGGGGCCTGATACTTTGGTTTTTGTAAACATCAATAACACTAAGGTCTGCTGTCGTTTGACACCGGATTCTGCTCCTGACTCCGGCCAAAATCTAACCCTACAGTTCGATTCCAGTAAGGTGTTACTATTTGATGCTAATACTGGTGAACGTCTCAGGGCCTTGTGTGTGCCTCAAGAATGCGTGGCGTAGTTCAAGCGTCTCGAGTTTAGGCAGATAACTTGCTGCCTGCTCTGTTTGAGCTATACCCCGTACACAGTCGAATAAAGAAATTTGAGGAATATGGGATGTACAACCGAATGACCCGCCCGGGACTGGCTCTCCAGCTTTTGACAATTGCATCGCTAGGGCTTTGTGCCAGCAACAGTTTTGCTGCTGAAGAACCCTTCAGCGCAGACTCCAAATGGATGCTCGGTGACTGGGGCGGCACTCGCACCGAGCTGCTTGAAAAAGGGTATGACTTTACACTGGATTACGTGGGTGAGATGGGTAGCAACCTGAAGGGGGGCTACAACAAGAACACCACCGCACGATACAGCGATCAATACGGTCTTGGTGTCAAAATGGATCTTGAAAAGATCCTGGGCTGGAAAGATACCGAGTTCAAGGCAATGATTACTGCCCGTCAAGGCAATAACATTTCCAATGACCGTATTGGCGATCCGCGCGTTGGCACACTGAGTTCTTCTCAAGAAGTGTGGGGCCGTGGCCAAACTGTACGTTTGACCCAGCTATGGATCAAACAAAAGTACTTCGATGGCAAGCTGGATGTTAAAGCCGGTTACTTCGGTGAAGGCGAAGACTTCAACTCATTCCCTTGTGACTTCCAGAGCTTGTCGTTGTGTGGCTCTCAAGTGGGCGATTATGACGGCGGTGTTTGGTATAACTGGCCAGTCAGTGTTGCGGCCCTGCGGGTGAAGTACAACATCACGCCTGAGTTCTATGCGCAAATCGGCGCCTACAATATGAACCCGTCGCAACTGGAGTCCGGCAACGCATTCAAGCTGAGCGGCAGCGGTACTAAAGGTACTGTGCTTCCGGTTGAGCTGGTGTGGTCGCCCAAGGTCAATGGTCTGCCTGGCGAATACCGTGTCGGCTACTACAAAAGTACCGCCGATGCGGATGACGTTCGCAAAGACGTGAACGGTCAGGATGCAGTCATTTCCGGCAACGCCTTCCGCAGTCACGACAGCAAGTACGGTTACTGGTTGGTCGTGCAACAGCAACTGACCACTCATAACGGTGATGCTTCGCGTGGTCTGAACTTTGCGGCTAACGCCACGTTCCATGATAAAGACACCAACATGATCGACAACTATCAGTCGTTGATGCTGGTTTATAAAGGCCCCTTTGATTCTCGTCCAAAAGACGATGTGGGTATCGGTGTTGCGCGCATTCACGTCAATAACGACGTAACCAAAGGTGAGCGCCTGCTTAATGCTTACAACGATATATCCAACTACGACAATCCGTTGTATCAGCCCGTGCAGCACACGGAGTACAACGTTGAGGTCAACTATGGTTTTCACATGACCAATTGGCTGACCTTGCGTCCTAACGTGCAGTACATCAAGCACCCGGGCGGCGTGTCGCAAGTAGAAAACGCAATTGTCGGTGGTCTGAAGATTCAAGCGGCGTTCTAAGTCGTTTACTCTAGGCATCGATATTGCCCGAACGGACAGCATTAGCTGTCCGTTTTTTTTTCAGTACGGCACCTCCTGCGGGCAGACCCGCGTGATTTCAGGACCGCGGCACATGCATGAGAATCCACTTCACCGCTTTTATAAATCCAAGCGCGAGCAACCGATCTTCCAGTGGGAGCGCTTTCAGCAACGCGATGTTTTGGTCATTGATCACCCGCATTGCCAAGCCGTGTTCAGTCGTCAGGGCGCGCAATTACTGCACTTTCAGCCGACCGGTCAAAAGCCCTGGCTGTGGTGTGCTGCCAAGTGGCCTCAAGTGGGGGCAATCCGTGGGGGGGTTCCCATTTTCTGGCCCTGGTATGGACGTCATCCCAGCGAGAATGCGTGGCCTTCCCATGGCTGGGCGCGTTTGATCGACTGGAAACTGTTGAACAGCAGTTCAGATGATGACGGGGTTTCCTTGCACTGGCGCTTGCAGTTGTGTGACTGGCAGGTTGATTTGCATGCGCGGCTGGGGGAGGAGATGGACCTGCGCCTGAGCACCGAACATCAGGATGATGAGCCGTGCCAGGTGAGTCAGGCCTTGCGCGCGTATTGGCGCATTGGCGACGTTGCTGAGGTAGCGCTGTCTGGGCTCGAAGGGGCGCAGGGTTATGATCAGTTGAATCGTCAAGTCTGCCAGCAGGAAGGCGAGTTAAGAGTGGAGGGCGGTTGCCAGCGCGTGTTCCAGCAAGAGGGGGAAATGCAGCTCAATGATTATGCCTGGCAACGGGCGTTGAGCATCGACACCGGCGACACTGCCAATACTGTGGTGTGGCATCCCGGCAAACGCCCTCTGCTGGGCGTGAGCTGGAATGAAGTGATGGGCTTTGTGTGTGTCGAATCCACCAGTGGTGGCACTCACAGCCAGGCGCTTGCTCCCGGTGAACAAGCGCATTTGAGTTTGCAGGCGCGGGCGGGGTTGTGTGGTGCGTGAAGCGTCTTAATTAAACTCATCGCCCACCGGATAACGGCTGGCATTGAGGCTTTCCTTGATTTTGCGCAGGTGTGGCTGAAAGTCCACGCCACGGCGCAAGGTCATGCCGGTCGCCAATACATCCAGCACTGTCAGCTGGATGATGCGCGAAGTCATCGGCATATAGATGTCGGTGTCTTCAGGCAGCGGAATGTTCAGGCTCAAGGTGCTGGCTTTGGCCAGTGGTGAGTTTTCGGCAGTCAGGCCCAGCACAGATGCGCCATTGGCCCGTGCAATACGCGCCACTTCCACCAACTCTCGCGTCCGCCCCGTGTAGGAAATAATCACGAACAGCTCGCCCGTGTGCGCCACTGAGGCAATCATGCGCTGCATCAGCACGTCAGCATGAGCCGTGACGGCGAGGTTGAACCGGAAGAACTTGTGTTGGGCATCCAGCGCCACCGGAGCCGAGGCACCCAAACCAAAAAAGTGGATCTGACGCGCCTGAATCAGCAAATCAACAGCGCGACTGATAAGGTTGGGGTCCAGGGCTTGGCATGCGCTGTCGAGAGACGCAATGGCGCTGCCGAAAATCTTGCGGGTATAGGCTTCAGGGTCGTCGTCTTCTTCCACGGCGCGGCTGACATAAGCCGCACCACTGGCCAGACTTTGCGCCAGTTGCAGTTTCAGTTCCGGATAGCCGCTGACGCCGAATGAACGGCAAAAGCGATTAACCGTAGGCTCACTGACTGACGCTGCCTGGGCAAGCGCCGCGATGCTGAATCGGGTCGCTTGCTGCGGGTTCTGCAAGATGATTTCAGCCACTTTACGCTCAGCTTTATTCAGCTCTTCGAGGCGGCCTTTGATTTGTTCGAGTAAATTTCGCACGCGGTCCATTTATGATCCTAGGTTCAGCGATGCAAAGAGCGCCGCACTTAAGCGACCCTGTAAGGTGGCCTATCCTACTGATGGTGTGTAATGACCACTAGTAAGATTCTGTATTTTGAGAAAATGTTGTGTTTATTACTACATTTTTCCTTGAGTGATGCCTTGAAAAAAGGTATTTGTAGCTTAACTTGATAAAAGAACCAACATCATGCCTTCGATAACGGTTGAACCGTGCACCTTTGCCTTGTTCGGCGCCTTGGGCGATCTGGCCTTGCGCAAGCTGTTTCCTGCCTTGTATCAGCTGGATCGTGCCGGTCTTTTACATGACGACACGCGAATTCTCGCATTGGCTCGTGAGCCCGGCGACGCGTTGACGCATCTGGCGCGCATCGACAGTCAACTGCGCCAGTATGTGGGCAGCAAGGAAATCGAAGAGGACGTACTGACCCGCTTTCTAGCGCGTCTGAATTACCTGCATGTGGACTTTCTTAATCCGCACGACTATGTGTCGTTAGCGGAACAGGCGGGCACGGCTCAGCGTCTGATTGCCTACTTCGCTACGCCTGCAGCTGTGTACGGGGCGATTTGCGAAAACCTGGCAAAGGTCGGTCTGGCTGAAAATACCCGCGTCGTGCTAGAGAAGCCTATCGGCTCGGACCTCGAGTCCTCGCGCAAAGTCAACGATGCTGTCGCGCAGTACTTTCCGGAAAACCGTATTTACCGCATTGACCATTATTTGGGCAAAGATACGGTTCAAAACCTGATTGCGTTGCGGTTTGCCAACAGCCTGTTTGAAACCCAGTGGAACCAACGCTATATCTCTCACGTTGAAATCACCGTGGCCGAGAAAGTCGGCATTGAAGGGCGCTGGGGTTATTTCGACAAGGCTGGCCAACTGCGCGACATGATTCAAAACCACTTGTTGCAGTTGCTCTGTCTGATCGCCATGGACCCACCCGCGGATCTGTCGGCGGACAGCATTCGTGACGAGAAAGTAAAGGTGCTCAAGGCGCTGGCGCCAATCACACCGGAAGGGCTGACGACGCAGGTCGTACGCGGTCAGTACATTGCCGGTTACAGCGAAGGCCAGTCGGTGCCGGGCTATCTGGAAGAAGAAAACTCCAATACCCAGAGCGACACCGAAACGTTTGTCGCCCTGCGTGCCGATATTCGTAACTGGCGTTGGGCAGGTGTGCCGTTTTATCTGCGCACAGGTAAGCGCATGCCACAAAAGCTGTCGCAAATTGTTATCCACTTCAAAGAACCGTCGCACTACATCTTCGCGCCGGAACAGCGCCTGCAAATCGGTAACAAGCTGATTATTCGTCTGCAGCCGGACGAAGGCATTTCCTTGCGTGTGATGACTAAAGATCAAGGTCTGGATAAAGGCATGCAATTGCGCAGCGGTCCGCTGCAACTGAATTTTTCCGACACTTATCGCAGTGAGCGGGTTCCTGACGCCTATGAGCGTCTCTTGCTTGAAGTGATGCGCGGCAATCAGAACCTGTTTGTACGCAAAGATGAAATTGAAGCGGCATGGAAGTGGTGCGACCAGTTGATAGCAGGGTGGAAGAAGTCGGGCGATGCGCCCAAGCCCTATGCGGCTGGCTCTTGGGGGCCGATGAGCTCCATTGCACTGATAACCCGTGACGGGAGGTCTTGGTATGGTGATATCTGATTTGAAGCTGCCAGAAGGTGTGCACGCGCATACGTTCAAAACACCGGCCCAATTGGCTGAAGAACTGGCAAAAACGGTTGCTGCTCAATTGAATGAGGCCATTGCCCGTCAAGGCGTGGCGACCTTGGTGGTGTCTGGAGGGCGCAGCCCGGTAGCGTTTTTCCAGAGCCTGATCAAGCAGCCTGTTGATTGGTCCAAGGTTGTCGTCAGTCTGGCAGATGAGCGCTGGGTGCCGGTTGAACATGACGACAGCAATGCCGGCTTGCTTAAAAAACATTTGCTGCAGGGCCCTGCGACCAAAGCACGGTTTGTGGGGCTGTATAACGCGGCCAATACGTTGGAAGACGCTGCCGAGCACGCGGATCAAGCCTTGGCAGAGTTGTCACCGATTGATGTGCTGATTTTGGGCATGGGCGACGACGGGCATACCGCGTCCCTGTTTCCAAACAGCCCGAATCTGGCTGCCGCCCTGGATGTGGATAATCCGCGTCGTTGCTGGCCGATGCTGGCACCGACCGTGCCGCATCAACGTTTAAGCATGAGCCGTAGCCTGTTGGCGAGTGCCAGGCACACAGTGCTGTCGATTCAGGGACAGTCCAAATTGAACACCCTTAATGACGCGCTGGCGGGCACCGATGTAGCGGCCTTGCCAATTCGTGCCTTTCTGCAACCTACGTTAGAGATTTACTGGTGCCCATGAGCCAAGGATCAGCTGCCATGACAATAAAAACTGCGAACGTTTCGATGGCCGATAAAGTCGCCCTGATCGACCAACTGTGTGCTCAGGCACGCATTCTTCCGGTGATCACCATCGCCCGTAAGCAGGACATCTTGCCCTTGGCCGATGCGCTGGCTGCCGGTGGTCTGACCGCGCTTGAGGTCACCTTGCGTTCCCAGTTTGGCCTGGAGGCGATTCGTGTGTTGCGCGAGCAGCGGCCAGAATTGGTGACCGGGGCGGGTACGGTGCTGGATCGCCACATGCTGGCGGCGGCCGAAGAAGCCGGCTCACAGTTTATTGTTACGCCAGGCATCACCCGAGACTTGCTCGAAGCCAGTGTCGCCAGTGATATTCCGCTGTTGCCAGGTATCAGCAATGCGTCCGGAATCATGGAAGGCTACGGTTTGGGTTATCGCCGTTTCAAATTGTTCCCGGCTGAAGTCAGTGGCGGTGTGGCGGCCATCAAGGCGCTGGGTGGGCCGTTTGGCGAAGTTAAATTCTGTCCGACCGGCGGAGTGAGCCCGGCCAATATCCGCAGCTACATGGCGTTGAAAAACGTGATGTGTGTGGGCGGCAGCTGGATGCTCGACAGCGAGTGGATCAAAAACGGTGACTGGGCGCGCATTCAAGAATGCACGGCTGAGGCGCTGGCGCTGCTGGATCAGTAATTGTGTACTGATGTGTTGTATGTTCTACGGTTTTTAGGTGCGCTTGGTCGGCGCACCTTTTTTTTGCCTGTATATAAAGCAGCCCTCACCCCAACCCTCTCCCGGAGGGAGAGGGGGCTGAAATGTGGCGTTGCGCAGATTTGCATTTGCTCCTAGTCCCTTTTCCTTAAGGAAGGGAGAGGGGGCTGAAATGTGGCGTTGCGCAGATTTGCATTTGCTCCTAGTCCCTTTTCCTTAAGGAAGGGAGCGGGCGCTGAATTGCGGCGTTGCGCAGATTTGCATTGCTCTTAGTCCCCTCTCCCTATGGGAGAGGGTTAGGGTGAGGGGCTTTACCCCTGCGCCAATTCCTGCAACGCCTTGATCAATTGGTTAACGTCATCCACCGATGTGGCCAGGCCTACCGTAATCCGAATGCAACTGCCACACGCTGCACCTTCGCGCACAACCGTAAAGAGGTTGTAATCCGTGAGCAGGCGCTCAACCATCGGCTGTTGATCCGTTAGTTGGGTGAACCGCAGCGACGTAATTGCGCATTGCAAACGTGGATCATCCGGCACCAGCACCTCGATGCCGGGCAACTTTCGAGCCTCATTCACCCACAGGTCGCGCAGGTAGTTCAGGCGGGCGCCTTTTGCTGTCGAGCCGCCCAAATCCTTATGTTCTTGCAGCACCTTGGGCAGGGTCAGCCATGCCGGGATATTGCCCGTGCCATAAGGCGCCCGGGTGCGCACATCGGGCTCGGGGTAGCGCTCACTGCCCATATCAGGATCAATATCGGCAAGGCGCAGGGGATCGATGTACATAAAGCCTGATGTCAGCGGCGATCCTATCCATTTGTGCAGGTTGTAACCCGCAAACGAGACACCCAGCGCCTTGAGGTCAAAGTCGATCTGGCCCAAGGCATGAGCGCCGTCGAGAATCACCTCAACCCCGTGCTCTTTAGCAGCCTGCACAATCGCCTCGACCGGCATGACCAGCCCCGTGCGATGGGTCACGTGAGTCAGCGCCATCAATTTTATGCGGGGGTAACGCTCAAAGGCATCGCGATAGCTGGCCACCAGGCTTTCAAAGGTGGCTGGATGCGCATGGACTATTTCTATGATTTCGAGTCCGCGTTGCTGTGCGACCCAGCGCATGGCGTATTCAACGCTGTGGTACTCCAGATCACTGATCAGCAGTTGGTCGCCGGGTTGCAAACCGTTGTAGTTGCGGATCAGCGATTGCAGTGCGTCAGAAGCGCAATTGGTCAGGGCAATGCTCGCGTGTTCCACGCCCAGCAGATCGGCGAGTTGATTGCGAATCTCAAGGCTTTGGGTGTTATCGAACTGCTGACGGACATGCACCGAGTTACTGCGGTTAATAAAGTCGATGTTGCGCTGATAGTCCTGTGCGACCCCTTGGGTCATGCGCCCGAAGTAGCCGTTTTCCAGATTGATCGGGCCTGGGGCCAGATCGTAGCGCTCGGCTATGGCGTGCCAGAAGTTCTCGTCGCGGGCGTTCTCTTCAATCCTTGGCATGGGGCAGCGCTCTGTCAGTCAGTGGCGAGGTTTGGGTTTTCCGTGTTTGGCGCGTAACGGGTCGAGCAGATCCGACAATCCGTTGTGATCAATCTCTTGCATCAGAGCGAGCAGGCCGCCGAGTTCGCCGTGTGGGAACCCCTCCCGAGCAAACCAGTTCAAGTACTGGCCGGGCAGGTCGGCAATGATTCGGCCCTGGTATTTACCGAATGGCATTTGGCGGGTGACCAGTAACTCGAGTTTTTCGGGGTTCATGCAGCAGCCTTCGGGGACGTGAAACATTCAAGTGAAAATACAGGCATTCTGCATGAAGGCCAAATGACAGATCATGCAAATAAACCGGATACAGATTTTTATATAAATATAACTTGTTGTTTTATAAGGATTTTATTTTTAATGAGAATTGGCACAGCGCGTGCAATCTCTATTGCACGATCCTCAACTGTGTAAGGAATTGAACAATGACTGACCTCAATAAAGAAGCCATTAGCGTCCTGAACGATTTGATCGAAACCAGTAAAGACGGTCAGGAAGGCTTTAAATCTTGCGCTGAAGACGTTAAAGACGCCCAGCTAAAAACGTTTTTCGCTAAGCGATCTTCTGACTGCGCTACAGCCGCTGCCGAGCTTCAGGCGCAAGTTCGCGCACTGGGCGGCGACCCTGAAACATCTACCAGCGTTGCTGGCGATCTGCACCGCCGTTGGGTCGATGTTAAGTCGATTTTCACAGGTAAAGATGACGCGGCCATTCTTAATGAAGCCGAGCGCGGTGAAGACCATGCGCTGAAAGCTTATAAAGAAGCGTTGGAGAAAATTGCCAAACATAATCTGGTTAACATCAAGGATTTGGTAGAGCGTCAATACCATGGTGTGCAACGCAATCACGATCAAGTGAAAGCGCTTCGCAATCAGGCGCGCGCTAACTCTTGAAGCACGCCTGATTAAAAAAAACGCCGGCTAGCCGGCGTTTTTTTATGCTCGCCTGTCAGCCAATGCTGATCGCTGGCAATACGGGCAGGTTGACCGTCTGTTGTTTGCGAGGGGCGATGATCTCGGCTTCACCATCCACCACGATTTCTTCGCGCTGATTGAAGACTCGGGTCGCAATGCGCACGCGGAACTTCGGCAGTTTTTCCAGAATTTCAAGACGCACGGTCAAGGTGTCGCCAATTTTCACCGGCTTCTGAAAGGTCATTTGCTGGCCGACGTAGATCGTGCCGGGACCGGGCAGTTCGCACGCCACAGCAGCACTGATCAGGGCGCCACTGAACATGCCATGAGCGATGCGCTCTTTGAACATGGTGGCCGCTGCAAATTCAGGGTCCAGATGCACCGGGTTGTGATCGCCGGACATGGCAGCAAACAGCTGAATATCGCGCTCTTCGACGGTTTTGCTGTAGCTGGCAGTCTGGCCGACTTCGAGGGCTTCGTACGGTGTATTGGTAACCTGAGTCATCTAGCGCATGTCCTGTGACGAGTGTTTAATTTCAAAATGTGGATTGTTTAAAACCTCAGCTGGCTAATCACGGGGGCGTGCGTGAGTGGCCCAGGGCTTGATCGAGCCAATGAATAACCTCTGCGGTGACTTCATCGCGGTTGATTTCATTAAACAATTCGTGCCGTGCCTGAGGGTAGAGATTGAGTTGCAGGTGTTGGCTGCCCGCACTGCGTAAAGCGTTGGCCAGATCTTCAAGACGCTTGCCTTGGCTGACCGGGTCACAAACACCCCCGATCAACAGCAACGGTAAGTCAGAATCGATCCGAGTGAGATTGGACGCTTTACTGATTTGCTGCAAGCCGTTGAGCAGATCTACCCACAGTTGGTTGGTGCACCGAAACCCGCAAAACGGGTCGCGCGCATACGCATCGACCTCATCCGGATCGCGGCTGAGCCAATCAAAAGGGGTGCGATTGGGTTTGAACACTTTGTTAAAGGAGCCAAAAGACAACCACTCGATGAGCGCGCTGCGGCCTTTAGGGCCTTGTCGCTTGCGTTCAAACCATGCAATCAGGCTGGCGGCGCGGTACAGCGCTACGGGTTGGAAGTTTGAGCCGCTGAGAATGGCACCCTGTAAACGCTGGCTGTGAGCTATTAAATAGGCTTGGGCAATGTAACTGCCCATGCTATGGCCCAATAAAAAGACCGGCACGCCCGGGTGGTTCTGGTCGATGTGCTGATGGAGGGTCGCCACATCGCTGACCACGGCTAACCAACCCTCTTCATCTGCGAAATGCCCCTGTGTGTGATGTTCCGCCGTTTTGCCATGACCTCGTTGGTCATGCGCGTATAGACCCCATCCCGCCTCGCACAATGCATGGCCCAGTCGGCCATAGCGACCGCTGTGTTCAGCCATGCCGTGGGCCAGCAGCACAATGCCTTTGGGCGCGCCCGCTGGCAGCCACTGATTAACGAAGAGAGTGGTTCGGTCACTTGCATCCAGCCAGAACTGTTTATGGTTCATGGTGCTTCCTTTGCACACGTCTTAGACAGTGTATCGCTCAAGCGCCTGAACAGGTGCTGGCGCAGTAATACGATTCAAGATGTAAATGGTGAAGTTCGCTGTATTTGCCAGCTCCGGGATTACTGATACCGTCCATTAGCTCCGCTTTTAGTGCATGTGCTATATGGCCAGACACGCTCAGGTAAGAGGATAAAAATAATGGAACCTGATTTCTGGAATGACAAACGTCCTGCCGGTGTACCCCAGGACATTGATATGACGGCCTTTGCATCGGTCGTTGATGTGTTTGAGCGCTCCTGTAAAAAGTTCGCAGATCGCCCAGCGTTCAGTAACTTGGGCGTGACGATAACCTATGGCGATCTGGAACGTCACAGCGCGGCCTTTGCCGGCTACCTGCAAAACCACACCGACCTGAAGCCTGGCGACCGTATCGCCGTGCAAATGCCCAACGTGTTGCAATACCCGATTGCCGTATTTGGCGCCCTGCGCGCGGGGCTGATCGTGGTCAACACCAATCCGCTGTACACCTCGCGCGAAATGCAGCATCAGTTTAAAAGTGCGGGTGTGCGTGCGCTGGTGTATTTGAATATGTTCGGTAAGCGTGTTCAGGACGTGTTGGGCACTACTCCGATCGACTACCTGATTGAAGCCAAAATGGGCGACATGATGCCAGCGGCCAAAGGCTGGATCACAAACCTGGTGGTCGACAAGCTCAAAAAGCTGGTACCGGCCTATCAACTGCCCCAGGCCATTGGCTTTAAAAGCGTTTTGCATGAGGGAAGCGGGCAGGTTCTTCGTCCCGTTCCGGTCACACTGGAGGACACCGCCGTCCTGCAATATACGGGGGGAACCACCGGGTTGCCTAAAGGGGCGATGCTGACGCATGGCAATCTGGTCGCCAACATGCAGCAGATACGGGCCTGTCTGTCCCAGCATGACGCACAGGGTCAACCGATTCTTCAGGAAGGCTGCGAGATCATGGTAGCGCCGCTGCCGCTTTACCATATCTATGCATTCACGGCCAATTGCATGGGCATGATGGTCACAGGCAACCACAACGTTTTGATCACCAACCCGCGGGACATCAAAGGGTTTATCAAGGAGCTGAAGAACTGGCGGTTTACCGCGTTTCTGGGGCTTAACACCTTGTTTGTGGCGCTGATGGATCATCCGGATTTCAAAACACTGGATTTCTCCAAGCTTAAAATCACCAACTCGGGTGGCACGGCTCTGGTCAAAGCGACAGCGGATCGCTGGGAACAGCTCACCGGATGCCGCATTGTTGAAGCCTACGGATTGACAGAAACCTCGCCTGCCGCCAGCTGCAACCCTTGTGGGGCTCTGGCCAGAAGTGGAACGGTGGGTACTCCGGTTCCCGGGACGGCCATGAAAGTCATCGACGACGCGGGCACCGATCTGGGCCTTGGCGAGCGCGGCGAGCTATGCATCAAAGGCCCGCAAGTCATGAAAGGCTATTGGCAAAACCCCGAAGCGACCGCTGAAGTTCTGGATGCTGAAGGCTGGTTTAAGACGGGGGACATCGCCGTCATTGACCCTGATGGTTTTGTGCGAATTGTTGATCGTAAAAAAGACCTGATCATTGTTTCAGGCTTCAATGTCTACCCCAACGAAATCGAAGACATTGTCATGGCCCACCCCAAGGTGGCGAGTTGCGCGGTGATTGGCGTGCCGGATGAGCGCACGGGCGAGGCCGTGAAATTGTTTGTGGTCGCGCGCGCTGGTGGGGTCAGTGTTGAAGAACTCAAAGCCTACTGCAAAGACAATTTCACCGGCTACAAAGTCCCAAAACAGATTGTGCTTCGCGACAGTTTGCCCATGACCCCGGTGGGCAAAATCCTGCGTCGAGAGCTGCGCGATATCACCTGATGCCTCTGTGGTTGCAGCCATCGCTCACCTGCTTCAAGCACGTGGGCGATTTTTTTGGCTATAAGACATCGGGCAATACTCATTTTTACGGCGTAAATATTCGGGCTGGACAGAGTTGAAAGCATTTATAGAGTAGTTGCACTAATGATGACTTAGGATTGTCCTACAGTCAGGTTGGTGACGTTGAGGCCATTTTTGGCTCTAGTCGCCTTCTGGCAAAGCTGCTACTCTCGGCGCGCTTTGTGACTTCTCGGTAAGTAAAAGCCACGGTTTTCAACTACAAAAATCAAACAAATAATAACCGCAAAAAATGCGGTGAAGAATTCGCAACGCTGAGGAGTGGGCTTCCATGATTGAAAGCTTTTGGAAGGATAAGTACCCAGCCGGGATTGCTGCCGAAATCAACCCGGACCAATACCCGAATGTTCAATCGGTGTTGCGCCAGTCCTGCGAGCGCTTCGCAGATAAGCCCGCGTTCAGCAATCTGGGTAAAACGCTCACCTACGGCGAGCTTTATGAACAGTCCGGCGCCTTTGCTGCCTACCTGCAACAGCACACCGACTTGCAACCCGGCGACCGTATCGCTGTGCAGTTGCCCAATCTTCTGCAATACCCGATCGCTGTGTTCGGAGCCATCCGCGCCGGCTTGATCGTGGTGAACACCAACCCGCTGTACACCGCGCGGGAAATGGAACATCAATTCAATGACTCCGGCGCCAAAGCGCTGGTGTGTCTGGCGAACATGGCGCACCTGGCCGAGAAGGTCGTGCCGCAGACCTCGATCAAGCATGTGATTGTCACCGAAGTGGCCGACCTGCTGTCGCCCTTCAAGCGAGTGCTGATCAACAGCGTCATCAAATACGTGAAAAAGATGGTTCCGGCGTATCACCTGCCCAATGCCATCAAGTTCAACGATGTGTTGAGCAAGGGGCAGGGGCAGCGCGTCAATGAAGCCAACCCGCTCAGCAACGATGTTGCCGTACTGCAATACACCGGTGGCACTACAGGTGTGGCCAAAGGCGCGATGCTGACCCATCGCAACCTGATCGCCAACATGTTGCAGTGCAAGGCGTTGATGGGCTCCAACCTGAACGAAGGTTGCGAAATCCTGATCACACCTCTGCCGCTTTACCACATCTACGCGTTCACTTTTCATTGCATGGCAATGATGTTGCTGGGCAATCACAACATTTTGATCAGCAACCCGCGTGATTTGCCGGCGATGGTTAAAGAACTGTCCAAGTGGAAGTTCACCGGGTTTGTAGGCCTCAATACCTTGTTTGTGGCGCTGTGCAATAACGAAGCGTTCCGCAAGCTGGACTTCTCGTCGCTCAAAGTAACCTTGTCGGGCGGGATGGCCTTGCAGTTGTCAGTGGCGGAGCGCTGGAAGACGGTGACCGGTTGCGAGATCTGCGAAGGTTACGGCATGACCGAAACCAGCCCCGTGGTGTCGGTCAACCCTATTCAGAAAATCCAGATCGGTACGATCGGTATCCCGATGCCATCGACGTTGTGCAAAGTGATCAATGATGCCGGTGAAGAACTGCCACTGGGTGAAGTTGGCGAGCTGTGCATCAAAGGTCCGCAAGTGATGAAAGGGTATTGGGAGCGACCTGACGCCACCGCCGAGATCCTGGACAGCGAAGGCTGGTTGAAGTCCGGAGACATCGCGATCATTCAGCCTGACGGGTATATGCGCATTGTTGATCGCAAGAAAGACATGATTCTGGTGTCGGGCTTCAATGTTTACCCCAATGAACTCGAAGATGTCATGGCGTCGTTGTCGGGTGTGCTGCAATCGGCGGCGATCGGTATTCCAGATGAGAAAACCGGTGAGCTGATCAAGGTCTTTATCGTGGTCAAGCCCGGTATGACCCTGACCAAAGATCAGGTTATGGTTCATATGCGCGCCAACCTGACCGCGTATAAATCCCCCAAAATTGTCGAGTTCCGTGACAGTTTGCCAACGACCAACGTAGGCAAAATCTTGCGCCGGGAGCTGCGTGACGAAGAGCTGAGAAAGCTGGGCTTGAAAAAGTAAGCTGCCTGGAAATAAAAAAGCCCCGCATTGACTCAATGCGGGGCTTTTTCGTGGAGCCCGCTGCTGTTTAGCAGGGGTTGGGCGTTTAAGCCCATCACCACGTCTTACTTTTGCAAGAACTGGGCGAAGTTCACGCCGGTGCCAGTAGGGCGCACGTCCTGCAGGAAGGAATCTTTGTCCGCGCTCAACTCCAGGCTCATGGTCGGCGTCCGTTTGTGCGTCGCCCGTACCACCATGCCTTCGCGTTTTTCGCGCAAGAATGCGGTGGTTACCTTCAGGTGAAGCAATTCGTCGGTGCTCGGGTTATGCAACAACAGGTGAACCCATTCGTACTGACCGACGGCCAGACGAGCCAGTGGAATATCAAACCACCAAATATTTTTATTGGTGTTGAGCGTAGCGAAATGGCAGTTGTTAACGCCCAATACCGCGCCACCCAATTCCTGATTTCTGCGGGCAATGGCCTGCTTTTTATCGAGTTTCATAACCTTCCTACAATTTTGGTTCTTCAGCGCCGTAGCCTGAATACGTCGCGCATTCTCGGGGGTTCGCGGGCAAACATAAAGCCCAACCTGCGTGGAGCGACGAAATGTTCGACACAAATAAATGAAACTCTACGCGAACACAGTGGGTCAACTCTTATGTCGAGGTAATGACAACCAACATTTCAGCAGGAGAAATCCCATGAGCAGCACTGGCGATAAGATCAAAGGCAAAGCGAACGAAGCTGTAGGTAATGTCAAACAAACCGTCGGTAAAGCGACTGACAATGACAAGCTGCGTGCCGAAGGCAAAGCGCAGGAAATCAAAGGTGAAGGTCAGCAAGCCGTAGGCAAAGCCAAGGACGCGGTCAAGAACACCGTCGACAAGGCCTGATTACACCCTTGCAGCCGGTGCGTCGGGCATCGGCTGCACGCTAAAACGGCCATCCTCGTGATGGCCGTTTTTGCACACGTGTTTCCAATGTCGCCAATTCAGCTACTTTTGAGGTAAAACCCTTACCTTGAATATTTGTCTGACTTACACATTAATTATTTAAGCGGCGAAAGGAGACGCTATGTTATTTCCGGTCTTGAAAGGCCTGCCTTTGGGCAAAGTTCTGGTTCGTACGGTCAAAGAGTTTATTGACGACGAGATGTCGACGTATGCGTCGGCGCTGGCCTATCAGATGCTTTTTTCGCTGTTTCCTTTCATTCTGTTTTTGATCGCGCTGATTGGCTTTCTGCATTTGCCCGACTTCTTCAGCTGGTTGCGGTTGCAGTCAGAGCTGGTATTACCCCCCCAAGCCCTCGAATCGGTCAATCCGGTGATCGATCAGTTGCAGCAATCCAAAGGTGGATTGGTCTCGATCGGTATCGTCATTGCGCTCTGGACCGCTTCTGCCGGCGTGCGGTTGATGATGAGCGCGATGAATGCAGCGTATGACGTAGTAGAAGGGCGTCCGCTCTGGAAGCGTCTGCCGCTGTCGATTTTTTACACCATCGGGATTGCCGGCATGCTCTTGGCTGCCGCGGCACTGATGGTGCTAGGGCCACAGGTCATGAGCTGGCTGGCAGGGCAGGTGGGGCTGGAGGACTTTGTGGTCACGCTGTGGACCATCCTGCGTTGGCCGGTGATCATTTTGCTGCTAATGGTGGCCGTCGCGGTGATGTATTACGTGATGCCGGATGTGGAGCAGAAATTCCGTTTCATTACGCCGGGTTCGGTGCTGGCCGTGGTGGTGTGGATTGTGGCTTCGCTGGGCTTTGCGTTTTATGTCAAAACCTTCGCTGATTACAACGCCATGTATGGCAGTATCGGTGCAATCATCGTGTTGCTTTTGTACTTCTATATTTCCGCTGCCGTCTTGCTGCTCGGCGCTGAGATGAACGCTGTTATCGAACACATGTCTGCCGAAGGCAAGGATCCCGGAGAGAAAACCTTCGATGAGTCCGAAGATCCTGATCCAAAACAGCATGTCTCCGGACTGGGCCGCGACCACTCCCTTCCCTCCACTTCAGATGAAGCCTGATTATGATTCGTGAAATCTTGAAAATGGGTGACGAACGCCTGCTGCGTGTAGCCAAGCCCGTGCCTGCACACATGTTCGACACACCTGAACTCTGGCAGTTGATCGACGACATGTTGCAGACGATGGAGCATGCGGGCGGGGTCGGCCTGGCTGCGCCGCAAATTGGGGTTGACCTGCAAATGGTTATTTTCGGATTTGAGCACAGCGAGCGCTACCCCGATGCTGAGCCCGTGCCGCAAACTATCTTGCTTAATCCCCTGATCACGCCCCTCACCCCGGCCCTCGAAGAAGACTGGGAAGGCTGTTTGTCAGTACCGGGTCTGCGCGGCGCAGTAGAACGTCATCAGCACATTCGTTACGAAGGCTTCGATCCCAAAGGCGAGCCGATCGTACGCGTAGCCGACGGTTTTCATGCTCGGGTGGTTCAGCATGAATGCGATCATCTGATCGGTCGTCTGTACCCATCGCGCATCAAGGACTTCAACAAGTTCGGCTTTACTGAGGTGCTGTTTCCGGAGTTGGTATCAGGTACGGACGAGTAATGCCCATCGCTATCATCGCTTTATTGCGTTGATAGCGAATCAGGCGCTCGAACAACACGTGCGGCAAGTCTTCGGCCATACAGAATCCAATCCCTTCGTAGAAGCTTTGCAGTTCAGGGTCGCAGAACAACCATACCGGCGCCCCTTCGGTCGATGACACTGCGGCATCGACCAACGAGCGGGCGATACCGCGCCCTCGCACATCCGGTGCGACAAACAACCCCGTCAACCAGTAGCCATGGGCGGCTGGCCGCAAACACAAGGCTGCGACGACTTCCTGCTCTCGGGCTACCCACAGTTGCGCGTCTTTACTCGCTTTCATCGAGGACTGATGGGTGCGGTAAAACTTGTTCATTAAAGGCCATAAAGGCGCGTCAAGTTGGGCGTAAGCAATGGCGGTCATAAGTCCGGAATCGTGGCTCAAAGGCGTGCGCAGTATATACAAAGAGAACGCTTGATTCGTTGAGCGTCACGCAGAGGCGTTTTCAGGGGTTGAGGGCTGCATCACAGGCTGATGGCATTTTGCTTGCGGCTCTGCTCAGGCTGGCTATGCTCAACGTCTGCGGGGGCTGGATCAAGCGTGCTTAAATCCCCGAGAGGCGTAATCTCTGCCTATGAGAGCCGAGTGCGCAGGCGGTTTGTTGTGTTTTGAATGGTGTGAATTATCAATAGACAGCACCCCTAGGGATTGAGCCATGTTTGATTTTCATCGCAAAGCCGACCTCATCGAAAACAGACGTCTTAGCTGCTCGCTCGATCAAATGCAGGCCAAGATTCTGGCGATCAGTCGCTCAATGGCCATGATCGAATTTGCCCCGGATGGCACCATTCTGGATGCCAACGATCATTTTTGCCGGGTGACGGGCTACGCCCTCGACGAGATTCGCGGCAAGCATCACCGTATCTTCTGCGAAGAGCCCTATACACGAACCACCGAATACGCAGCCTTCTGGCGTGACCTGGCGGGCGGTCAGCCGATGAGCGGCACCTACTTGCGTCTCGACAAATCTCGCCGCGAAGTCTGGCTGGAAGCCAGTTATATGCCGATATTGGACGCCACGGGTCAGGTCGTTTCAGTGATCAAAGTCGCCTCGGATATCACTCAGCGGGTGAATAAAGAACACGAAAACCAGAGCATTGTGAATGCGCTGAGTCGCTCTATGGCTATGATCGAATTCTCACCCGATGGTCGGGTCATTCATGCCAATCAAAACTTTCTCGACACCGTGCATTACTCCCTGACCGAAATTGTTGGTCAGCACCACAGCCTGTTCTGTCGACAAACCGAGAGTGAGTCGGCCGAGTACCGAGCTTTTTGGGCCTCACTCAATCGCGGTGAATACCACTCCAGACGTTTTGAGCGGATCGACAAGTACGGTCATACGGTGTTTCTGGAAGCGTCCTACAACCCGATTTTCGATGCCAAGGGCCGTTTGTATAAAGTCGTCAAATTTGCCAGCGACATAACCGCTCAGGTCACCCATCTGCAAGCCGCGGCAGAATCAGCCCATAGCACGTCGGTGCAAAACGACGCCTGTGCACAGAAAGGCTCGCACGTGGTGCAGCAAACGGTGCAGGTGATTGAGGCGATCTCCAAAGACCTGAATGAGGCCGCGCAAAGCATTGACGCTGTCAGCAAACAATCCGACATCATCGGCAAAATAGTGCAGACCATTCGCGGCATTGCCGACCAAACCAACCTGCTGGCGCTCAATGCGGCCATTGAAGCGGCGCGGGCGGGTGAGCATGGGCGCGGCTTTGCGGTCGTGGCCGACGAGGTCAGAAGCCTGGCGGCGCGCACCAGCGCGGCAACCGTAGAGATTGTCGAAGTGGTACGCAAAAACCATGATTTGTCGCTGAGCGCCGTTACCAGCATGCAGTCCAGCTTGAGCCGAACTGGACTGGGGGTTTCACTGGCAAACGAAGCGGGTGAGGCGATCCTGGAAATCCAGCAAGGCAGCAGGCATGTGGTCGATGCCATCAGCCAGTTCAATTCAACCTTGCAGTTGCAATAATGGCCTGGCTCGCCAGCGCAAGCCTTTAGCTGCTTTCGCGCACCATCAATTCAAAGCCCATGTCCTGCACCGGAACGGGCACTTTATTACCGGCCATCAGCACCAGCATCTGTTCTGCTGCCCGGCGGCCTATTGCTTCGCGGGGCGTGCGAATACTGCTGAGTCGCGGCACCATAAACTCTGATGAGGGCAAGTCGTTGAAGCCCAAGATGGCGATTTGCTCAGGGATTTTAAGGCCGATCCGGGCGGCTTCCAGCAAGGCACCTTGGGCAAGGTCGTCATTGCCGAAAAAGATTGCATCTACTTGAGGCTGGCTGGCCAGCAACTGCAAAAACAACTCGCCACCCAAGCCGACAGAGGAGGGGCGTGGTGTCAGGATTTCGAGATCAGGGTTATATAAATCGGCCTCCTGCAACGCGCGACGGTAGCCTTCGCCACGCAGCAGAGTGCGCTGATCAAGTTGCGCGCCAATGTACGCCAGGCGCCGACGGCCACGTGAAATCAAATGCCGTGCCGCGGTCTCACCCGCCTTGATCTGGGAAAACCCCACGCAATTTAGCCCTGCCCCGGCGTCCAGTTCCATCATGTACACGCAGGGCACATTACTGCTTTCAATCATGCGGCGTGAGCTTTCAGAGCGATCGAAGCCGGTCAGCAATAAGCCGCGAGGCTGGTAAGCCATATAGTTGCGCAGCAGGTTTTCTTCTTCATCGCGGGAGTAGTGAAAGTTACCGATCAACACTTCAAAGCCCTTGGGTCGCAACACGTCATGAATGGCTTCGAGGGTGTCGATAAACAGTAGGTTGGACAAAGATGGCACCAACACCACGACGGAATGACTTTGCGCCGAGGCGAGCGCCCGGGCTGCGGGATTGACCACATAATTGAGTTCGCTCGCCGCCTTGCGTACTTTTTCGGCCAGCTCAGTGGCCACGCTACTGATTCCGCGCAAGGCACGCGATGCCGTGATCGGACTGACGCCTGCGAGCCGGGCCACTTCATTAAGGGTGGGGCGCCCCGTGGTTCGGGTGTTTTTATCGTTTTTAGAGGAGGTCATCGGGGTGGCTTGCCAAACAAAAAACAAGTCACTAAGGTAGCGCTGTCCGCGCGTGCCCGCAATTGCCTGATTGCGTGCAGGCTTACTACCCCAGCTTTGTATGTCGAGAGCGATACCGCGTCTCCCCATAAAAATGAGAATTAGACGTCGGTAGCCTGTGCTTTGTGCTTTGCTTTCAAGTATTGAACGCATGAATAAAGACAGCGCTGTCTACGGACTGAGGTGTTTCATGAGTCAACCTATCACTGCCCTGGTCATCATGGGAGTTGCCGGCTGCGGCAAATCCAGCGTGAGCGAGGCGTTATGTAATCGCAATGGCGCCATCCAGATTGAAGGTGATTCATTTCACCCTGCGGCCAACATTGAAAAAATGAGTGCCGGCATTCCCCTTACCGACGAAGACCGCGCCGGCTGGCTTGACAGCCTGTGCGTAGAACTTCGTCGTGCCGTTGAGAGCGGTGAGCGTCCAGTTCTGACCTGTTCGGCACTCAAATTGCGTTATCGCGAGCGTTTGCGTAACGCTGTCGATGGTTTGGGTTTCGTGTTTCTGGAACTCACCCCTCAGGTTGCTGCAGAGCGCGTGAGTCATCGTCCAGGGCACTTTATGCCTTCGACGTTGATTGACAGTCAGTTCGCCACGCTGGAGTCGCCAACGGGTGAACCCCTTGTCTTGACATTGGACGCGACGAAAATGGACATCGACGAGTTGGCGAAGACTGCCGCCTCTTGGTGGGATAAACACAGAGTACCGGCAACCTCATGAAGTTGTTTCAAATAGATAGCGCTATCCGACTCAGCTACGGCTGTACATTCGCCCTAAATAACAAGAACAAGTCAGGAGAAGCCCCATGTTAGGCATGTCTCACAATACCTTTCTGCTGTTAGATGCAGTGGTCACCATCATCGGCCTGATCGTTTTGATCACCCGATTCAAGTTGCACCCGTTTATTGCCTTGATCATCGCGTCCGCGTTTCTGGGGCTGACAGCAGGCATGCCGGCCAATCTGATTATCAAATCGTTCCAGGACGGCTTTGGTGGCGTGCTGGGTTTTGTCGGTATCATCCTGGCGCTGGGTACCATGCTGGGCAAAATGATGGCCGACTCAGGCGGCGCTGATCAAATCGCGCGAACCCTGATCCGTGCCTTCGGCAAAGATAAAGTGCAGTGGGCCATGATGTTTGCGGCCTTTCTGGTTGGTATCCCGCTGTTTTTCGAAATTGGCTTTGTGTTGCTGATTCCGCTGGTCTTTATTGTTGCGCGCCGTACCGGTGTGTCGATCATCAAAATTGGTATCCCGTTGCTCGCCGGCTTGTCGGCAGTGCATGGCCTGGTGCCGCCGCATCCAGGCCCATTGCTGGCCATTGGCGTGTTCGGTGCTGATATTGGCAAGACCATCCTTTACGGACTGATCGTGGCGTTGCCTACGGCGATCATTGCCGGGCCGATTTATGGCACATTTATCGCCAAGTACATCCCGGGCCATGCCTCTCAGGAGTTGATGGATCAGCTGGCCAGTGAGCCCGAATCCAGCACGCTGCCAAGCTTTTCGATCACCTTGATCACCGTGCTGTTGCCAGTGTTTCTGATGTTGCTCAAGACGTTCGCGGACGTTGCTTTGCCGGATGGCAACTTTTTCCGGGTCTGGATGGACATGATCGGTCACCCGATCAGTGCTCTGTTGCTGGCGTTGCTGTTGGCGCTCTACACCTTTGGTGCGCGTCAAGGGATCGACTCCAAGCGCATTCTCAAGCTGCTTGACGCCAGTTTGGCCCCGACTGCCGCGATTATTTTGATCATTGGTGCGGGCGGTGGTTTCAAGCAGATGCTGGTCGCCAGCGGGGTGGGTGACGTCATCGGCCATATGGCGGTAAACGCGCAAATTTCGCCGATTCTGCTGGCATGGCTCGTGGCGGCGGTCATTCGTATTGCGACCGGTTCTGCCACCGTGGCGACCATTACGGGTGCAGGTATCGTGTTGCCGGTGGTGGACATGATTCCGGGCGTGAATCGCGAACTGCTGGTGTTGGCGACAGGGGCAGGGTCGTTGATTTTGTCTCACGTTAACGATGCGGGGTTCTGGCTGGTCAAGCAGTACTTCAACATGACCGTGGCCGAAACCTTCAAAACCTGGACTGCGATGGAAACCATTCTGTCGGTGGTAGGTTTGATCTTTATCTTGCTGCTGTCTTTGGTGGTCTAACCACCGTAGACCTGCAGGAGCGCGCTTGGCCAGCAAGCCGCTCCTGCAGTCTGTTTAACCGGCGCTCACGCCATCTGCGCGGAACATGGCGCGAATCCCCCTCACGGCCTGACGAATTCGATCCTGGTTTTCAATCAGGGCAAAGCGCACGTGATCGTCACCATATTCGCCAAAGCCTACGCCGGGTGAGACACAGACCTTGGCCTCGGCGAGCAGTTTTTTGGCAAATTCCAGTGAGCCCAAGTGTGCGTAGGCCTCTGGAATCTTGGCCCAGACATACATCGACGCCTTAGGGTTCTCGACCATCCAGCCCAACTCATGCAGCCCTTTGACCAGTACGTTACGGCGCTGACGGTATTGTTCGGCAATATCCTTGACGCACTGTTGGTCGCCTTCCAATGCCGCAATCGCCGCCACTTGCAGCGGGGTGAAGGTGCCGTAGTCGTGGTAACTCTTGATACGTGCCAATGCGTTGACCAGCTCGGCGTTACCCACCATAAAGCCAATACGCCAGCCTGCCATGTTGTAGCTTTTGGACAGAGTGAAGAACTCCACCGCAATGTCTTTGGCGCCCGGAACTTGCATGATTGAAGGGGCTTTCCAACCGTCATACACAATGTCGGCGTAGGCCAAGTCGTGTACCACCAGCACATCGTACTGTTTGGCCAGCGCCACCACGCGTTCGAAAAAATCCAGCTCGACACACTGCGCCGTCGGGTTGGACGGAAACCCCAGAATCATCATTTTAGGCTTGGGGATCGAGCCCCGAATGGCTTTTTCCAGTTCGGCAAAGAAGTCGACGCCCGGGATCAGCGGCACCGAGCGTACTTGGGCGCCGGCAATCACGGCGCCGTAAATATGAATCGGATAGCTGGGGTTTGGTACCAGCACGGTGTCACCCTGATCCAGAGTGGCCAGCATCAAGTGCGCCAAACCTTCCTTGGAACCAATGGTGACGATGGCTTCCTGTTCCGGGTCAATTTCAACGTTGTATCGGTCGGCGTACCAACGAGAAATCGCTCGCCGCAGGCGCGGGATGCCTCGTGAAGTGGAGTAGCCGTGCGTGTCCTCACGCTGGGCGACGGTGCAGAGCTTTTCGACAATATGCGGCGGGGTCGGGCCGTCAGGGTTGCCCATGCTGAAGTCGATAATGTCCTCACCACGGCGCCGTGCAGCCATTTTCAGCTCGGCCGTAATATTGAAAACATAAGGGGGGAGTCGATCGATGCGCGCAAAGCGTCGCGGCGAACCTTGGTCTGCCATAAGTGCCTCAGATACGTAAGCGCCCGGAACCGTCCGAGCGACGCGACCACTGCGGTGGTCTGGGGAAAACAATAAGGGCAATGATGGCTTTTTGTCTAGTTGCGATAGTTTTGCAGCGACCCCAAGGGTGAAACCACGCGTTTAGCTTGCCTGTTGATGTTCACCCGGAACTGGGGGCAGTGTAAAAATCAGACGCCGTTCACCGCGATAGGCGTCGCCGGACTCGACCCAGCCCTGGCTCAGGTAAAAGGCCAGCGCGCAGGCGTTGAAGGGGCTGACCGAAAGCATCAGCTGGCGTATCTCCGGCCAGATTTGGCGCACCGCGTCGGGGAGGGCATGCAGACAGATTTTACCCAACCCATGACCCTGTAAGCGTTCGTCGACCTGGAGTGCATGCAAAGTGGCACTGTCAGCGTCAGCCCAATGCGCTAAAAAGGGGTAGCGCTTGAGCAGCAAAAAGGCGACGGGCCGATCATCGACCAGTAATACAAAAGCTGTAATGGCGGGATGAGGTTGGCGTAGAAGAGAGTGCAGTGCGGATTCGACCGTGCCGCAGAAAGCAATTTGTTCGGCATGAACCTTAACTTCATGCAATTGCACGCGTTGCTCGGGTGTCAGGAGATCGTAGGCACAGAGGCGGGTGTTCATGCGCAGGGTTCTGTCGAGAAACGATGGGCAGTCAGAGGCAAAAGACAATGACCTAGAGAAATAAACGCTAGTGTCTACTCATCGGGGTGCTAAATACAGATATTCCCATCGGTCAGTCCAGGTTCTCTGAGCACTGAGCATAAAAAAACCGCCTTGTTCATGAAGAACAAGGCGGCGGGCATCGAGGGATCTCAAGTGTCTTGTTTGTTCTCTAGAACTTCGCCAGTCGCTGCGTCGATTTTTACATCCCACTCGATATTTTTGCTGTCGCGCAGTTCAACTTCATAGACAAGTTTGCCCAGCTTTTTGTCCAGTTCAGTGTCGGTAATGGTTGCGCCGGGGTGTTGCTGAATAGCAATTTGATTAAGTTGTTCAAAAGGCTTGATTTGTTTCGATTGGAGCAAGTCCGGAATCTTGTCAGGGCGCACATCGGCTTGAGCAACGCCTGCAGCCAGTGTCAACGTCATTGCGGCGAACAGTACATTAAGTGCTTTCATGTTTGACCCTCTTGGGTGAGTTGTTTAAGTGGGCTCAGGTTAACCGTCGCAACTTAATTCATCCTTAATTTTGAGCCTTATCTTTAACTTTCAAGGGGGGCGGGTTGCAGTGGGCTCGGTTCGAAATGTATCGGCGGTCGGTAATGCAGCATTGAAATAGGCTTGCGCGCGACCTGGCCGTACCTCCACTCCAAAACATTTAGTTCAGACCCTATGGAGCCTTGCGCACAAAGTGCTGATGCATTTGCGAGGTCAGGCTCTCTATTCGCTCGGTGAGCTGTTTGGTTATTTCGGTTAAACGAGTATTTTGCTCCAGCAATTCCATTATTTTTTCCGTGGTTTGTGCGGCGGCGGCTTGTCGCTCTGTATTGGCCACGGCCAGCGCTTCACGGTGTTGGGCGTCGGCATCCGACTGAGCTTTGTCCCGTGCCGCCTGACGGGTTTGCGCAAGCAGTATCAAGGGGGCTGCATAAGCTGATTGCAGGCTGAAGGCCAGGTTCAAAAGGATGAAGGGGTAGATATCAAAGTGCGTCACGCCAAACAGGTTCAGGCAAACCCAGATCACAACGATCAGGGTTTGAGCCCCGAGGAAGGTGGGTGTGCCAAAAAAACGGGCAAAGGCCTCGGCTTTCAAGGCAAAGGTGTCATTGCCAAATGTGGGCTCCAGATGCGCGTGGGCGCGATGGAAGCGCAAATGATCAACCTTCTTGCCTGTCTGAGCTGTATTCGTTATGTCAGCGTGGGAAGTGTTCATACGCGTTGAGTCTCGCTTCAAGTGCTTAAAGGATCAATCGGTGCTGAATTCAAAAGCATGTCTGCGGCACCGGTGCTGATCTTGTTGCGGCCTGTTTTTTTCGCAATGTACAACGCTTTGTCGGCTTCATTGAGCCACGCAGACGCGTCTTCATATTCAAGTCGATAGGACGCCAGGCCAACGCTAAGACTCACCCGCAGTTCGGGTTCCTCGGGGAGCCTGAAGTCACAGAATACCTGGCTCACTCGCTCCATTATTTCCTTGGCCTGGTGCAGCGAGCGATTGGGCAGAATGATGCAAAATTCATCCCCGCCGTAGCGTCCGGCCAAGTCTTCAACGCGCAGGTTTTGCTGAAGCTCCTTGCTCAACTGGCGCAGCACACCGTCGCCCACCAGATGCCCAAACGTGTCATTGATGAGTTTGAAATGGTCGATATCAATCAGTGCAAGTGTGGCAGTGGATTGGTTTTGCTGGCACTTTAGGAATTTCAGCTGCAAGAGGTCTTTCCATGAGCCGTGATTGAGCAGCCCGGTGAGGCTGTCGGTGCGACTCAACGCTCTAAGTGTGCTTTTGTGCTCTGCCAGTTTGATCGCCAGCCCATAACTGACCATACCGACTGAAAAGGGATAAAGGATCAGCACAGGCAGGCAGGCATAGACTTGAAGGTTAGAGGTGTGGGTGTTCAAAGTGGCACCAAAAAGCAGGCAGGAAACAAGCGCGCCGATGACTTGTGCCACTACTCCACGCAGCAGCAGTTTGGGGCCTCCTGCGGCGACGTTGTGCATCATCATCATCGATACGATGATGACAGTGAGAAGGGGGTTGAACTGACTGCTTGCCGCCCAAAATCCCCCGCCCAATGAGTCGAGCAAAATATTACGGCGCTCAGCTTTGTAAGGGTAAGCCGAACGGGATGACAACTGAAAAGCCAGGTGCGGCCATATCAACGCATTGGCCAGCAGCAGCACCCACGTCCATAGCGGGATGTCTAGCGGGTAGAGAAAAGCGATGAGTGCGAGTCCGCCAAACCCCGAGCCAATGGCCCTAGGTGCATAGATCCGCCGTGCGAACGACAAGCCTTTGCCTCTTTGATTATCCATAGTTATCTGCGCAATATGTTTAGGCACAAAGCCTGGCTATGCCCACTACTGCACCAGCCCGGTGGAATGAAATCACCTTTGACGCTCCCGGGTGTTAAAAGCAAGCGCAATTATATTTTTCCGTCGAGGGGTAGTAGCCATATGCCATTTAACGCGTCTGATAATGAGGACCTTAAGCCTGCTAAGGAGCATCAAGGGCGCTTTCAAAATGAGCGAGTCACGCCCGCGTTCAGTCTCTTCAAAACCGTGGCTATTTTTTGGAAGTTGTTGTTTCATAAACCCGCCAATACCCGACCAGCCGATGTTATTCCTGTCAGGCCGTTAACCCGTCAAGAGCTTGAAGCGGCTGCGGACCACAGCGTTTACCGTCTTGGCCATTCAACGATGTTGTTGAAACTCAATGGCAAGTTTTGGCTGACGGACCCGGTGTACGCCGAACGTGCGTCACCTTTTCAGTGGGCTGGTCCCAAGCGATTCCATGCTCCGCCCATAAGTCTGGAAGAGCTGCCCCCTTTGCATGCTGTGATTCTTTCGCACAACCATTACGACCATCTCGATCAAAAAACAGTGTTGCAGTTAGCAGCCAAAACTCGACATTTTCTGGCGCCGCTGGGTGTAGGTGACCTGCTCGTGAAGTGGGGAGTGGCGCATGAAAAAATTCAGCAATTGAACTGGTGGCAGGAGACGCAGCTCGAAGGTATTCGCTTTATCGCGACACCGAGCCAACACTTTTCGGGGCGAGGACTGTTTGACCACAACCAGACCTTGTGGGTGTCCTGGGTGATGATCATCAATGATGTGCGGATATTTTTCAGCGGGGATTCGGGTTATTTCGACGGTTTCAAACAAATAGGCGAACGGTTTGGTCCCTTTGACCTGACCTTGATTGAAACGGGTGCCTACAACCTCGACTGGCCCGACGTACACATGCAGCCTGAGCAGAGTTTGCAGGCTCACATTGACCTCAAAGGCCGCTGGTTGTTGCCGATTCACAACGGCACCTTTGATTTGGCTTTCCATGCCTGGCATGAGCCATTTGATCGTATCGTGGCGTTGGCAGAGCAACGTAATGTGCTCATTACAACGCCAGTGATGGGTGAGGCCTTCAATCTGTTTAAGCCGCACAAGGGGCGTGCCTGGTGGCTTGATGCGCAGGCCCAGGCAGTTCCCTCGCACAAGTAGGCACAATGGGCAGTGTTGGGGGAGGCGTTACTCGATCAGGGCGAAGTCTTCGCGGCCAATCGGGTCTGGGGTTGTACCCCGAATGTTGCCGCCCCGGCCAGGTGCGAACCCTGGAAAGAAGACCAGACCTTGTGCTTCCAGGCTGTATGCCAACGCCAGGCGCGTGACATCGCGTATTGCCTCTCCGGCCTCAAAGCGTTGAATGGCGGGAACTGAAACCTTTGATTGCTGACTCAGTTGTTCGAGGCTCCAACCGAGCATTTCACGGGCTTGCGCGCAGTGCAGTGCAGTAAATTGATTAATGATGATGCGCTCAAATGTGCTGCGCATGGCTGAGTTGGGCATGGGGATTCTCCGGGCTGAGTCGATGCTTGAAAATACACTGTGTTTTTATACAGTTGTTTTGTGCGGCCATCAAACTCATTTTTCTGATCGATGCTGAGGGAGAATCATGGCCCGTGGCCCGGTTCAGGCGGAGTACAGTCCGAGTCATGGTCTAAATTTTCGATTAATGTTTTCGATAAACCGCGTGCAATAAAAAGGGCCGCCCTGAGGCGACCCTTTTAAACGTTGACGAACAGCGAGTCAGGGATCAATCCCAGCTCAATGCGCCGCCAGTCTGGTACTCGATAACCCGTGTCTCGAAGAAGTTTTTCTCTTTCTTCAAGTCCATGATCTCGCTCATCCATGGGAATGGGTTGGTGGTGCCTGGATACTCTTCTTTCAGGCCGATTTGCGACAGGCGGCGGTTGGCGATGAATTTGAGGTAGTCCTCCATCATCGCAGCGTTCATGCCCAATACACCGCGTGGCATGGTGTCACGTGCGTATTCGATTTCCAGTTGAGTGCCTTGCAGAATCATCTGCGAAGCTTCTTCCTTCATTTCGGCGTCCCACAGGTGCGGGTTTTCGATTTTGATCTGGTTGATCACGTCGATGCCGAAGTTCAGGTGCATGGATTCGTCGCGCAGGATGTACTGGAACTGTTCTGCAACGCCGGTCATCTTGTTGCGACGACCCATCGAAAGGATCTGGGTAAAGCCGCAGTAGAAGAAGATACCTTCCAGCACGCAGTAGTAAGCAATCAGGTTACGCAACAACTCTTTGTCGGTTTCGACGGTGCCGGTTTCGAATTTCGGGTCGGAGATGGAGCGGGTGTACTTCAGGCCCCAGGTGGCTTTTTTAGCAACCGATGGAATCTCGTGATACATGTTGAAGATCTCGCCTTCATCCATGGCCAACGATTCGATGCAGTACTGGTAAGCGTGGGTGTGGATCGCTTCTTCGAACGCCTGACGCAGGATGTACTGGCGGCATTCCGGGTTGGTAATCAGGCGATACACGGCCAGCACCAGGTTGTTGGCAACCAGGGAGTCGGCAGTGGAGAAGAAGCCCAAGTTACGCATTACGATGCGGCGCTCGTCGTCGGTCAGGCCTTCTGGGTTTTTCCAGAGGGCGATATCGGCGGTCATGTTGACTTCTTGCGGCATCCAATGGTTTGCGCAACCGTCCAGGTATTTCTGCCAGGCCCAGTCGTACTTGAACGGTACAAGCTGGTTAAGGTCAGCGCGGCAGTTGATCATCATCTTTTCGTCAACGGCTACACGGGCACTGGCGCCTTCGAGTTCCGCCAGGCCTTCAGCGATGTCCAGGTCGTCCAGTGCAGCCTTGGCGCGTTTGATCGCTTCGGAGTCAGTTGCAGTGACGACACGGGCTTCCTGAGCCGCAACGCCGCCAGCAGTGTCCAGACGGTCCATGTTGGCTTCTGTGGCGTGACCAGCATTGGCGCCTTTGGCGGCTACTTCGCCGTCTTCTTTATCGAATTCGTCCCAGCTCAGCATGACGTGTCGTCTCCTGCGTGAGGGCCTGCGCCCGTGTGGTAACACTGAATGTTTGGTTGTCACACGGCCATAGGCCACTTGGATCTAAGAAATGTTGCTGCAGTAGCGATGTACGCACGCAAAAACATGAATTTATTCGGGGGTTGTCCCGCTGCCGCTGAGGGGATGCGGTATGTGTTGCATCTCACCTCGGCCCACAAGGCCGGGCGCGCGTGGCTTACAACCCGCTTAAGGGATATTGCTGCCCCTTAGGAAGGCGCCAGTATACGGCTTTTGTACAGGGTATTTCAGCCAGTTTTTTTTGCTAGGATGCGACGAAATGACCTAATTTCAGGCTGGGCTTCGGCAGGGCTGGGGCTGGACGAGATTCGGTCTGCAGAAAGTTCAAGGCGTGGGGCAGGCGGCACAAGGGTTGTGCGCAGGAAGCAGGGGAGAAGTGGAGTAGGAGTGGAGCGAGTTTTACATCAGGCTGACTAAGCCCGGTCGAAACCGGGCGTTAAGTCGATGCGGTATCAGCCTAAACGATGACCGTTCGTGCGGTCATAACCATCCTCTGCAAAGGCGGCAGAGCGTGTGCTGTCATAACCGTCTTCAACATAAAAGACAGAGTGGGAGTTCTCCACACCCTCTTTTGAAACCGTCACGTGCTGTAAGCTTTCGTAACTTTGCGCCGCGAAAGACGCACTTGCCAATACCGATATGCCTATGGCCAATACCAGTGAGCGATCCATTTATCGATGTCCTGACAGGGGGCGTTTAATGATGAGTTCGCCCGAGTGATGTATATAAAAAACTATTAGTTGCAGTCTACAAAGTTGGTATTAACCGTTGGAGCAACCATTACCCATGACGCGGTATTCAAGGGTATGTTTCATGCCCTGGGAGTCTTCGTAGACCATTTGCGCCGGCACGACTTCACAGACATTGGGGATTTCGCTCATGGAAATCACTTTGGCAATGTCCAGTTCGGAAGAGTAAGAGTAGTGCTCAACAGCCGGTGGCTGGCTGGAAACTGGAGTGTTAACTTCATCAGCCATGGCGGTAAAACACACACTGCTGAGGGCCAGAACTAACAACGCTTTCATTGATCGATACCTTTAATTTGGTCGAGTAGGGTCACGCAACCCTTGTGAGGCTGCGTGTAAAACTAAGTCATAAAGAGCGACTAAACTTACCTTCGTGGGGGCAGTAACTTGCGTTAATCGCAGTGCCTTGGTGGGCGAGATGAATTTTATGCCTGTGCCGTACGGGTATATAGAGGGACTTTTGATAAAGACTGTTGACAGATCTTGCAATAATCAGGTCGGGCAGCCTTTTGTCCGGCATGTTTTTCATGACATGCACTGAGGGTGATACGGCTGTAAGTACTGTCCTTGAGCGGTCGCTGCAAAAGCTATGGGTTTTCTACCGATTGCTTACTACCAACGTCGAATGGAAGTCGCGCCACGCCCCGGCTACAACAAGGGAAAACAACAACTACAAACATTGAGGTATGAGACATGAGTGCCGCTTCCCTGTACCCCGTACGCCCGGATGTTGCCGCCAATACGCTGACCGACGAGGCGACTTACAAGGCGATGTATCAGCAGTCCGTCGTCAACCCCGACGGGTTCTGGCGCGAGCAAGCCAAGCGTCTCGACTGGATTAAGCCGTTCACGACCGTCAAGCAAACCTCTTTTGACGACCACCATGTCGATATCAAATGGTTTGCGGACGGCACTCTCAACGTTTCTTACAACTGCCTCGATCGCCACCTTGCCGAGCGCGGTGATGAAATCGCAATTATTTGGGAGGGCGACGACCCTTCCGAGCAGCGTAATGTCACCTACCGTGAACTGCACGAAGAAGTCTGCAAACTGGCCAACGCGTTGCGGGGACAGGATGTGCACCGTGGTGACGTGGTGACGATCTATATGCCGATGGTGCCCGAAGCCGTGGTGGCCATGTTGGCCTGTACCCGCATCGGCGCTATTCATTCGGTCGTCTTCGGCGGCTTCTCGCCAGAAGCCTTGGCTGGCCGCATCATTGACTGCAAATCCAAAGTGGTGATCACCGCCGATGAAGGTGTGCGTGGCGGCAAGCGTACAGCGCTCAAAGCCAACGTCGATGTGGCATTGACCAACCCTGATACCTCAAGCGTGCAGAAAATCATCGTGTTCAAGCGTACCGGTGGCGACATTGCCTGGTACAAGCACCGTGACATCTGGTACCACGATTTGATGGCGGTGGCCTCGACACACTGCGCCCCTAAAGAAATGGGCGCTGAAGAAGCGCTGTTTATCCTTTATACCTCCGGCTCCACGGGCAAGCCCAAAGGCGTACAACACACCACAGGCGGCTACCTGCTTTATGCGGCGCTGACCCACGAGCGGGTTTTCGATTACCGTCCGGGCGAAGTGTATTGGTGCACGGCGGACGTAGGCTGGGTCACCGGACACACCTATATTGTTTACGGCCCCTTGGCCAATGGTGCGACCACGCTGCTGTTTGAGGGCGTGCCGAACTATCCGGACATCACCCGTGTGTCGAAAATCGTCGACAAACACAAGGTCAATATCCTCTATACGGCGCCAACCGCCATTCGCGCGATGATGGCCGAGGGGCAGGCCGCCGTTAAAGACGCGGACGGTTCCAGTTTGCGCTTGCTGGGTTCAGTGGGTGAACCGATCAACCCTGAGGCCTGGAACTGGTACTACACCACCGTGGGTAAAGAGCGCTGCCCGATCGTGGACACTTGGTGGCAGACCGAAACCGGCGCTTGCATGATGAGCCCGTTACCTGGGGCTCACGCACTAAAGCCGGGTTCTGCGGCGCGTCCTTTCTTCGGGGTAGTTCCGGGGCTTGTCGATAACCTGGGCAATCTTATTGAAGGCGCGGCCGAGGGCAATCTGGTCATTCTGGATTCATGGCCGGGTCAGGCGCGCACCTTGTATGGTGATCACGATCGCTTCGTCGACACCTACTTCAAGACGTTCAGCGGCATGTATTTCACCGGTGATGGCGCCCGCCGCGACGAAGATGGCTATTACTGGATTACCGGTCGTGTGGATGATGTGCTGAACGTCTCCGGCCACCGTATGGGCACGGCGGAAATCGAAAGCGCAATGGTGGCTCATCCTAAAGTCGCCGAGGCGGCCGTCGTCGGTGTACCTCACGACATTAAAGGGCAGGGCATCTACGTCTACGTCACCCTTAACGGCGGCGAAGAACCCAGCGAAGCCTTGCGTCTTGAGTTGAAAAACTGGGTACGCAAGGAAATCGGTCCGATCGCTTCGCCGGATGTTATTCAATGGGCGCCGGGTTTGCCAAAAACCCGCTCGGGCAAAATCATGCGCCGAATTTTGCGCAAGATTGCAACCGGTGAGTACGACGGTTTGGGTGATATTTCCACCTTGGCTGATCCGGGTGTGGTGCAGCACTTGATTGATACCCATAAAGGCATGAAGGTCGCGTAACGTCCTTTTTTGTCTGATCAAGCCCCTCCCGGCACAGCCTGGCGGGGCTTTTTTTTGGGGATTGTGGGGGTTAAAGGTGTGCAGGATGTTACCTGTCGGTGTAACCGGCTGCGCCAATGTGTGGCATAGAGACACCAAAAGCCCTGTTTTAGAGCGGTTTGAGGGGCGATGGGAGATAAGATGAAACGCTACACTTGCCGGAATAGAAGGCTTTGCGAATAATAGGCCCGCTATTTGCAAATCACTTAGGTTGTATGTTTTTTGCTCTTGCATGAATTTGAAGAGCTGTCAATTGCTAGAGTCGCCTTTTTCGGTGCATCTGTAATTTGTTGTCGCATTGAAGAAATAACGGCTTGAAGCCTGTCGTTAGAATGCCCCTCACCCGCTCGTCTATGTTGGGCTGACCTCAGCACAACGCCAGTAGGACGTGGCGCCGCATTCCCGGTTTAACCTCTGCATATTGGGCTCGCGCTCACTCTGCCTTTATTGCCCTTTACCGATGGAGTCCTAAGATGAAGAAACTCGTGCTTCTTGGCGCCTTGGCACTGTCCGTGCTGTCCCTGCAGGCTTTCGCAGATGAAAAACCTCTGAAAATTGGTATTGAAGCAGCGTACCCTCCGTTTGCCTCCAAGGCGCCGGATGGCAGCATCGTTGGCTTCGACTACGACATCGGTAACGCTCTGTGTGAGCAGATGCAAGTCAAGTGTGTGTGGGTTGAGCAAGAGTTCGACGGCCTGATTCCAGCACTCAAAGTGCGCAAGATCGACGCGATTCTGTCTTCGATGTCCATCACCGACGACCGCAAAAAATCGGTCGACTTCACCACGCGCTACTACCTGACGCCAGCACGTCTGGTGATGAAAGAAGGCACGGTCGTCAGCGACAACCTCGACGAGCTCAAAGGCAAGAAAATCGGCGTGCAGCGCGGTTCGATCCATGACCGTTTCGCCAAGGAAGTGCTGGCCCCTAAAGGTGCCACGGTTGTTCCTTACAGCTCGCAGAATGAAATCTACCTGGATGTACAGGCAGGTCGCCTCGACGGCACCGTGGCCGATGCCACGTTGTTGCAAGACGGTTTCCTGAAAACCGATGCAGGCAAAGGCTATGCGTTTGTGGGCCCACAGTTCACCGACGTTAAATACTTTGGTGATGGCGTAGGCATCGCTGTTCGTAAAGGCGACGCGCTTAAAGGCAAGATCGACGAAGCGATCACTGCCATCCGTGCAAACGGCAAGTACAAGCAAATTCAAGACAAATATTTCGACTTCGATATTTACGGCGCTGACGCGAAGTAATTCATCGCTGCAATTTGTCTGAAATGGCGCAAGCAACAGAATTTCTGAAGTTTGCGCCATTTTTTCATCCTAATTTTCGAGCTAATTTTTCGAGGGCCGGAATCATGTTGAAAGGCTACGGGGCTGTCATCCTCGATGGTGCTTGGCTGACGCTTCAACTCGCCTTGTCGTCCATGGCTCTGGCCATTGTTCTAGGTTTGATCGGTGTTTCGTTGCGCCTGTCTCCGGTGCGCTGGCTGGCCTGGTTGGGTGATCTGTATTCAACGGTCATCCGCGGGATTCCCGATCTGGTACTGATCCTGTTGATTTTTTACGGCGGTCAGAACTTGCTTAACAGCGTGGCGCCCATGCTCGGGCACGACGATTACATTGATCTGAATCCGTTAGCAGCCGGCATCGCCACGTTGGGCTTTATCTTTGGCGCGTACCTCTCCGAGACGTTTCGCGGCGCCTTTATGGCCATACCCAAGGGTCAGGCAGAAGCCGGCATGGCTTACGGCATGAGCAGCTTTCAAGTGTTTTTTCGGGTGTTGGTCCCGCAAATGATTCGCTTGGCGATCCCGGGTTTCACCAACAACTGGCTGGTGTTGACCAAGGCCACAGCGCTGATTTCAGTCGTGGGTCTGCAAGACATGATGTTCAGGGCCAAGCAGGCAGCCGATGCCACGCGCGAGCCGTTCACTTTCTTTCTGGCCGTTGCCGCGATGTACTTGGTGTTGACCAGCGTTTCGCTGCTGGCGTTGCGACAACTTGAGAAGCGCTACTCGGTAGGCGTAAAGGCGGCTGATCTATGATCTTCGATTACACCGTGATTTGGGACAACCTGCCGCTGTACCTGAGTGGTTTGCTGGAAACCCTCAAGCTGTTGGGGATTTCCCTGTTTTTTGGTCTGTTGGTAGCGGTTCCGCTAGGGCTGATGCGTGTCTCCAAACAGCCCTGGGTTAATTTCCCGGCATGGCTTTACACCTATGTGATACGTGGCACGCCCATGCTGGTGCAGCTGTTCTTGGTCTACTACGGCTTGGCTCAGTTCGAAGCGGTGCGCGAGAGTTTTATGTGGCCGCTGCTGTCGAGCGCGACCTTCTGCGCGTGCCTGGCGTTTGCCATCAATACCAGCGCCTACACGGCCGAGATCATTGCCGGCAGCCTCAAGGCCACGCCTCATGGCGAGATTGAAGCGGCCAAGGCGATGGGCATGTCGCGTTCCAAAATGTACCGCCGCATCTTGCTGCCTTCGGCCCTGCGCCGGGCGCTGCCGCAGTACAGCAACGAAGTGATCATGATGCTGCAAACCACCAGTCTGGCGTCCATCGTCACCCTGATCGACATCACGGGTGCCGCACGTACCGTCAATGCGCAGTACTACTTGCCATTTGAGGCCTATATCACGGCAGGCATTTTCTACCTGGGCCTGACCTTTATTCTGGTGCGCCTGTTCAAACTGGCCGAGCGCCGCTGGCTGGGCTACATGGCCCCACGCAAGGCTTGATCCATGGAACGTATTGATCATGTATTGCCGTGGAGCAGCCTAGGCAGTGAGCGCCAGATCACGGTGTTTCGTTTCGGTGCTGGCGAGCGCAAGGCTTATATCCAGGCCAGCTTGCATGCCGACGAGTTGCCGGGTATGCGCTGCGCTTGGGAACTGAAAAAAAGGCTGACTGAACTTGAGGCACAAGGCTTCCTGAACGGTGTGATCGAGTTGGTGCCGGTGGCCAATCCTCTGGGCCTTGGACAACTGCTGCAAGGTAATCATCAGGGGCGCTTTGAGTACGGCAGCGGCAAGAATTTCAACCGCGACTTCGTCGAGTTGAGTGCGCCTGTAGCGCAGAAGTTGGCAGGGCGTTTGGGCGATGATCCGCATGCCAATATTCGTATGATTCGTCAGACGATGCTTGAAGTGCTGACTGAATTGCCGGCCCCCATCACTCAATTGCAAGGGATGCAGCGAGTGCTGCTGAGCCACGCTTGCAATGCCGATATTGTGCTGGACCTGCATTGCGATGCCGAGGCTGCGCTGCACATGTATGCATTGCCTCAGCATTGGCCCAAATGGCGGTCATTGGCGGCGCATTTGAATATGCGGGTCGGATTGCTGGCCGAAGATTCGGGTGGCAGTTCGTTTGATGAGGCGTGTTCTTTACCTTGGCTCAGATTGCAGCGTCAGTTTGGCGAAGCACAGCTACCTTTGGCGTGTATGGCCACCACGCTTGAGCTGGGCGGTCAGGCCGACACCGGGCGTGAGGAAGCACAAGCGTATGCCGAGGGCATTCTGGCGTTTCTCGCTGAGCAAGGCCTGATCACGGGTGAGTGGCCGAGCGCGCAGCATGAGCCGTGCGAAGGCATGCCCTTTGAGGGCACCGAATTACTGTTTGCGCCGCACCCTGGTGTGGTGAGCTTTTTACGTCCGGCGGGCGCCTGGGTAGAAACCGGGGAGCCGGTGTTCGAAGTGATTGATCCTTTATCTGACCGGGTCAGTACGGTATGCGCAGGTACGGCCGGCGTATTATTCGCCGTTGAGCGACTGCGTTATGCCCAACCCGGTTTCTGGCTGGCCAAAGTGGCGGGGCGCGAGCCTTTGCGTCACGGGCGCCTGCTCAACGACTGACTGTTTTTGTGAGAACCGACAGCATGTACAAACTTGAAGTCCAAGACCTGCATAAACGCTATGGCGCTCACGAGGTGCTCAAAGGCGTTTCACTGGCTGCCAAAGCGGGCGACGTGATCAGCATTATTGGTTCCAGCGGTTCGGGTAAAAGTACCTTTTTGCGCTGCATCAACCTGCTTGAGCAGCCGCATGCTGGCAAAATCTTGCTCAATGGCGAAGAGCTGAAGCTGATCGCCAACAAGGACGGTGGGCTCAAGGCCGCTGATCCCAAGCAACTGCAACGCATGCGCTCGCGTCTGTCGATGGTGTTTCAGCATTTCAACCTGTGGTCGCACATGACAGCGCTGGAAAACATCATGGAAGCGCCCGTGCATGTACTGGGCATGTCTAAAGCCGATGCGCGGGAAAAAGCCGAGCATTACTTGAACAAGGTGGGTGTTTCTCATCGCAAGGACGCTTACCCCGGTCATATGTCTGGCGGCGAGCAGCAGCGTGTGGCCATCGCCCGGGCGCTGGCAATGGAGCCTGAAGTCATGCTGTTTGACGAGCCGACATCAGCGCTCGACCCCGAGTTGGTGGGTGATGTACTGAAGGTCATGCAGGATTTGGCACTGGAAGGGCGCACCATGGTGGTCGTTACTCACGAAATGGGCTTTGCCCGTGAAGTGTCTAACCAACTGGTGTTCCTGCACAAAGGTATTGTTGAAGAAAGCGGCAACCCGCGCGAAGTGCTGGTTAATCCGCAATGCGAGCGTTTGCAGCAGTTTCTGTCGGGCAGCCTGAAGTAATCAATTTTAAGACTGCCGCTATGCACTCATATAGGGCATGCTTCGCTCCTTGCGAAACATGCCTGGCGCCTTTGGTTTTTAATCCTGTTTTCGTTCCGGATAGCACGCTATGACCGCCCATCGAATTGGCTTTCTCATTTGGTCCAGCACCAAAGCCCTGACTCTGGCGCTGGCAGAGGAAGCGTTGCGTGTTGCTCAGCGCGTGCATCCAGAAGTCGTTTACGAATTGTCTTTTTTGCAGGCTGAGGCTCCCGCCGAGGGCGCATGGCAACTGCCCGGCGAGCCGTGGGCGGGCAAGCTCGAAGGTTACCAAAAGCTGTTTTTGCTGGCGGATGAACCGCCAATCGCTATAGCACCGGCCTTGAGCAGCGCACTTAAGCAATTGGTGCGTGCCGGGTGTGTGATCGGAGGGCTGTCGGCCGGGGTTTACCCACTTGCGCAATTGGGCCTGCTCGATGGTTATCGTGCGGCTGTGCATTGGCGTTGGCAGGATGATTTCGCCGAGCGCTTTCCTAAGGTGATTGCCACCAGTCATTTGTTTGACTGGGATCGCGACCGTTTGAGCGCATGCGGTGGGTTGTCAGTGCTGGATCTGCTGCTGGCTGTTTTAGCCCGTGACCACGGTGCAGAACTTGCCGGTGCTGTGTCCGAAGAGCTGGTGGTGGAGCGCATTCGTGAAGGCGGTGAGCGCCAGCGTATTCCGCTGCAAAATCGTCTGGGGTCCAGCCATCCCAAACTGACCCAGGCCGTCTTGCTGATGGAAGCCAACATCGAAGAGCCGCTGACCACCGACGAAATCGCCCAGCATGTGTGCGTATCCCGTCGGCAGTTAGAACGTATTTTCAAGCAGTACCTCAATCGTGTGCCGAGTCAGTACTACTTGGAGCTGCGCCTGAACAAGGCCCGGCAAATGTTGATGCAAACCAGCAAGTCGATCATTCAGATTGGCTTGTCGTGCGGGTTCTCGTCCGGGCCCCATTTTTCCAGTGCTTATCGAAACTTCTTTGGCGCAACGCCTCGTGAAGACCGTAATCAGCGACGTAGCAGCAGCCCTTTTGAATTATCCTCGGCGCCCGCCGAGCGCGGTTGACGCTTACTCCTCTGCATCGCTGACGATGACAGGCTCTTCATCCGGCTGGGCCTCGAATTCGACATTCAGGTCAATGCCGGTTTGAGTGAAGTATTCGCGCACACGATCCAGGCTCTCATGCGAGAGTGGGTTGTCCTCCAGGTCGAGTGCCTCGGTTATGTAGGTCGGGGCAATGAAAAGATCGTTCGGTAACTCAGTGATCAGGTTTTCGCTCAAATCAACCACTTCTAATTCAGAAAGGCCCAGGATAGAGGCAGGGAACGCCCTGAGTTCAGTGGCTCTCAGGTGCAAAGTGTTTAAATTTGGCATGTTGCCAAAGTCCGGCGTGATGTTAAGTGGGTTGTAATCCAGATCGATATATTCCAGACGTTCAAGCCCGGCCAAGCCTGCTGCGCTTTCGGCTGTCAAGGTAATCGCGCTGCTCTCAAGGCGTAACTCCGTCAAGTTCGGCATCGAAAAAATAGCCTCGGGTAAAAGATCGAGTTCAAAGCCCTGAAGCTGCAATACGCGTAACCTGGGGAAACGTAGAAGAAACTCGTTAACCCCGACCACCGGCCCCAGCCCGGTTAAAGACAGATAAGTGACGTGACTGAAATCAGCACTGATCTGCGGCATATCCTCCACTATCGTTCGTACAACCGTGAGTTCGAAGCCATCGCGGGTCGGGTCTGCGTAATGGTTGTCGAAGGCCGTTTGCCTGCGCCAGCATCTTTCTAACTCATTGCTGAATGCCCGTCGTTCTTGAACGCTTGCCACTCTTGAATGGGGCGAAATCATCTCGCCTGTTCTTTGGTTCACTGAAGGGGCATTGAGCGTCCACAACTCCAGATCATCGCGCAGTGTTTGCAGCTCTGTATGTAGAGCGCCAAGCACCGGTTGAGCCAGTTCTTCAGTGTTGGGCAAGCTGACCATGAGGCGTGCTCTTTCTCGTGCGTTCAGGCTGGGATAGAGCTGCTGCAGCTGGCGTTCTATGTTTGAGAGCGGGAGGTGGGGTGCATCAGCTCCCAGTAGAGGATAACTGGCCCGGCCATGTGCCAGTTGCATCGGGGATTTGAAATCTTGCGCGACCGGTGGCTGCTCCAGATACAGGCTGACGGGCAGACGCGGTAATAAGGGCTGCTTGCGTACTGCGCTTTTTAGCGCATTACCAAGACCTACATGGGGAAAGCCAAGTTCAACGCGCTCCTGGTCGGGCAAGGCGTGCAGCAGGGCGCTGTACAAATCGTCCGGGCCGTGCAACTCAAGGTTGAGCGTGTCGCGCGCGCTGTAACGGTTTGCGGACTTGATCAACACCTTGCGAATCGGCGCGGCCTCGTCGCCAAGGCTATTGAGCAACGGGCCTTCAAAGTCCTCGTCGCGGATCTCAAGACGCACTGCTTTGGACCAGCCCGGCAGAGTCTCAATGGTTTTAAGGGTCAGCCACTCACTGTCAGGATTGATGACGCAATCCAGGTACAGACCTTCATACGCCCGGCAGACTCTCGACTCTATGACTTGCCATCGCGCCTCTTCCTGTAAACGTATCGGAATGGTTTTTTGATTGAGCAGTTCCAGCACTTCATCGCCCCGGGCATGCCAGATCAGTTCTTGTGCGCCAGTGCTCGAAAGGCCCGGGAAAGCTTTTTGCAACAGTGCTGATTCTGCATTGCCGCGCCGCTCCAGCGTGGTGTAGCGCGAATTGAACAGCTGAACTCGCTTAAGACGCGCTTGGCGCGCCAAGTTGCTGCACAACTTGTCAATTTTTACCTGGAGGTTGGGTAGCTCATCACCCAATGCAGGGCTTTCTCCCAGTAATAGACGGCTCTCAGGTTCGTTCAACTCCTCAAGCACGGTGCTCAGTAATTCGCCTTCCTTGATTTGCGATTCAAGGATGTCGACGTAAGACGCGCTGGCAGTATCCGGAGGATATTGAACAATCACCCACCCCTCTTGATCCAGCACCCTTAAACCTTTGGCTGCTGACCAGTGTTCATTGTCGATGAGCAGTTGCAATTGAGTGTAGGGGTCAGCATTGAGGCGTACGGCCCGGTCCGGGCTTTCCATTTGGGCGATAAATTGCTCAATGTCTTTATCGATTTTAAAACGCTGAACGGTGTCGGCCAGCTGTGCCGGGGCGGGAAGGGCATTGTCGTGGATGTTACGTAATACGGCAGTGTCCGTGCGGGTGATGGCTAATATATTCGCGGCTTCTTCTTCGCTAAAGGCGGCATAGGCCGGGCCCAGGCGTCTGAAAAGTTGCGCATCAGTCCATTGCAGGGGCGTTTCCGTTTCTGTTGACCAAGCCCCGCTGCTGTTATGCCGTAGACGGGGGGAGTAAGTCTGGGGCCGAAGAGGATGTTTTATCCGGTAATGAGGAGGGCGGCCACCTTCTTGCACTTGATAGGTTGTGTTGTCGACGGCTAAAAACTCTGAATCGTTGTAACGATGCAGACCCTTGCTGTTGGGTTGAAGATTGGGTAGCGCATGGTTGGGATGTTCATAAGGTTTGAGGTCGGGTTGCCATAAGCGGGTCACGCCATCGCTGCTTTGAACAGGTTTCAGGTCTTGTACGAACGTGGAGGATTTGGGCAGCAAGTCGCCGATTATTTTTGCACCCGCTGCGAACAGTCCAATTTGAACGGCGCTTTCCAGTATTGAAAACAGATGTTCATAGGCTTCGAGTGCTTTGCCCTCCACCCAGTCGTGAACCCCTTCATACACGTCTTCGAGCAATTGATAAGCCATTTGCAACAACATTATTTCGCCAATGACAGGCACAAAGGGCGCGACCACAAACAGCGCTGCATTGAGCAGCGCCATGCCAATACGTTTGAAGCGGTTCCATCGGTCTTGTCGGGTTTTGCGGTCTTCAGCGTCGGTGGAAACGGCCAGTGTTTTGGCATCCTTGAATATTTTCGCCAGTTTTTTGCTGTAAAGGATTTCCCATACATCGTGCTCCACGCGGGACGTTGCATACGCAAGTGATGGATGACTGATGGGGACGAGTTCTTCGACGTAGCCAAAGTCTCGTAGCGCAAAATCAGGGGCGTTCGGTTTGTCAGTGATCACGGTGAAGTAGGTGTGTTTGAGTGCCGAAAAGAACGCCGCCAATTGATCGTGATCCACCAGTCGGCTAAAAAATTGCTGATAGGCTACGGACTTCAAGCGGGTTGTAAGGTGCTCGATAAAACTGCCCACCGATGCATACTCCTTGATCGGGTGCAGGGGGTCATTGGGGATCGATACCACAATCGACCGCTGATGCTCGGGTATAAAAATAAGTACACCGTCAATCGCCATCGAAAATAATGAAAAGGTGTAGGTTTGCCAAGCCTGATTCAGGTTTGAAATATAAGCCGTGAGCGATTCATGGACGGCAGTCGTAGTGTGTTGCGTCAGAAGTCCATGAGCCAAACCCGCCTTAAGGTTGGCAATATGGCTATCGCGTATTTTTTCTTTAAGGCGTAATTGTTTACCTCGATCATTAAGCCCTAACAGTTCTTTAAGGTAGGCCGTGTAACGTGCCCCTAAGTCGAGTGAGCGGCATAAGAGGATAAATTCCCAAACCGGTATTTTTTTGTTTATATCATCGCGAGCCGTAAAGCGGCCAAGCTCATCCGGGCGGCTGATAAACCCTGATTCGGGAAGGTAGGCATCGGGTACGCTTTCTGCGAGTTCGAAGTTATGCAGGGCCGCTTGAAGTAGGGAGACTCGCCAGGTATGTGCCCCACTGTCGGGCAAACCAACGATGGGCAGGGTAGAGGGTGCGTACAGGTTGATAAAAATATCATTCACATTCAAATCAAGTTTGAAGTGAGTCAGGATATGCTGCTTGAGCAAAGGCTCTGCAAACGCGAGTACGCTCCGGCTGTTTGCCAGTTCTGTTTCGAGGTTCTGATGGGCAGTCTGGCGCTGATAAAGTACTTTTTTGAAATCGTTATTTTGCGCGGAAGTAATGTTTTTTAATGAGGTGTGGAGTGTTGGGCTGGTTTTTTTTAAAGTGGTTAAAGTGTCTGAAGGTAATGATAGTGCCCAGGAGGGGAGCGCATTTTTAATAAGGTTGAAGTGCGCAAGTTTTTGGGTGTGGCTGGCAGGGTCAGGAATGAAAGAGGATGATGTACTCATGATTATTTTCTTTAGAGATAAAGGTGGTGTCAGTTTAGAGTGGCGAGCGTTTTTGATAAGTTGAATGTGCTGTTGGGTTTATATACATATGTAGTTTTATTGGTTGAATATACTTATTGTTTGCAACCGTCGGCGGATTCAATTCCCGCCCATTAAGCCGCTGCCCTGCGAGCGCAGTTGACCGTAAGCCAGGGCTTAATGCGCGTAAGGCTATCCTCAATGATGAGTGCGCAACCGCAGTCGCGGCTTGCCTTACGAAAAATCAATTTGTTTTTACCCTGCCGAACACGAGGCGCAGCGTTTAAACTGCGCCTTTGTGACGGAATATGTCGCATTGTCGAAAACCTTCGAAAAATGGGGTTGAGCGCTATAAGAAGTTGTCGCTTGGCGGCAAGGCTCGACCCTCATGTGTCCTTACAATCCCTCCAACGCTCGCCAGTTCAGGCAGGCGTTCCTCTTCAGGAGACTCCGATGTCCGTTGAGCAAGCCCCGGTGCAACGCGCCGATTTCGATCAGGTCATGGTGCCCAACTATGCCCCTGCGGCCTTTATTCCTGTCCGGGGTGCCGGTTCCCGCGTGTGGGATCAGTCAGGCCGAGAGTTGATCGACTTCGCGGGCGGTATTGCCGTTAATGTGCTGGGCCACGCGCATCCGGCACTGGTAGGTGCATTGACTGAGCAAGCGAACACCCTGTGGCATGTCTCGAACGTATTCACCAACGAGCCAGCATTGCGTCTGGCCAAAAAGTTGGTTGACGCCACGTTTGCAGAGCGCGTGTTTTTTTGTAACTCGGGCGCTGAAGCCAACGAAGCCGCCTTCAAGTTGGCCCGTCGCGTAGCCTTCGATCGTTTTGGTGCAGAAAAGTACGAGATCATTGCCGCACTCAACAGCTTTCATGGCCGCACGCTGTTTACTGTGAACGTAGGCGGGCAATCGAAGTACTCCGACGGTTTCGGTCCGAAGATTACCGGCATCACCCATGTGCCGTTCAACGATCTTGAAGCGTTGAAAGCCGCCATTTCTGACAAGACCTGTGCCGTGGTGCTGGAGCCGATCCAAGGTGAGGGTGGCGTGCTGCCTGGTGAGCTGGACTACCTGCAAGGTGCCCGCGAGCTGTGCAATCAACACAATGCGTTGCTGGTGTTCGACGAAGTGCAAACTGGTATGGGCCGTACCGGCCACCTGTTTGCCTATCAGCATTACGGCGTCACGCCTGACATTCTGACCAGCGCTAAAAGTCTGGGCGGTGGTTTCCCGATCGCGGCCATGTTGACCACTGAAGCGTTGGCCAAACATTTAGTGGTTGGCACACACGGCACTACGTACGGCGGTAACCCGCTGGCGTGCGCGGTCGGCAATGCCGTGATCGATGTGGTCAATACCCCTGAAGTGTTGAATGGCGTGAAAGCCAAGCACGACCTGTTCAAGACCCGCCTCGAAAGCATCGGCCAGCAATACGGCCTGTTTACAGAAGTGCGTGGTTTGGGCCTGTTGATTGGCTGTGTGTTGAGCGATGCCTGGAAGGGTAAAGCGAAAGACATTTTCAATGCCTGCGAAAAAGAAAATTTGATGATTCTGCAGGCTGGCCCGGATGTGGTGCGCTTCGCGCCAAGCCTGGTCGTTGAAGAGGCTGATATCGAAGAAGGCTTGAACCGCTTCGAGCGCGCGGTAAAAACACTGACACAAGCCTGAGTGTGACTTCGACGCTTGAGCGATCAAGCGTCGTTTTTTATGTGTCGAGCCTGTGCGCCATGTTCTGCGTGCGCAGGCTCAACGCTTCCCCTTTTATTTTTTTGATTAAGGAGTGACACCATGCTGGTGATGCGCCCCGCGCAAATGGCTGACCTGGACGAAGTACAGCGTCTGGCTGCGGACAGCCCGATTGGTGTCACATCATTGCCCGACGATGTGGGTCGCTTGCGCGACAAGATCGCCGCGTCCGAAACCTCGTTTGCCGCGGAAGTCAGCTTTAACGGTGAAGAGAGTTATTTTTTTGTGCTTGAAGACAGTGCCACTGGAAAGCTGGTGGGGTGTTCGGCCATCGTCGCTTCGGCGGGTTATTCGGAGCCGTTCTACAGCTTCCGGAACGAGACCTTCGTGCACGCCTCCCGCGAGTTGAAAATTCACAACAAGATTCATGTCTTGTCCCAGTGCCATGACCTGACGGGCAACAGCCTGTTGACCAGTTTTTATGTCGTGCCTGAATTGGTAGGTTCTGCGTGGGCTGAACTCAACTCCCGCGGCCGACTGCTGTTTGTGGCGAATCATCCGGAACGCTTTGCAGATTCGGTGGTGACCGAGATAGTCGGTTACAGCGATGAAAACGGTGACTCGCCGTTCTGGGATGCCATTGGGCGCAACTTTTTCGACTTGAATTACGCTGCCGCCGAGCGCCTGTGCGGGCTGAAAAGCCGTACGTTCCTCGCTGAACTGATGCCGCATTACCCGATCTATGTGCCTCTATTGCCTGACACTGCCCAAGAGGCAATGGGGCAGGTTCATCCGCGTGCGCAGATCACCTTCGACATCTTGATGCGTGAAGGCTTCGAGACGGATCATTACATCGATATCTTTGACGGCGGCCCTACGTTGCATGCGCGGGTATCCGGTATTCGCTCGATCGCTCAAAGCCGTGTAGTGCCTGTCAGAATCGGTGAGCTGAGTACAGGGGGGGGGCGCCAGTATCTGGTCGCCAACGCCCAGTTGCAGGATTACCGAGCGGTATTGCTGGAGCTCGATTGGGCACCGGGTAAACCGGTCACGCTGGATCTGGAAGCGGCCGAGGCGTTGGGCGTTGGTGAAGGTGCCAGCGTGCGAGTCGTCGCGGTTTGAAGCCTTTGAGCGAGATTCACGGGGTTCGTCAGCGAACCCTGATTGAGGAGATAGCATGATCGTTCGTCCTGTACGTAACAGCGATTTACCGGCCCTGATTGAACTGGCCCGCAGCACCGGCACTGGCTTGACGACGCTGCCCGCCAACGAAGAGCGCTTATTGCACCGGGTGACCTGGGCAGAAAAAACCTTTCGTGGCGAAGCGTCGCGTGGCGACGCCGACTACCTTTTTGTGCTTGAAAACGATGAAGGCAAAGTGGTGGGTATTTCCGCCATCGCCGGTGCCGTTGGCCTGCGTGAGCCGTGGTACAACTTTCGCGTGGGGCTGACGGTCAGTGCCTCCCAGGAACTGAACATTTATCGGGAAATTCCGACGCTGTTTCTGGCCAATGACCTGACGGGCAACTCCGAGCTGTGCTCGTTGTTCCTCAGCGCCGATGACCGTACAGGCCTTAATGGTCGTTTGTTGGCCAAGGCCCGGATGCTGTTTATCGCCGAGTTCCCGGAACTGTTTGGTAACAAGATCATTGCTGAAATGCGCGGTATGTCTGATGACGCCGGGCGTTCACCGTTCTGGGAAAGTCTGGGGCGGCATTTCTTCAAGATGGAGTTCAGTCAGGCCGATTACCTCACCGGTGTGGGCAACAAAGCGTTTATCGCCGAGTTGATGCCCAAGTTCCCGGTGTATACGTGCTTCCTGTCAGAGGATGCCCGTGCGGTCATCGGCAAGGTGCACACCGACACTGAGCCAGCCTTGAACATGCTCAAAAGCGAAGGCTTCAGCTATCAGGGTTACGTCGATATTTTTGATGCCGGCCCGGCGGTGGAGTGCGAAACCAGCAAAATCCGTGCGGTGCGTGACAGCGAAGCGTTGGTGCTGGCTATTGGCACGCCGGGAGACGATGCCACGCCTTATCTGATTCACAACCGCAAGCGTGAAGATTGCCGAATTACGGCTGCCCCCGCACGCTTGGCGGCGGGCACGCTAGTGGTCGATCCGCTGACAGCCAAGCGCCTGCAACTGACAGCAGGCGATCAAGTGCGCGCTGTGGCGTTGTCGGCACAACCAGTAGCCCCCAGGGAGTCGAAATAATGAGCACGTTGTATATTGCAGGCGCTTGGCAGAACGGCCTGGGCGAGGCCATTGAATCGCTGAACCCGGTGACACAGCAGGTTGTGTGGGCAGGCAATAGCGCTAATGCCGAACAGGTGAGTGAAGCGGTTAAGGCTGCCCGTCAGGCTTTTCCCGCGTGGGCCAAGCGAACGTTTGAAGAACGCCTGACGATCCTTGAAGCCTTCGCTGCGAGCCTGAAAACCCACGCCGATGAGCTGGCTCATTGCATTGGTGAGGAAACCGGTAAGCCGTTGTGGGAATCGGCAACCGAAGTCACCAGCATGATCAACAAGGTGGGGATTTCAGTACAAAGTTATCGCGAGCGCACCGGTGAAAAAAGTGCACCGCTGGGCGATGCCACTGCCGTTCTGCGCCACAAGCCCCACGGTGTAGTCGCAGTCTTCGGGCCGTATAACTTTCCGGGCCACTTGCCGAATGGGCACATAGTCCCGGCGTTGTTGGCAGGCAACTGCGTGGTATTCAAGCCAAGTGAACTGACCCCGAAAGTCGCTGAATTGACGGTCAAGTGCTGGGTCGAAGCCGGGTTACCAGCCGGCGTGTTGAACCTGCTGCAAGGAGCGCGCAAGACGGGTGTGGCTTTGGCGGCTCACGCGGGAATCGACGGATTATTCTTTACCGGCTCCAGCCGTACCGGGAACAGCCTTCACCAGCAATTTGCCGGTCGCCCAGACAAGATCCTGGCGCTGGAAATGGGGGGTAACAACCCGCTGGTGGTCGATCAGGTGGCTGATCTGGACGCTGCCGTTTACACCATCATTCAGTCAGCATTTATCTCGGCAGGGCAGCGCTGCACCTGTGCGCGTCGATTGCTCGTGCCTCAAGGCGCATGGGGAGACAGCTTGCTGGAGCGTCTGGTTGAGGTCAGCAAAAGCATCGAGGTCGGTGCTTTTGACCAGCAACCCGCGCCGTTTATGGGCTCGGTCATTTCCCTTTCAGCGGCGCGTGATTTGATGTCGGCGCAGACGCTGTTGATCGACAGTGGCGCGAAGGTCCTTCTGCGCATGACGCAACCCACCACCACGTCGGCCCTGTTGACCCCGGGCATCATCGATGTGACCGAAGTCAGTGAGCGTTCGGACGAAGAACTGTTCGGCCCATTGTTGCAAGTGATTCGCTACGCGGACTTTGATGCGGCGATAGCCGAGGCCAACAACACCGCCTTTGGTTTGGCGGCGGGACTGTTGTCTGATTCCCAGGCGCGCTACCAGCAATTCTGGCTGGAAAGCCGGGCAGGCATCGTCAACTGGAACAAGCAGCTGACGGGGGCGGCCAGCAGTGCGCCCTTTGGTGGTATTGGCGCGTCGGGTAATCACCGCGCCAGTGCGTATTACGCGGCCGACTATTGCGCCTATCCGGTGGCGTCGCTAGAAACCGCGACCCTGACGGTGCCCGCCACATTGACCCCCGGCGTGCGTTTGTCCTGACAAGAGCCCTGGGGTCGCTGCCGAAGGCTGCGACCCCAGACGTATTCTTGTAGCGTCTTTTTTAGAACAGTTTGTTGGAGCCTCACCGATGAAGTCCTTTGAAGTCAATTTTGACGGTTTAGTGGGGCCGACCCATAACTATGGCGGCTTGTCGTTTGGCAACGTCGCGTCCCAGAGCAACAGTCAGCAGGCTTCGAATCCCAAGGAGGCCGCGCTGCAAGGCCTGGAAAAAATGAAAGCGCTGATGGACATGGGGTTTGTCCAGGGCGTACTTGCACCGCAAGAAAGGCCGGATGTGGCGGCATTACGCAGCGTGGGGTTTTGCGGTTCGGATGCTCAAGTGATTGAGCGGGCGGCCAAAGAGGCCATGCCCTTGCTGGTGGCCAGTTGCTCGGCATCCAGCATGTGGGTGGCCAATGCGGCGACGGTCAGCCCCAGCGCGGACACGGCCGATGGCCGCGTGCATTTCACCGCGGCCAATTTGAACTGCAAGTTTCACCGCAGCATCGAGCACCCGACTACCAGCCGTGTGCTCAGCGCGATGTTTGCCAATCAAGACCACTTTGCCCACCACGCCGCCTTGCCTGCGGTGGCTCAGTTTGGCGATGAGGGTGCAGCCAACCACACGCGTTTCTGTCGTGATTATGGTGAGGCAGGCGTTGAGTTTTTTGTATTCGGCCGCAGCGCGTTCGACAGCCGCTACCCGGCACCGCAAAAGTATCCGGCGCGTCAGACACTGGAAGCATCTCAAGCCGTGGCCCGGCTCCATGGCCTGAGCGAAGAGGGCGTAGTCTTTGCTCAGCAAAACCCGGCGGTCATCGATCAGGGCGTGTTTCATAACGACGTGATCGCGGTGGGCAACGCAGAGTTGTTGTTCCATCACCAAGATGCTTTTTTGAATACCGAGCAAACACTCGCTGAACTGCACGGCAAATTGGCGGCACGTGGCGCGAACTTCCAGTCAATCAGCGTGCCTCGTGATCAGGTCGCGGTTGAGGATGCGGTGCGCTCTTATTTGTTTAACAGCCAGTTACTGACCCGTGCCAACGGCTCAATGTTACTGATTGTTCCCGAAGAGTGTCGTGCCAACCCTCGTGTCTGGCAGTATCTGCAAGGATTGATCGCCTCGGCCGGGCCGATTGCCGAGGTCAAGGTGTTTGACCTCAAGCAGAGCATGCAGAATGGCGGCGGCCCAGCCTGCCTGCGTCTGCGGGTAGCGTTAAATGAAAAGGAACTGTCGGCGGTCAATCCGGGCGTTATCATGACGCCAGCGCTGTACGAAACACTGACTCAGTGGGTGAGCAAGCATTACCGTGACGCCTTGCGCGAAAACGATTTGGCCGACCCTCAGTTGTTGAACGAATGCCGCACGGCGCTGGATGAACTGACGCAGATTCTGGATTTGGGTTCGGTTTATCCTTTTCAGATCAATTGATCAAACGTGTGCTCGCGGCGTAGACCGCAGGCAGGCGACATTACTAAAGATGAGAGCGAAATTATGAGCGATTCCCTGCAACTGATTCTTGAAGACACTGACGGCACACAGCTTGAAACCTCATGCACGCGCGTGGCGATCATCTGGCAGGGCAAGGAAGTCTGGATTCAACAAGACGGCCGCGGCCAGTTGCTGATCGGTGTGGATGTGGAAGAAGGTGACGCTGAATACGCCAACCTGTTGCTACGTCCGTTGGCCACTAACCTGGTCAGCCTGCAACTCGAAATGGAACCGGCTGATCCGAGCGATGACGAAGAAGGTCACGTGCATGGTCCAGACTGCAATCACTGATTAAAGGTGCTCTATGCTCGCTCTCGGCAAACTGCTTGATCTGACCCTGGCCGGACGTGAACCGGCCGAGAAAACTCAACTGACTGTCGATGGCGTGCGTATGCGCTGGCTGGCCGAGGGGGCACTTGAGGTGCGCCCTCCTGAAGCCCGGGACAGCGGAATGGACTTGCTGTTGTCGGCGGGTGTTCACGGCAATGAAACAGCGCCCATTGAATTGCTTGATCGTTTGTTACACGACATCGCAGGGGGCGTTATAAAACCCCGTGTCCGTATTTTGTTTTTGTTTGGTAACCCGGCCGCCATGCGCACGGGTGCCCGATTCGTTGAAGAAGACCTCAACCGATTGTTCAACGGTCGTCACGAAAGTAGCAGCGGTTATGAGGCCATGCGTGCCCATGAGCTGGAGCGGTTGGCGACAACGTTCTTCAGTGTGCCCCAGCGTACCCGGCTGCACTACGATCTGCACACTGCCATTCGTGGCTCCATGATCGAACAATTCGCACTTTATCCCTTTAAAGAAGGCCGCCCGCATTCCCTTCGTGAGCTTGCAAGGCTACGTGCCGCCGGTATGCAGGCCGTTTTGCTGCAAAACAAGCCTTCCATCGTATTCAGTGCGTTTACCTACGAACAGCTGCAGGTTGAGGCGTTTACCCTCGAACTGGGTAAGGCACGGCCTTTTGGTCAGAACGAGGGGTTGAACCTGCAACCTCTTGAGCGGCGCTTGAAACACATCATTGAGGGCACTGAACCGTTTGAAGATTCCATTGATGGTCTGGCGCTGTTTCGCGTAGCCCGTGAAGTGATCAAGCACAGCGACAGATTTATGCTGCATTTGCCGCTTCATGTCGAAAACTTTTCTGAACTGCCCAAAGGCTATGTGCTGGCCGATGATCCGGGGCATGCGCGCTGGGTGATTGAAGAGCAGGGTGCCCGAATTATATTTCCCAATCCCAAGGTCAAGAATGGCTTGCGCGCCGGGATGATCATTGAGCCTGCCACCCTGAAAAACCTCGATTAGACATCTGAATAATAAATATAGGTTTTGCGCAGAGGCAGTCCAAGCTCCTCGCGTATTCCGTTTTCGCTATAGGGCTTGGGGTTGGTCGTGCTGGCAGGGGTGGTGGGATCACCATCAAAGTCAAAAGGCTCTACGTTGCAAGGCAGGCCTACGGCTTGAAGCTCAATATTGTTGACCTGCGGGGCTTGTTTGACGCCGCTAGGCCCGTCTGGGCTCGCGCCCATAAACCGTGTGCCCGTCACATGGTTATAGGCGTGACACAGTTCATGGTAGAGCGCCGCAATCGGCAATGAGTTTTTGGTCGAAAATGCCGGGTTGTAATAGACCGTGCCGCCAAAATCTGGAATGCCCGACTGACCCACCTGAATAAAAGACCTCCCGTCGCCAATATTCGGTATGTAAAGGCCGTTCTTAATATGTTTGAGTTCGGCAATGGTGATGGGCTTTTGGCTTTTGCGGATACTGTTGGTCAATGCTGAGATCAGTTGATGCCCCGCTTCAGAACTGAGTAGCAGCCTTAAATCATCTTGAACCCGTTCAATGAACGCCTCGTTACCTTGAACAATGAGACCTGACTCTGACAGGGGTTCTGAGGTGACTTTTATAATGTTTGTGTTTGGGCGGCGTGATGGGGTTTTCATGGTTTGGCTAAAGTCGATCTTGCCCTCAGTAATAAAGGCAGGATCACTGGCAGTAAAAATTGTGTCACTACCCTTCACGCCATCAAGGATGTCTTGGCCTTTGCCCGCATAGATAACGTTAGATCCGGAGCCTGCGGTGAGCAAGTCGTCGCCCTCGTTACCCCACAAGACAGTGTGACCCTGGCCGCCAACCGCGACATCATTGCCTTCGCCTGCATCGATAAATGCCATGCCAGTGCCAGCTCTAATGAAGTCCTCCCCCTTGCCGGTATACGCAACCGTTGTGCCTGAGCCGTTGGCGTTGACAATGTCGTTGCCGTCTCCTGTGTTGACATAGGAATTCCCTGCGCCTGTCATGACCCTGTCATTGCCCTGGCCGGTAATAACCGTGGTTTCCTCAGCGTTACTGACGACGGAGTCATTACCGGCGCCGGTTTCAATATGGAACGGATTTTTAAAGCTGTCGACGATATAGACCGTGTCGTCCTCATGGCCGGTATGTATCTCAATAATTTGTTTAGCGCTGGCCGGTTTTATTTGATAGCGCTCGTGGTTCAGGTCGATCAAAAGCGTGTCCTGATCGCCTTTAGTGACGAAAATCGACGCGCGCGACGATGAGGCGGTGAAAACAAGTCGATCAATCGGTGTGGGATACAGAGCGCCTTCGGTCACGTGGCGCACGATGGTGGCGTGGTCGCCCAGGTGAAGGATGCTGCGTGTGGTGGTCTCTGAGACACCGGGCAAAGGCCTGGACACCTCAACATGAGTTCGCTCAGGTGCGGCTTTAGCGCTGCCATCGAGCTCAAAATGATGAGGGGCAGGGGAAGACGTAGCAGAAGGGGGAGTTGGACACATACACTGAATTCCAAAGAGTGGTAGTCAACAATCGCGAGCGTTTGCGCTCATGACTGGCGATTGAACCTCTTTGTCCTTTTGAGTGTGCGTTACATAGCTATGCAGCCTACCTCGACGGGCCCGAGGACGGGCCAGTCGAGATCACATCACTTACATCGCGCGTTTTTGCTGGGTATCCAGGCGCTTGATGGCACGGATTTTTTGCAGGGTATCTACGCAGGTTTTCGCTGCTTCCTGACCTTTGTGCACGAAGTGGTCGAAGAAAAACTTCTGATGCTCTTCGCCCGCGTGGAAGTGGTGTGGGGTCAGGCTGACCGAGAACACCGGTACTTCGGTCTCGAGCTGCACTTGCATCAGGCCACTGACGACCGACTGGGCAACGAAATCGTGGCGATAGATACCACCGTCGACAACCAGCGCTGCGCCGACAATCCCGGCGTAACGACCGGTCTTGGCCAGTAGTTTGGCGTGCAGCGGAATTTCAAAGGCGCCACCGACTTCAAAGAAATCGATGTCGCTTTCCTGATAGCCCTGCACCAGCATTTCAGCCAGAAAGCCTTTACGGCTCTGGTCGACAATCTCTTTGTGCCAGGAAGCCTGGATAAACGCGACACGCTCGTTGTGGTGAATTGCTGTGGGTTGCATGTTCAGATTCCTGTTTGTGTGAAAAACAGGGCATATGAATCGAATGGGATTAAAGGGTACGTTCAGACGGGTTGCAGTGTGCAATAAGTACTGTGCAAACCCGCCTGGTTGACGGCCCTTTGGCGCCAATCCCGTTCTCTCTTCATCCGGACTATGACCGTCGGCCCCGGGATCACACCGGGTCTGCTGACCTTGACCGTTCCGAAGCCAAAGCTGTCGGGTCTGCCAAGCGCTCGCGGGCTATACGCATTGCGCGCAATTACCGCCGGTGGGGAGTTGCACCCCGCCCTGAGAACGTTGCCGCCAGCCTTTCTGGCGGCGGACATTTTGTATCACATCTGTTTCAAGGATGCATTGATGCTTTTTGCTAATAGCCATCAAAATTCCCGATTGTTTTATCGAGCCATTCCTAATATTAGTGCTTGAGTGTGCGTAGTCGTGCCGGCTGTACCCCTATCCGAAATGGAATTCTCCGATTGGCATCCTGTGCTGATCTCACTTTGCCGAGGCTTGTTCAATGACTGTTATCGATCTTCGTAGTGACACCGTGACCCAACCCAGTGCCGGCATGCGCGAAGCCATGGCAAGTGCGCCGCTGGGGGACGATGTCTATGGCGAAGACCCAGCGGTGAATACGCTTGAGACCGAACTGGCCTTGCGTCTTGGCTTCGCTCAGGCGCTCTTTGTGCCCTCGGGCACGATGAGTAACTTGTTGGCACTGATGGCGCATTGTGGGCGGGGCGACGAGTACATCGTGGGGCAGCAGGCTCATACCTATAAATATGAAGGGGGCGGGGCGGCGGTACTGGGCTCAATCCAGCCCCAGCCGTTGGAGAACCAGGCAGATGGCAGTCTGGATCTGAATCAAGTAGCGGCGGCGATCAAGCCGGACGACTTTCATTTCGCCCGCACGCGCCTGCTGGCGCTGGAAAATACCATGCAAGGCAAGGTGTTACCGGTTGAATATCTGGCCGCGGCAAGCCGTCTGACCCGCGAACGTGGCCTTGCGTTGCACCTGGATGGCGCCCGGTTGTACAACGCGGCCATTAAACTGGGCGTCGATGCCGCCGACATAACACGCCATTTTGATTCGGTCTCGGTGTGCCTGTCCAAAGGGCTGGGTGCGCCGGTGGGTTCAGTGCTGTGTGGTAGTGGCGAGTTGATCGGTAAGGCGCGGCGGTTGCGCAAGATGGTCGGCGGCGGCATGCGCCAAGCTGGCCAGTTAGCGGCTGCGGGACTGTATGCACTGGACCACCAGGTCGAGCGTCTGGCGCATGACCATGACAATGCTCAACGGCTGGCCGAAGGGTTGCGGGCGGCGGGTTACGAGGTTGAGCCGGTACAGACCAATATGGTGTACGTGCAGTTGGGCGACCGTTCGCAAGCCTTGAAGGCCATGGCTGGCGAACACAGCATCAAGCTGACGGCCGCACCGCGCTTGCGTATGGTGACGCATATGGATGTCAGTCGCGGGCAAATTGAGCGAGTGATTGACGTTTTCACTGAATTTAACCGTCAATGAGTGCGCAGGCCGTCCAATTGCTTGCGCCTATCGTATAAACACGCTGTACCCAAGGCGAAGGGCCGATATAATGCGGCCCTTTGCGAGTCGCATTGTCGTTGGACATGATTGACTTGCCTCTGGCCGCAGCCTCCGTGGAAGAACCTATGAAAAGCGCAGAAATCCGTGAAGCCTTCCTTCGCTTCTTCGAGGAGCAAGGTCACACCCGTGTCCCTTCCAGCTCCTTGGTGCCGAATAACGACCCAACCCTGCTGTTCACCAACGCGGGGATGAATCAGTTCAAGGACTGCTTCCTGGGTCAGGAAAAACGTGCCTACACCCGTGCAACCAGCAGCCAGAAATGCGTGCGTGCCGGTGGCAAGAACAGCGATCTGGAAAACGTCGGTTACACCGCACGTCACCACACTTTTTTCGAAATGCTCGGCAACTTCAGCTTTGGCGACTATTTCAAGAAGGATGCGATCAACTTCGCCTGGACGTTCCTGACCGGCGTTTTGAAGCTGCCAAAGGACAAACTGTGGGTAACGGTTTACGCCAGTGATGACGAAGCCTATGACATCTGGACCAAAGATGTGGGCGTGCCGCCTGAGCGCATGATCCGTATCGGCGACAACAAGGGTGCTCCGTACGCGTCCGATAACTTCTGGACCATGGGCGATACCGGCCCGTGCGGCCCGTGCACCGAGATTTTCTACGATCATGGCCCTGAAATCTGGGGTGGCCCACCGGGTTCGCCAGATGAAGACGGTGACCGTTACATCGAAATCTGGAACAACGTTTTCATGCAGTTCAACCGCACCGCCGATGGTGTGTTGCATCCGTTGCCAGCGCCGTCGGTAGACACCGGCATGGGCCTGGAGCGGATCAGTGCGGTGATGCAGCACGTTAACTCCAACTACGACATCGACCTGTTCCAGAGCCTGCTGAAAGCCGCTGCCCAAGCGATTGGTTGCGCCAACGAAGGTCAGGCCTCGCTTAAAGTCGTGGCCGACCATATTCGTTCGTGCAGCTTCCTGATTGCTGACGGCGTGCTGCCTTCCAACGAAGGTCGTGGCTACGTGCTGCGCCGCATCATTCGTCGCGCCTGCCGTCACGGCAATAAACTGGGCGCAACTGGCAATTTCTTCTACAAGATCGTCGCGGCCCTGGTGGCAGAGATGGGCGCGAGCTTTCCGGAGCTGGTGCGCGAACAGGCCAACATCGAGCGCGTGCTTAAAGCCGAAGAAGAGCAATTCTCCAAGACCCTGGAGCAAGGCCTGAAGATCCTTGAACAGGATCTGGCTGAACTGAAGGGTACCGTTGTGCCGGGCGACGTGGTGTTCAAACTGTACGACACCTACGGTTTCCCGATGGACCTGACCGCAGACATTGCCCGTGAACGTAATCTGACCGTGGATGAAGCCGGTTTTGAGCGCGAGATGGAAGCCCAGCGGGTGCGGGCGCGCTCGGCCAGCTCGTTCGGTCTGGACTACAACACATTGGTCAAAGTGGACGTGCCAACCGAGTTCATCGGTTACCACGCCACACAAGGTTCGGCCAAAGTGATTGCTCTCTATAAAGAAGGCAAATCGGTCGACTTCCTTAATGAAGGCGACGAAGGCGTGGTGGTTCTCGATCAGACGCCGTTCTACGCCGAGTCGGGCGGACAGGTCGGTGATTGCGGTTACCTGCAAGCCGGCGCAGCCCGCTTCGATGTGCGCGACACCACTAAAACGGGTGGCGCATTCCTGCATCACGGCGCTGTGGTAGCCGGTGCCTTGAAGGTCGGCGAAACCGTTACGACTGAGGTTGATGCGGATGTACGTCACGCTACGGCATTGAATCACTCGGCCACTCATTTGTTGCACGCGGCCTTGCGCCAAGTGCTGGGTGAGCACGTGCAGCAGAAAGGTTCGTTGGTCGACAGTCAGCGCCTGCGTTTTGACTTCAGTCACTTCGAATCCATCAAGCCTGAGCAAATCAAGGCGCTGGAAGACATCGTCAACACCGAGATTCGCAATAACACACCGGTTGAGATGGAAGAAACCGACATCGAAACCGCCAAGCAAAAAGGTGCCATGGCACTGTTTGGCGAGAAGTACGGCGACAGCGTTCGCGTACTGAGCATGGGCGGGGATTTCTCGGTTGAGTTGTGCGGCGGCATCCATGCCAGCCGTACCGGCGATATCGGTCTGTTCAAAATCACCAGCGAAAGCGGTGTCGCCTCGGGCATTCGTCGTATTGAGGCGGTGACAGGCGCAGCAGCACTGGCGTATCTGAATGCCGCTGAAGAGCAGCTAAAAGAAGCCGCCAGCCTGATCAAAGGTTCGCGCGAGAACTTGATCGACAAACTGTCGGCCGTGCTTGAGCGTAATCGCCAGTTGGAAAAGCAACTCGAACAATTGCAGGCCAAGGCCGCAAGCGCGGCAGGCGATGACCTGTCATCGTCTGCAGTGGATGTAAAAGGCGTAAAAGTGTTGGCTGCCCGCCTGGACGGTCAAGACGGTAAAGCGCTGCTGGCGCTGGTTGATCAGCTGAAGAACAAACTCGGCCGTGCAGTGATCCTGCTGGGCAGTGTTCATGAAGACAAGGTTGTATTGGTTGCAGGCGTAACCAAAGACCTGACTGGCCAACTCAAAGCCGGTGATTTGATGAAACAGGCCGCTGCGGCAGTGGGCGGGAAGGGCGGTGGTCGTCCTGACATGGCGCAGGGTGGTGGTGTTGATGCCGCCGCTCTGGATGCCGCGCTGGCCCTGACTGCGCCATTTGTCGAACAGGGTATCTGAGGTCCAGTACGCGCGGTCGTCTAGTGGCCGCGCGTCGTTTGAATGATAAATGGGCGCCCTTTATGGGCTGAGGCTGCTTTGAAATGGCTTTGATCGTACAAAAATTTGGAGGCACCTCGGTCGGCACTGTCGAGAGAATCGAGCAGGTCGCCGATAAAGTTAAGAAGTTTCGCGAAGCCGGCAACGATCTGGTGATTGTGCTCTCTGCGATGAGTGGCGAGACCAATCGCCTGATCGAACTGGCCAAACAGATCAGCGATCAGCCGTTGCCCCGTGAGCTGGATGTGATTGTGTCCACAGGCGAGCAGGTGACCATTGGCTTGCTGGCGATGGCACTGAACAAGCGTGGCGTGCCCGCGGTGTCTTACACCGGCAGCCAGGTGCGTATTCTCACCGACAGTTCGCACACCAAAGCCCGCATCCTGAAGATTGACGATGAAAAGATCCGCGCCGATCTCAGCGCCGGGCGCGTTGTCGTGGTGGCGGGTTTCCAGGGGGTCGATGAGCACGGCAACATCACAACCTTGGGGCGTGGTGGCTCTGACACCACCGGTGTGGCCTTGGCGGCAGCCTTGAAAGCTGACGAATGCCAGATCTACACCGATGTTGATGGTGTTTACACCACTGACCCGCGTGTGGTGGCCAAGGCGCAGCGTCTCGAAAAGATCACCTTCGAAGAAATGCTCGAAATGGCCAGCCTTGGCTCCAAGGTGTTGCAGATTCGCGCTGTCGAGTTCGCAGGCAAGTACAACGTTCCGCTGCGCGTATTGCACAGCTTCAAAGAGGGGCCGGGCACCCTCATTACTATTGATGAAGAGGAATCCATGGAGCAGCCGATCATTTCTGGCATCGCTTTCAACCGCGACGAAGCCAAGCTGACCATCCGTGGTGTGCCAGACACCCCGGGCGTGGCGTTCAAGATTCTCGGGCCTATCAGCGCGGCCAACATTGAAGTCGACATGATCGTGCAGAACGTTGCGCACGATAACACCACCGACTTCACCTTCACTGTGCACCGCAATGACTACCAGGCGGCTTATCAGGTGCTTGAAAACACCTCTAAAGAGATCGGTGCGCGCGAAGTGGTGGGCGACACCAACATTGCCAAGGTCTCGATTGTCGGCGTGGGCATGCGTTCTCACGCGGGTGTTGCCAGCCGCATGTTTGAATCGTTGGCTAAAGAGAACATCAACATCCTGATGATCTCGACGTCCGAGATCAAAGTGTCGGTGGTGATCGAAGAGAAGTATCTGGAGCTGGCCGTGCGTTCCCTGCACACCGCTTTTGAACTGGATGCACCTGCCCGTCAGGGCGAGTAAGAGTTGCCAAGGGCGAGGTTGATCCGCGCCCTTTGTTTTTTTGATCCGCGTGAACGCACTCCGTCAAGCTGGTCAATACTGGGGGCGGTGGGCTATAGCTGTTTAGCTAGTAGTCCCAAGCCCCTTTTTTTTGCAGACTGTTGTCCCTGAATTGAATAGCGTGAGGAGAAACGTATGCTGATTTTGACTCGCCGGTGCGCGGAAAGCCTGATCATAGGCGATGGTGAGATTACGGTGACCGTGCTTGGGGTTAAAGGAAACCAAGTGCGTATTGGTGTGAATGCCCCCAAGGAAGTGGCTGTGCACCGTGAGGAAATCTACCTGAGGATCAAGAAGGAAAAGGACGAAGAACCAAGTCTCTAATTTTATTTAAGTTTTTAGTTGCATACGGGGAAAAGGCTGGTTATTATACGCCCCGTGTTGCGGAGAGGTGGCCGAGTGGCCGAAGGCGCTCCCCTGCTAAGGGAGTACATCTCAAAAGGGTGTCGGGGGTTCGAATCCCCCCTTCTCCGCCATTATTTATGTAGCACGTTCAAATCTAGCCGGTTTCAGTAAGTTGTTGAAATTATTGAAAAAAAAGCTTGGCAGAGAGATTTAACGGTCTATAATACGCAGCTTCAAATGCACTCGTAGCTCAGCTGGATAGAGTACTCGGCTACGAACCGAGCGGTCACAGGTTCGAATCCTGTCGAGTGCACCATTTAAGAGTTAGTTGCTTCGGTAGTTAACTTTGCTTCAACCAGGGTGGTCTGGTCTAACAAACACAACTTGCACTCGTAGCTCAGCTGGATAGAGTACTCGGCTACGAACCGAGCGGTCACAGGTTCGAATCCTGTCGAGTGCACCAATTAAGAGTTAGTTGCTTCTGCGGTTAACTTTGCTTCAACCAGGGTGGTCTGGTTTAACAAACACAACTTGCACTCGTAGCTCAGCTGGATAGAGTACTCGGCTACGAACCGAGCGGTCACAGGTTCGAATCCTGTCGAGTGCACCAAACACCAAAAAGCCTGCACATTGTGCGGGCTTTTTGCTGTCTGCGATTTAAGAAACTTCACGAGCAGCAACTGCTCCTGAATTAACCTGCCAGAGCGATGTCCGATAGAGACCATGCCTTGGGCATTTATCTCGTGTGGGTGTTTTGCGTAGGGTCGTTGTCAATAAAGGATGGGTTGCCTGTATCGCAGGCCACTGGAGAGTCCTTGGGTATGTGCTCTACGCCGCTTGGCGTTCGTCGCAGAGTGAGCTTTCAAGGTAAATACTAAAAACGCCTCGCAAGCGTCTGTTATCGCCGAGATTTTTAGCGTCTTTAATTTTTAAGCCGTGTATGATTGCGCCCGTCAGCCCCGCCGGGGCTTGTGGAATACCTCCATGGACTTACCCAGTAGTTACTCAGCATCCTGTTTTTCCAATCATGAATTGACTGATTGATCCTTCCGGCGTGCCCTGCTGCTGGGAGTGGAGCTCGCCTATGACCGAAGTTGAAGTAAAGAAAACCCAAGACAGCCTGCAAAGCCGTCTTGCTCAAGTAATTGAGCTGCTCAATCGCCAGCGTGTGGTCGAAGACCTGACTCACCGTCAGGAAGGCCATCACCATGACCGGGTTGAAAACCTGGTCCATCGGCAAAATCTTGTTGAACTCCAGCGCAAACTGGAAGACCTGCACTCCGCAGACGTTGCCTACATTCTGGAAGCATTGCCCCTGGAAGACCGTTTAACGGTCTGGCAGCTGGTCAAGGCTGACCGTGATGGCGACATCCTGCTTGAAGTGTCTGACTCCGTACGTGAAACCTTGATCGCCGACATGGACGATCATGAGCTCCTGGCCGCTGCCAAGGAGATGGACGCTGACGAACTCGCTGACCTGGCCCCTGAGCTGCCGCGAGACGTTGTCCATGAGCTGATGGAGACCCTCGATGCCCAGCAGCGTGAGCGTGTTCGCTCCGCGCTGTCGTATAACGAGAACCAGGTCGGCGCCTTAATGGACTTCGAGATGGTGACAATCCGTGAGGATGTCAGCCTTGAAGTGGTATTGCGCTACCTGCGCCGGCTTAAAGAGTTGCCTGGCCATACCGATAAACTGTTTGTGGTCGATTATGACGGCGTGCTCAAGGGCGTGCTGCCGATCAAGCGTTTGTTGGTCAATGATCCCGAAAAGCAAGTGGTCGATGTGATGGCCAGCGATCCGGTCAGTTTCCAGCCAGATGAAGACGCCTATGATGCTGCGCAAGCCTTCGAGCGTTATGACTTGATCTCGGCACCCGTGGTCGACAAGAACGGCAAGCTGATCGGTCGTTTGACCATCGATGAAATGGTCGATCTGATTCGTGAGGAAAGCGAAAGCGAAGTCCTCAATATGGCGGGTTTGCGCGAAGAAGAAGACATTTTCGCGTCAGTCTGGAAGTCCCTGCGTAACCGTTGGGCCTGGTTGGCGGTCAATCTGGTGACGGCATTTATCGCTTCGCGCGTTATCGGGCTGTTTGAAGGTTCCATTGAAAAGCTGGTGGCGCTGGCCGCGCTGATGCCCATTGTTGCAGGGATTGGCGGCAACTCCGGTAACCAGACCATCACCATGATCGTACGGGCCATGGCGCTTGATCAGGTCAACACCGGCAGCACTTCGCGTTTGATGCGCAAGGAACTGGCCGTAGGCCTGATTAACGGTTTGGTGTGGGGCGGTGTGATTGGCGTAGTTGCCTATATGTTGTATGGCAGTTGGTCGCTGGGGGTAGTGATGACGGCGGCAATGACCCTCAATCTGTTGCTGGCCGCGCTTATGGGTGTGCTGATCCCCATGACGTTGGCCAAAATGGGGCGTGACCCGGCAATGGGTGCCAGTGTCATGATCACCGCCATGACGGACAGTGGTGGGTTCTTTATCTTCCTTGGGTTGGCAACGATCTTCTTGCTTTGATCCACTTCAGGCGCAAATGACGCCCATAAAAAAAGCCAGCTGAGCTGGCTTTTTTTATGGCGGGTCGATCAGGACGCTTTGGAGGCTGCTTCAGCATCGTGAGCGATCAGAGAGACCAGCGCATTTTGTTGACGGTGCGACAGCTGGCGAAAGCGTTGCAGCAATTCGCGTTCATGCAGGGAAAGCTCTGGGCTGTCCAGGCGCATGCTCAGATCATCACCCAGGGATCCTTCCTGAATAAGACTTTGCTCCAATCGAGCAATGATTTCTGAGTTCATGCTGCGGTGATGTTCGCGAGCCACTTCGGCAATACGCTCGCGCATTCCGTCTGGCAGGCGTACGACGAACTTGTCAGCCGTACGGCTTGAGTAAATTGCCTGTTTCAATGGGCGCATTATAGTTAACCGGTTAGTTCAGGGGAGCGGTTCTCGGAATTGGCCGCAGGATGGCACTTATGACCATCGTTTTGACCAAATGTTCAACCTGAATTGTTAAGAGGCGCGCATCATGCCTCATATCAGCCACTTCCCTGGCGTCAATTCTGTGACAAATATTGAACCGGATAGAGGCTTTATGCCAGTAGCCATTATCAAAATATGCGCTGAATTGAGGTGTACTTCTTCATTTTTCTTTAAAAAATATCCGTTTGAACAGGTCTGCACGACATCAAGCGCTTGAAAGCCTGTACCCGGCCCCTTACCTGATCAAAAGAAAGAAGTTGGGCGCAGTTTAACGGGCGGTCAAGCCCCCGGAGATCCAAAGCATGTCAGGCAAATTGATATATTTGATGGGCCCTTCGGGCTCCGGCAAGGATAGCCTGATTGACGCGGTTCGGCCTTATCTGGCGCGGCGCGGCTGTGAAGTCATTCAGCGTGTCATCACTCGCTCCAGGGAGGCGGTAGGGGAGGAGGCGCGCGGTGTCTCTTTCGATGATTTTCAAATGCTCAAAGCGCAGGGGGCGTTTGCCTTGCATTGGCAAGCCAATGGGCTGGAATACGGCATTCCCGTGCAGCTTGATGAGTGGTTGAGGGCGGGTCGCCATGTATTGGTCAACGGGTCGCGGGGGCACTTGAAGCGTGCGCGGGAACGTTATCCTGACTTGCTGCCCATTATGTTGCGAGTTGATACCCCGGTATTGCATCAGCGCCTGTTGGCGCGGGGTCGGGAGACGCGAGAAGAAATCCTCGCTCGACTTGAGCGTAATCGTTCATTTCTTGACACGACGCAGGCGATGCGCGGTGAGCGAATTCACCTGCTGGATAACTCGGCAGCCTTGTCGAGTGCAGTGCAAAGACTTCTGGCCATCATCGATGAGGGCACAAGAGGGTTAGCGTAGCTGAGGGTCGAACTTGATCCGGTGTCCGATAATGCGTGCAACCAGCCAGCTCGCAAAAAATACGATTGCCGCAATTAAGGGCGCATTGCCAAACGCGCCCTGAGTGACGACATCAAACGCCAGGCTGAGCAACGCCATTAACAACAATCCCCAAGCAATTTTTGACATGAATATTTACGCTCTCTTTAAAAGGCCCAGCGCTCATCTTGGCTGTTCTGAATGGCAGCCGCCTGTTCGGCGGCCAGTTGCGGCGATAGGTGGGCATTGCCTGACATCACTGCGCGTTGGGGCAGAACCTTGAGAGGTTTTTCGTAAGTGCCAGCCACATCGGCTATCTGCTCGGACGAGGTCGTCACGGGTTGAAAGTGAAAAACAACCAGCACGACTAGAGCGACGGCGTTTAATAGAATCAGGGTGCTGTTCATGGCTGCCACCTCTGAGGGCATGGACGGAATACGGTTAATAGAGCAGTCTTCGTGCCAACTTTGAAAGTCGATAAAAGCCTTTAAATACAGTGTCTTACGGTTAGTTTTAGGCGCTCTTGGATTGCAAATTGCAATGATGGCATTTGGCTGCAGTGCAAATTGCACGATGTGAGTGGAGTGTGATTTATTGTCCGTATCGATATTGGCTGCAGGATGCACAGGAGGGGTGGCCTTGTCGCGCAACGCCTGACAGTTAAAAAGCCCAAGGACGACATGACAAATTAAGGGATGCCCGTTACCATGCACGCCGTTATTTGTCTCAGTAGCTCAATTGGATAGAGCATCCCCCTCCTAAGGGGAAGGTTGCAGGTTCGAACCCCGCCTGGGACACCATATTTTCTCGCTTGCCGGTTTTAATCCTCTTTAAGCCGTGAACGAGGTTGCTTGAATCTCGCCGTATTGATGAGCCTTTTTCATAAGGCCTTGTCGTTTTCCCGCCTACTCTCAATCCACTTTATCGTCTAACGTTCTTCGCGACGTTGCAGCGCACAGCTATCCGCCGGGTGGCTCTGAGCCTGACTGTTCGCTATCGCGCTATGGCGATCCCGCGCTGACAGGGCGATACGTCATGCACACGCGTCGATATTCGAGGCGGTACGCGATTGCACCCGCGCAGTCGCTGGATGTTCTTTGACAGGAGTCGCGTTGATGAGACCTTTTATCGCACCACTGGTTGCCTTGACACTGATGGCGGCATCTTCCACTTCAATGAGTACAACGTCTGCCAGCGGCACGCTGTCGAACAAACAGCTGGCCATTCCTGTGATCGCCGCGTTTATGGCGTCCAGTGACCTTCCACGGCTTAATCAGGCCTTGAACCAAGGGTTGGATGCGGGGCTGACCGTCAGTGAAACCAATGAAATTCTGGTGCAGTTGTATGCCTATGCGGGGTTTCCGCGCAGCCTCAACGCACTCGGCGAGCTGATGAAGGTGCTGGAGGCGCGTAAACAGCGCGGTATCGAGGACGCACAGGGGCGTGACCCGGTACGGGAAATCCCCACAGGTGATGCCTTGCTTGAGGCAGGGATTGCCAATCAAACCCGCATTTCGGGTGGTGTGGTGAAGGGGCCGCTGTTCGAGTTCGCGCCGGTCATCAATCAATACCTGCAAACCCATTTGTTCGGCGACATTTTTGAGCGTGACAACCTTGACTGGCAAAGCCGTGAGCTGGCCACCGTAGGTGCCTTGGCCGCGACACCCGGTGCGGAGCCTCAACTGCACGCCCACATGCTGGCCAGTCTGCGGGTCGGTTTGACGGCTGAACAATTGCGCCAGGTCACCCGGGTGCTCACCGAGCGTGTGGATAAGGCTGTAGCGGATCGCGCGAATGAAGCACTGACTCAAGCCTTGGCGTCGGAGAAAACAACCCAGCCATAATCGTCGACGGTTGATGAACATTCACATCAGTCTGCGCACTGCCTCAATGGCCTCGTACTGAAATCATCAGGCGAGGCCTTTTTGCATTTCAGCACTGTTGCTCAGCCAACACTGGCTGAACATTCGACGGCCATTGCAACACAACCACGTCTTGTAACTTGCCCTTAACCCTCCTGAAAACAGGCACTTGGCCAGTTGGCACGCTCGCTGCAATGGCTCAGTCATCGTGAGATTGACTATGCCCATAGAAACTCGCCTATCTCTTAATTCAGGTGGGGAGCAAGACTTTGAACCGCGCGCAATTGGTAACTTCGGCAGTATTCCGACATTCATCTTTATTCGCTGTCAGCAGCGCTTTATTAACCTTGGCCCCCTTTGTCTCGGCTGATGATGTGAACCCCAATGCCGAAAAGCGCTTAAGTACGGTCACCGTGCAAGCCGCCAAACAGAGTGATGTGCAGGCCGCTCAGGCCAAGCTCGACGAAGTCGCTGGCGGCACCAGTCTGGTGACTCAGGCTGAAGTCGAAAAAGGTCGCTCGGCCACCCTTGAAGATACATTGGCCTATCAGCCGGGTGTCTATGCGCAGGCGGCTGGCGGTAACGACGCGATCAAGATTTCGATCCGCGGTTCCGGGGCCAATACCTCGCCCGGTTATTTTCGTGAAGGCACCAAATTTCTCTTCGACGGGCTCGCGCTGACCGGTGCGGGCGGCACACCTTATGAGCTGCTCGATACCCAAGGCCTGAACTACACCGAAGTTCTGCGCGGTGCCAATGCTTTTGAGTACGGCGCCTTGTCGTTGGGTGGGGCGATCAACTTTGTCACCCAGTCCGGGCTGACCGCGCCGGGCAATCGGGTCAAGCTTGAAGGCGGCAGTTTTGGCTGGCAGAAGCAGACGCTGAGCACCGGTGGGGTAGTGGGGGACGGCGATTATTTTGTCAGCGTCGATAACTCACGTCGCGACGGTTATCAGGATTTCACCTTGGCCAAGGCCCAAGGTGTGGTTGGTAACTTCGGCTACCGCTTCAACCCCAAGCTGGAGACCCGCCTGATCATTCGCTACCGCGAGGAATATCACGAAAACGCCGGTTTGCTGACACTGGAGCAGTTGAAAAAGGACTCCCGCCAGACCAACATTGCGACCCGCGACACCCGTGGCGATTCGACCAAGCCCGGCTCAACCTGGGTGGGCAGCAAAACCACCTACACCTTTGACGATGACGCCACGCTGGAAGCCGGGCTGGTCTACCACAATTACCCGCAGATTCTCAGCCGCAAAAGCACGGTCAACCCCAACTACTGGGACTGGCGTGACATCAACTACTCGCTCAAATACACCCGCAATGACGAAGTGTTCGGCCTGTCCAGCACCAGCACGGCAGGCTGGAGCAGTACCGAGCACGTTCGTGCCGGAGTGCGCACGTATCAGGGCGATAAAGACCTCGACATCCTGCAAAAACAGGTCAAGTACGACGGTTCGTTCGACCACGTGTTCAGCCTCGGCAATGACTTGGGCCTGACCGATAACCTGTACCTGGCCACCGGTGTTTCGGCGATCCAGATCAAACGCGATGTGAACGTGACCTTCAGCGACCGCGCCAACACCAGCGGCTTGCCCAACCATTACGACTACGACGAGTGGAAGCTCGCGCCGCGCATTGGCCTGCGTTACTACATCGCCCCGGACGTGCAGTTGTTCGGTAACGTCAGCCGCTCCATCGACCCGCCAAGCTCGTGGTCCATTTCCGGTTCCGGGGTCACCAGCAACTACGCCAAGCCGCTGGTGCCGCAAGCGGCCAACACCGTGGAATTCGGCATCAAGGGTCAGTCGGGCATTTTCGATGGCAGTCTGGCGTTCTATAAATCGTGGATTAAAAACGAGCTGCTGAGCGTTGAAGTGCTACCGGCCACGACCACCTCGGCGGCGGTGGTCTCCACCTCCAATGCCACCCCGACCATTCACCAGGGCATTGAAGCGGGCTTGAGCACGCGACTGTGGGAAGGCAGCAATGGCGACACCCTGACGTGGCGTCAGGCTTACACCCTCAACAACTTCCATTACGAAAACGACCCGCTGTTCAACAAGAACGAACTGCCCGGCTTGCCCAAGCACGTGTATCAAGGCGAGTTGCAGTACCAGTTTGCCAGCGGCTTCTATGCCGGGGTCAACGTGCGCTCCGTATCGAGTACGGCAGTCGATTACGCCAACACCTTCTACGCACCGTCCTACACCTTGTGGGGCGCGCGCATGGGCTATGACGATCCGGGCAAAACCTGGCAGGTGTACCTGGACCTGAAAAACCTCACCGACAAGGATTACGTCACCGCCGTATCGCCGGTCTACAACGCGCAGGGCAAGGACGTTGCGGCGCTGTATCCGGGCGACGGCTTTGGTGCCTTCACCGGTATTACTTACAACTTCTAAGCCATGCGGCCCGGGTGGAGAACGCACATGATCCTGATCACACGGCTCGCTCAGCTAGCGGCACTCGCCAGTGTGCTGGCGCTGGGTGCTTGTAAACCGGCCAACGAAGCGCCCCGTGCAGGGGTTGCGAACGCCGCCAGCATCAGCGACGCGCCTGATGATTATCGCGAAGTTAGCCTCGGCAAGCCGGGTGGAACGCTGCGGCTGTCGACCTCGTCTGACACCACCACCCTGGACGTTCACTCCATTTCACACGGCAACACGCAGTGGCTGGGGCGCATTCTGTTCGACTGTCTGGTGTACCAGGACGAGCACGGGAATATTTCGCCCTGGCTGGCCAAGTCCTGGGACATCTCGCCTGACGGCAAAACCTACACCTTCCACTTGCGCGACGACGTGACCTTCAGCGACGGCGAGAAATTCGACGCTCGTGCGGTGCAAGTCAACCTTGAACAAATGCGCGACCCGGCGACCAAGTCGCCGTTGGCAGCTGCCTATATCGCGCCTTATGTAGACGGGCGAATCGTCGATGAGTACACCTTCGAAGCCCATCTGCGCGAACCCTATTCACCTTTTCTCGACGTGCTGGCGCAGTCTTACCTGAGCATGTTGTCGCCGCGCCAGATGACTCAAGCGCCTAAATCCATTGCCGAGCATGCCATCGGTACGGGGCCGTTTGTGCTCGAAAGTTACACTCGCGATCAAGGCCTCACCTTCGTCAAGCGCAAGGGCTATCACTGGGCGCCTGCGGTCACCCGGCATCAGGGCGAGGCCTACCTCGATCGTCTGGAGGTGAGCATTATTCCCGAGCCGATGATCCGCTTTAGCGCCCTGGAATCGGGGCAGTCGGATTTTACCGTCGATGCCCCCGCACAAAATGCGCAGGCCATTCGCAACAACCCGCAGTTGCAGATGCACACCCGCATTCGCAAGGGCAATCCGTTTCGCAGCCTGACGTACAACGTTGAGAAATTTCCGTTTCAAGACGTGGTGGTACGCCGGGCGGTGGCCAAGGCGATTGATCGTGACGGGCTGGCCTGGATCACCGGGTTTGGTGAATACCAGCCCAAAGGCGATTTTCTGGCCGCCAACACCCGTTACTACACCCCGGACTTCAAAGACGTACTGGCCTACGACGTGAGGGAAGCCAATCGTCTGCTCGACAGCGCCGGTTGGCAGCAGCGTGATGGCGAAGGTTATCGGATCAAGGACGGCCAGCGTCTGGCGGCGCGGTTGGCGACTTATGAGTCCGGTGCTTATCCCAGCAGCGTGGCGGTGGCCATACAGGCCGACCTGAAAAAAGTCGGCTTCGAACTGACCATTGACATGTTGCCACTGGCACAGCTGACTGAACGGCGATACGCCGGTAATTTCCAGCTCTTGGGCGGTGGTTATTGGCACACCAACACCCCGGACGGGCTTTACATCCTTTACCACAGCAATGCTGTCAGTACCCCCACGTTTATCGGGCAAAACGTCGGTGGTTTTCGAGATGCCACGCTGGACGCGGCCTTGACGGCGGCGCGCCAGACCAGCGACCCGGTAGCGCTGACCCACCTGTATCGGATTGCCCAGCAGCAACTGGTGGAGAACGTCCCAGCGGTGCCGGTGTTCGAGAGTTATGTGCTGGTGGCCTACCGCAAAGCGGTCAAGGGATTGATCTTTGATACTTCGCACAACACCCCGGTGTTCACCACGGTCTGGCTCGATCAGGAGGCCCCATGAATCTGTTGCGCTTGCTTGTGCGTCGGGTGTTGTCCGGCATTGGGGTGTTATGGGGCGCTGCCACCCTCACGTTTTTAGCCATGAGCCTGAGTGCCGGCGACCCGGCGCTGGCCATCCTCGGCGGCCCCGGTGCTATGCCCACGGCTGAACTGATTGCTAAGGTGCGCGCCGAATATGGCCTGGACCAATCGCTGGTCGTGCAATACGGCCATTATTTGGGGCGCTTGGTTAAGGGTGATTTAGGCGATTCCTACCGTCTGGGCACGCCGGTCGGCACAGTGATTGCCGGGCAATTGGGCGCCACTGTGCAACTGTCGCTCAGCGCCGCAGCCTTGGCTGTGCTGCTGGCCGTGCTGGTCGCGGTGCTGAGTGCCCATCGGGCGCCGTGGATTCGCTCGCTGGTGTCGGGCACCGAACTGGTGGTGGCCTCGGCGCCGTCCTTTGTGATCGGGCTGGGACTGCTATTGGTATTTGCCTTCGGCTGGCACCTGTTGCCGCCGTCCGGCTCCCACGGCTGGCAGGCGTTGATCCTGCCCAGTGTGGCGCTGGCCTTGCCGGTGGCGGCCGTGTTGAGCCAAGTGCTGCGCCAGGCCCTTGAAGATATCCTCGAACAACCCTTTATCGCAATGGCGCGTGCGCGTGGCATGTCCGAAACCGGCGTGCGCCTCAAGCACGCGTTGCGCCATGCGCTGGTGCCGTTGGTCACGTTGTCCGGCTTCGTATTCGCCAGCTTGCTGGGCGGTGCCGTGGTGATCGAATTGTTGTTTTCCCGTCAGGGTATTGGCCGTCTGATGCTTGACTCGGCCGTGTCCAAGGATGTGCCGCTGCTGCTGGGAATCACCTTGCTGGCGGCAACCATTTACGCGGTCGTGAACCTGTTCGTCGACCTGATCAACCATTGGGTGGACCCGCGAGCCACCGCCGTGTGATGCCACTCCCAAGCAAGGAACTGCCATGACTGATCTCACTTCATACCGCGCGCTCAAGGCGCGTTTCCAGCCGCTGTTCGAGCAGATCGGCGCGGGCGCCGTCGAGCGTGAACAGCATCGCCAATTGGCCTTCGAGGCGGTCAACGCATTACGCACCAGCGGCTTCAGCGCCCTGCGTGTGCCCCAGGCGCACGGCGGTGCCGGTGTCAGCCTGCCGGTGCTGTTTGGCCTGTTGATTGATCTGGCTGAAGCCGACTCAAACCTGCCGCAGATCGTGCGGGCGCACTTCGGCTTTGTCGAAGGACGCTTGTCCAGCCGAGATGCGGCCTCGCAGGATTACTGGTTTGCCAAAGTGGCGGCAGGGCAATTGTGGGGCGCGGCGATGGCGGAACGCAGCGACAGCAGTACCAACTCGGTCAGTCTTCACGCGCAGGGCAATGGTTGGCGTTTGAACGGTGAAAAGTATTACTGCACGGGCACCATTTATGCCGATTGGGTGGCCGCGGTGGCCATGCACGACGAGGACTTTGTCAGCGTGGTCGTGGCAGTGGACGCCCCCGGCGTCACCCGCGAAGACGACTGGGACGGTTTTGGCCAGCGCCTGAGCGGCAGCGGCACCACCCGTTTTGATCAGGTAGACGTACCGCACGCGCACATCCTGCGGCGTTTCAAACCGGGTGAACTGCGGGCCGAATCGTATCTTTCATCGTTCTACCAACTGTTCCACCTCGCCACGCTGGCCGGTATCGCCCGTGCGGCCCTGCGCGACGCCACTGCGTTTGTGCAAGGACGCACCCGCGCCTTCGGCGTGCCGGGTCAATCCAGCCCCAAGAATGACCCGCTGGTGCAACGGGTCATCGGTCGCCTGTCGAGCCTGGCCTACGCCAGCGAAACACTGGTGCTGGCGACTGCCGAAGTGCTTGAGGCCGTCCACCAGCGCGAACTTGAGGGCCGTGCAGAGGAGGCGGATTACGTTGAAGCCGACATCCGTACCTTCCAGGCCCAGCAAGTGGTGCTTGAACAGGTGCTGGAAGCCACCACGCTGCTGTTCGAGGTGGGCGGTGCTTCTGCCACCAGTCAGGCGCGGCGCCTTGATCGCCATTGGCGCAATGCCCGCACACTGGCCTCGCACAACCCGGCGATCTACCGCGAGCGGGCGCTGGGCAATTACTACCTCAACGGCATCAGCCCCGGCGCTGCGTGGCGTGCACTGCATGAGCAAGACGGCGCAAACGCTGCCACCCGTGATGAAGCCAGTGCGGTTTGATCCCACCCCTCAGGAGTCGTAGCCATGAATCCGCCCGTCAATCACACCGCACGCTTTGGCCTGATCGACGTCGCGCCCGTGTTCGCGGCCCACGGGGTGCGCTCACGGCGCTGGACGGTGCGTCCGGGGCTGGCGTTGGCCGCAGTGTTCGTACTGTTTTTGCTGATTGCCGCGTTCCAGCCCGCTTTGCTGGTGAGCGGCGATCCACTGCAGGCCAGCGCCCGAGAGGCCTTTCGTGCCCCAGACAGCCTGTATTGGCTGGGCACTGACGAAAATGGTCGAGACATCCTTACCCGGCTGGTGTACGCGGTGCGCCCGTCACTGGTGCTGGGCGTGAGCGCCACGGCCATCGGTCTGCTGGTGGGCACCGTGTTCGGGTTGGCGGCGGGGTTGGGGCCGCGCTGGCTGGACGGCGCCGTCATGCGCACGGTGGATGTGTTGCTGGCGTTTCCTGATCTGTTACTGGCACTGGTGATCATCACCTTCTTCGGCCAAGGCCAGCTCAACTTGATCCTGGCCGTGGGCATCGCCAGCGTGCCGCGTTACGCCCGTCTGGTGCGTGCGCAAACCTTGGGGGTACGCAGTGCCGGGTATGTTGAAGCGGCCACTACCTTGGGCTTGAGCCGAGCGGCAGTGATTGTTCGGCACATCCTGCCCAATGCGATCAAACCGGTGCTGATTTTGGCCACCATCGGCATTGGCGGCAACATCGTCAACGGTGCCGCGCTGAGTTTTCTGGGCTTTGGCGCGCCGCCGCCAGCGCCGGAGTGGGGCGGCATGCTCGCGATGGGCCGCAACTATTTGGCGAACGCCGGGTGGCTCGTGGCATGGCCCGCGTTAGCCATCACCTTGACCGTGGTTTCAATCAGCGCGATCGGCCGTGAGCTGTTGCGCCGCAGCGAAGGAAAACGCCCATGATTAACGTCCCCCTGATCGAGGTGCAAGACCTGCACGTTCGCTTTGGTGCACAGGCTGCACCGACCCTCAAAGGCATCAGTTTTGAGCTACAGGCGGGAGAATGCCTGGCGCTGGTGGGCGAGTCCGGCTCGGGCAAAAGCGTGACCTCGCGCACCCTGGCGGGGCTGACCGGTGCGAACGCCATCATTCAGGCCCGGCGACTGGCGTTTGCCGGGCGCGATCTGCGCCAGTTCGATGAACGCAGCTGGCGTCAGGTGCGTGGCGCGCAGATAGGCTTTGTGATGCAGGACGCACTGGGGTCGCTCGACCCCTTGCGCCCGGTCGGCAAGGAAATTGTCGAGCCTCTGCTCTTGCATACCGAGCTGAATCGGGCGCAGCGCGAGGCGAAGGTGATTGAACTGCTGCGCGCCGTGGGTGTGCCGGAGCCCGCGTTGCGCGCCCGTCAATACCCGCATCAACTCTCGGGCGGTTTGCGCCAACGGGCCTTGATCGCCTCGGCGATTGCCTGCAACCCGCGCTTGCTGATCGCTGACGAACCGACCACCGCGCTCGACACCACGGTGCAAGCGCAAGTACTGACCTTGCTTGAATCACTGCGGGGCGACAGCACCGCGATGCTGATCGTCAGCCATGATTTGGCCGTGGTCTCGCGTCTGGCCAATAGGGTGGCTGTTCTGCACAACGGTGTGATCGTCGAACAAGGCAGCGTCGACCAAGTGCTGCACGACCCGCAACATCCCTATACCCAATACCTGTTGCACGCGGGCAGGGCGGTGCACTTTCGCCGCACGCCGGGGGCTGCGCGGCCACCCTTGGCCTTTGTGCCGACCCAGCAAGAGGCGCCGCTGCTGCACGTGAACGCGCTGAGTAAAGCCTTCAAAGGCCCTGACGGGCAACGGCGCACAGTGGTCAATCAAGTGTCTTTGCAACTGCGCCGTGGCAAGACCCTGGGCATCGTGGGCGAATCCGGCTCCGGTAAAACCACCTTGACGCGCATGATCCTCGGCTTGGAAACACCCGACAGTGGCGACATTCAGATCAATGGCCAGCCTTGGCTAACCTTGTCTGCGGCGCAAAAACGTCAAGTGCGGCGCAGCATCCAAGTGGTGTTTCAGGACCCGCTCAGCTCCTTTGACCCGCGTTACAGCGTGCGCAAGGTGCTGTTTGAAGCCTTACAGGTAGCCGGGAATCAGCGCGGCGAATGGCCACGACGTGCAGAAGAACTGCTCAGGCTGGTGCACCTCGATGCCAACCTGCTGGAGCGCCGTCCCATCGAACTCTCGGGCGGCCAGCGCCAGCGCATTGCGATAGCCCGTGCGTTGGCGGCGGAACCGAAGATTCTGGTGTGTGATGAACCGGTGTCCGCGCTGGACGTTTCGGTACAAGCGCAGATTCTTGAACTGCTGGACGACCTCAAGCGGCGACTGGGGCTGGCGTGCTTGTTTATCTCCCACGACCTGGGCGTGATCAACCACGTGAGCGACGACGTGCTGGTCATGAAAGACGGCGTGGCGGTGGAAAGTGGCCCGGTGCGCGAGGTGTTTGATCATCCGCAGCATCCCTATACGGTGGCCTTGCTGGACGCGATACCGCATTTGGAGAGTGGCCGGCGGGTGGCCTTTGATTTTCTTAAGTTGGCGATTTGATCCGGCCTTCGCCCCGTTTTGATCTGGTTTTTGATTTGAACTGCCGCCCTGCGGGAGGCCGAATGGATATGTACACCGTTCAAATCGAATAAAACTTTTCCCTCACCCTAGCCCTCTCCCTGTTTATATCGTGAACTTATCCAGCTGTTGCAGGGGAGAGGGGACTGGTCATCGGTCGACTTAATAATGTTTTCATCCGCTCGTCCGATAAACAATACTGTTTAAAACTTTCTGAGCAGCGAAGTATCGGAATGATACGAGCCCTGGAGTTCGTAAACGTTAACCACAGGAAGGTATACAAAATGACGACTGGCGGAAATAAATCAGACCATTCTTCCGATAAAGCCACGGATAAAAAAGGCGCACATTCGGACGATAAAAAAACCACCCAAGGTGCCCACGATAAAGACAAAGCGCACGACACAGGGAAAAAGGCCGATGACAAAAGTCATGCTGGCAAGAAGTAAATTGTGAAAGTAAATAACCCCGGCTCCGGCCGGGGTTATTTATGTCGGTTATATAAGTACGTGTATAAAAGAAATAAGCAGGCTGGGATAACGGTATAACCGGCGAACGGCAGTCTCCCACAGTTCGCCGATAGGTTGTTTATTCTGCCAAAGGCCGTGGATTAAAAGCGCCCTCGGGTTCAACCAAAGGCTCTGTAATACCCGTCTTGTTATTACCTGGCGTCAGAATAACCTTGCGGCATTGATCTTCTTTTTTATCAAACATCTTATAGCCTTCGGCGGCCTGTTCCAGGTTCATGCGGTGGCTAATGATCACTTCGGGGGCAAGACGACCGGTCTCGATATGGCCCAAAAGCTCTGGCAGAAAACGCTGCACATGGGTCTGGCCCATTTTGAACGTCAGCCCCTTGTCGAACGCATCGCCAAACATGAAGCCGTGAATGAATCCGGAATAGACCCCAGGCACGCTCACCACGCCGCCACGACGAACCGCGGCAATGCACTGTCGCAACGCTTTGCCGCTGCTGCCTTCAAGCTTGAGGGTGGCCAGTACCGTTTCAGTGGTGCTGCCTTTGGCCTCAAACCCCACCGCATCGACCACACCGTCAACACCGCGCATGCCTTTGGTCTGGCGAATGATGGTGTCGGCTGGATCGTTGTCATCATCGAAGTTGATGGGGATCACGCCATAGGTTTTTTGCGCGAAGTCCAGTCGGTACTGATGGTGATCAACCATGAAAATTTGGTCGGCACCCAGCATTCGGGCGCAGGCTGCGCTCATCAAGCCCACGGGGCCTGCGCCATAAATGGCCACGCTGGAACCTTGACCAATACCGGCATTGGTCACGGCCTGATAAGCCGTGGGCAGAATGTCTGACAGAAACAACACTTTCTCGTCAGCCAATGTCCCTGGCACTTTGAAAGGCCCGGTGTTGGCTTTGGGCACGCGCACATATTCGGCTTGTCCGCCCGGTATTCCGCCATACAGATGGCTGAAACCAAACAAGGCCGCCCCCGAGGGGATGGCTTTTTTGTTGATGATTGCGCCACGGCCAGTGTTGGTGGTTTCACAGGCAGCAAACAGATCCAGGTTGCAGAAAAAGCAGCTGCCGCACGCAATCACGAACGGGATCACCACGCGGTCACCGGGTTGTACCGCCGTCACGGCCGAGCCGGTTTCTTCCACGACGCCCATGAATTCATGGCCGAAAATGTCACCGTGTTCGGTCTTGGGGATTTTGCCGCGGTACAGGTGCAAGTCAGAGCCACAAATGGCCGTGGCAGTCACCCTCAGAATGAGGTCGTCATTTTCTTCAATGACCGGGTCCGGCACGGTATCGACTTTGACGTTATGAGCGCCGTGGTAAGTGAGTGCTCTCATGCGTGTACTCCTCTGACTGATTGGCCTGTGTTAACAGCAGAGAGAGGTTTAAGTGATGAAGTTCAACCTTTTTGAACGCTCGTGTGACCAGTGGTCGTGTCAGGCGCACGGCCCACAGAGGGCCTTGCGCCTGACATCCTGCAAGGCCCTAAGCCAGCAGCCCGCGCACTGCCAGATTCTTCATCAGCGCGCCCACCCCAAACGCCCATTGCGGCGCCTGATCGCTGCCTGTCACCCGGTTGTGCAAGGCGCCCAAGGTGGGCGATGAAATGCTCACCACATCATCGGCCTTGTGGGTGAACCCTTGCCCCGGCTGATCGCGGTCGTCTGTGGGGGCGAACAGGGTGCCGAGAAACAGCACAAAGCCGTCCGGGTACTGGTGATTTTCATTGAGGGTCTGCTGCGCCAGATCCGCCGGGTCGCGGCTGATCTGGTTCATCGAGCTTTTGCCGTTCAGCACATAGCCGTCCACCCCCTCCACCCGCAGGGTCACTTCGCACTGACGCACATGGTCGAGGTTGAAATGTTCGTCAAACAAACGAATAAACGGCCCTAGCGCGCAGGATGCGTTGTTGTCCTTAGCCTTGCTCAGCAGCAGGGCGCTGCGCCCTTCAAAGTCGCGCAGGTTGACGTCATTACCCAAAGTTGCACCGTGGATTCGTCCCTGACTGTCCACGGCCAACACCACCTCAGGCTCGGGGTTGTTCCAGCTTGAACCGGGGTGAACGCCAATGGCGTTGCCGCTTCCCACCGCAGCGAGGATGGGCGCCTTGGTGAAAATTTCTGCATCAGGGCCAATGCCGACTTCGAGGTATTGCGACCACATGTTCTGTTCGATCAGCACCTGCTTAAGGCGCATGGCCTCGGGCGAGCCGGGCCGTAGATCGCGTAAGTTATCGCCAATCACGTCCTGCACCAGTGCGCGGATTTCTTGAGCGCGTAGGGCATCGCCGCCGGCTTTTTCTTCAATGACCCGTTCGATCATGCTGGCGGCAAACGTCACCCCTGCCGCCTTGATCACGTGCAGGTCGGCGGGGGCCAGCAGGAAAGGTTTATTCAAATCGCGCTGTTCGCCACTGTTGGCCAGCAGCGCGTGGATCGATCCCAGTGAAGAACCCCGAATTTCGCGCACGGCTTGCAGCGGGTTGTCGCTGTCGAGCAACAGGCTCAGGGTCGCAAAGTGAGCGGTGCAATCGATCACCTCGGCGTCGCGAATCACCACCACGGCCGGGCCACCGTTCTCGCCCGGCAGCCAGACGCGACCCACCAGTGTGGCGCGCTGCCAGTCGTGGGGCAGGGAGTTTTCAGCGTTCAACGTTAGCGTTTGCATAGAGACGATCCTTTTTACCGATTCATTTCCCGTCGTCGCTGACGAGGTACGAGGCTGCGATGACCCTGCGCCAGCGACGACTCAATGGCTTAGTGAGAGTGGCGGGGCGGGCCGTTTTCCGGGATCACGCGCCAGTACAGGGTCGCCGGTTCCAGGCAGCCGCCGGTGGACAGTTGGCCGACCAGTTGGCGGTACAACTCCTGCCAAGGGGTTTGCGACGGTGCCAGCGGCGGCAGCGGTTCCTGGCGGCGCTCATTGAGCACGCTGTCATCCACCAGCAAGTTGACGCTGCGCGCATTGAGGTCCACCCGCAGGCGGTCGCCCGTGCGCAGCAGTGACAGGCCGCCGCCGACCGCCGATTCCGGAGACATATTGAGAATGGACGGGCTGGCCGAGGTGCCGCTTTGGCGGCCATCGCCCATGCATGGCAGCGAGTCGATACCGGCTTTGATCATGGCCGAGGGCGGGGTCATGTTGACCACCTCGCCGCTGCCTGGGAAACCCACCGTGCCGCAGCCACGAATCACCAGAATGCAACGCTCGTCGATGTCCAGCGCCGGGTCGTTGATGCGCGCTTGATAGTCTTCCGGCCCTTCAAACACAATCGCCCGCGCTTCAAAGCTGTTGGGTTGCAGCGGGTCGCTGAGGTAGGTGCTGCGGAACGCCTCGCCCACCACCGACATTTTCATGATGGCGCTGTCGAAGAAGTTGCCGCTGAGCACGATAAACCCGGCGCGGTGCATCAGCGGGTCTTCGAACGGGCGGATAACGTCACGGTCACCGGTCACGCAGTCGGCCACAACCTCACCGATGCTGCGGCCACTCACGGTGCGGCAGTCGCGGTGCAGCAAGCCGACCTTGTCCAGCTCGTGCATGACGGCCGGTACGCCGCCTGCGCGGTGGAAACTTTCGCCCAGGTATTCACCGGCCGGCATGCAGTTGACCAGCAGAGGCACGTCCTCGCCGACACGCTGCCAGTCTTCCAGTGACAGGTCGATGCCGCTGTGACGGGCGATGGCGATCAGGTGCGGTGGGCAATTGGTTGAAGCGCCGAGTGCCGAGGCCACAGCGATGGCATTTTCAAACGCGGCGTGGGTCATGATCTGCGACGGGCGCACGTCTTCGCGCACCAGATCGACAATCCGCATGCCCGTTGCGTACGCCATTTGCCCGCGCTCGCGGTACGGCGCGGGAATGCTGGCGCAACCGGGCAATGACATCCCCAGGGCTTCGGCCAGCGCATTCATCGACAGCGCGGTGCCCATGGTGTTGCAGTGGCCCACTGACGGTGATGACGCGGTGGTGAGGGTCATAAAGCCTTCGTAATCAATCTCGCCTGCACTGAGCAGGTTGCGCGCATGCCACAGCACCGTGCCGGAGCCGATGCGCTGACCTTTGTGCCAACCGTCGAGCATTGGCCCGCCTGACAGCACGATGGAGGGCAGGTCGGTGGTGGCGGCCGCCATCAAACAGGCCGGGGTGGTTTTGTCGCAGCCGGTGGTCAGTACCACGCCGTCGAGCGGGTAGCCGTGCAGCACCTCAACCAGACCTAAATAGGCCAGGTTGCGATCCAGTGCCGCGGTGGGGCGGCGTGATTGCTCGGCAATCGGGTGCACTGGAAACTCCATCGGAATGCCGCCCGCATCGCGAATGCCGTCCTTGACCCGTTTGGCCAGCTCGATGTGATGGCGGTTGCAAGGCGTGAGGTCGCTGCCGGTCTGGGCGATGCCGATAATCGGCCGCCCCGATTGCAGTTCGGCCCGGGTCAGGCCCTGGTTCATGTAGCGCTCCACGTACAGCGCGGTAAGGTCAGCGTGGCTCGGGTCGTCAAACCACAGCTGGCTGCGCAGGCGGCGTGGGGTTGAATCGGTCATGGCAGGCTCCAGCAAATTATTCGGGTAAGGGGTTGTTGCGGCGCAACTGACGAATCAGCCCCGCGTGATCGAGTTCGCCGTCACCGGCCTCGACCATCGCGGCAAACAGGCTGTCGACCAGACTGCCGACCGGCAGCGACAGGCCGAGTTTTTGTGCGTGGGTGAGGGCGGTGCGGGTGTCTTTGAGTTGCCACTTGGCCGGGCCGCCGGGGGTGAAGTCATTGTTGAGCATGCGTTGGCCGTGCTGGCGCCAGATCGGCGAATCAACAAAGCCGCCCAACAGTGCTTCGTGGACTTTGGCCGGGTCGGCGCCGCCGCGTTCGGCCAGCAACAGACCTTCTGCGACGGTGGCGATGGTGCTGGCGACGATCAGTTGATTGACCAGCTTGGCCAGCTCGCCGGTGCCCGCCGGGCCGACATGCACCGGGCGGCCCATCGCGCTCAAGACCTCGCGGCCTTGTTCGAAGGCCGCATTTTCACCACCGACCATGATCGCCAGGCTGGCGTCCCGCGCCCCGCGTTCGCCCCCCGACACCGGGGCGTCGAGGTAGCGCAGACCGTGCTCGGCGCACAATCGCGCCTGTTCCACCGCCGTGTCGACCGGGATGGAACTCATCACGATCACCAGCGAACCCGGTGCCAGCGCCAGCGCCGCACCGTCTTCACCAAACAACACGGCGTCGCAGGTGGGGCCGTCGCTGAGCATGCAAATCAGCACCTGCGCCCCGGTGGCGGCCTGCGCGGGGCTGCTGACGACGTCGGCGCCGTGGGCTGAGAGTTCCAGGGCTTTGGCCGCTGAACGGTTCCATGCCCGCACCGGGAAACCGGCGTGCAGCAGGTTGCGGGCCATCGGCTGGCCCATGATCCCAGTGCCTATAAAGGCGACGGTGGGCAAGTTCATGCTTTACCTCCAATCACGACTGCCGGTGGCAGTTCTGCATCAAGGGACGAGACTTTATTGCGCGGCATCAAGACCATGCCCAGGCCGCCCAGCCCGACCAGTACCGCAATCACCAGAAAGCCCGGCGTGTAACTGCCGGTCACGTTGAACAGAAAACCTGTCAGGTACGGACCGACAAACCCGCTGAGGTTGCCGATGGAGTTGATCAGGCCAATCCCCACGGCCGCGCCAACGCCGGTCAGCACTTGGCCGGGCACCGCCCAGAACACGTTAATGGCGCTGTAAACGCCCATCGCCAGGAAGATAAAGCCCAGCACGATGATCCACGGTTGGTTGATCAGCAGGGCCAGCGCGATGGCGATAGCCGCCAGCATGGCAGCGCCACCGGCATGCCAGTGGCGCTCTTGCAGGCGATCAGAGCGACGGCTCCACCAGATCATCGCCACGGCCGCGACCGCGTAAGGCACGGCGGTGATCAGGCCGTTTTGCATCAGGCCGATTTCCAGACCGAACGACTCCCGGAACGAGGCCAGCACGGTGGGCATAAAGAAGTTCATCGCATTGGAGCCGGAGGTAATGCCGAAATACACCAGCGCCAGCATCCACACTTGGCGGCTGGACAAGGCCTTGCGGATCATCTGCCCTTTGGTCGGCTGCACACCCACCACCAGCGGCTTGCTGCGTTCTTCCTGTTCGAGGGTGTTGATCAGCCAGAGGCGTTGTTCATCGGTCAGCCAATGGGCATCGGCCGGGCGGTCGGTGAGGTAGAAGAAGCAGACCACGCCGAGGATGACCGCAGGCACCGCTTCGACGATGTACATCAGGCGCCAGCCGACAAAGCCCCACGCGTCGCCCAGTTCCATCAGGCCCACCGACAGCGGCGCGCCAACGATTTGAGCGATGGGTACACCGAGGTAAAAGGACGCGATCATGCGGGCGCGGTAACGGCTCGGGAACCACAGCGACAGCAAGTAGATGACCCCCGGGAAGAACCCGGCCTCGGCAATGCCCAGCAGCACGCGCAGGGAGATAAAGTGCACCGGTGTCTGCAAAAAGCCCATGGCCCCGGCGATGATGCCCCACGTCACCATGATGCGTGCGATCCACACTCGCGCGCCGTAGCGGTGCAACAGGATGTTACTCGGCACTTCGAACATGAAATAGCCGAGGAAGAAAATCCCTGCGCCCAAACCATAAATGGTCTGGCTGATACCGATGTCGGCGTTCATTCGCAGGGCGGCAAAACCGACGTTGTTGCGGTCCAGAAAAGCGACGACGAACAGCAGGACCAGAAAGGGGATCAGGCGTTTGGTCACACGCTTGATGGTTTGTTGTTCGATGTCCGAGACATCCGTGAGCGGGATAGTCATGTCGCACGACCTCAGTTTTTTATTGTTATGTAAGGACTTCAAATACTGCTCGTAGCAGCTGACGAGCTCAGCGAGGCTGCGTCCGGCTGCGAAGCAGTCGCTAAACCATTGACCTGCAGAGTGTCAGTAAAACCTGGTTTCCAGAATTTACGGCTGCTTCGCAACCGGACGCAGCCTCGCTGCGCTCCTCAGCTGCTACGGCGCGGGGCGGTGTCCTCGATATGGGCGCGCACGATGGCGTCGAAGTCGGGGTCAGCGGTGAAGCCCAGGGCGCGGGCGCGGGGGGCTTCTACGGTGCTCGGCCAGCTTTCAACGATGCGCTGGATGGTCGCGTCCGGCTCCCAGCGAATCAGATTGACCGCCTCATCGCCGGCCACGCGTTGCAGCGCCGAGACCATGTCGGCCACGGTGGTGGTTACTCCCGGCAGCGGAATGATCCGTTGGCTGCCCAGTGTCTGCGGTGACAGGGTCATGCCCAGCAGCATCGATTCAATGATGCGCCGTGGCGAAGTGAGGTATACCTGCGTGTCCGGGCGCACTGGGCACACCGCCGACAAGCCCGTCAGCGGTTCGCGAATGATCGAGCTGAAGAAGGTCGAAGCGGCTTTGTTCGGTTTGCCGGGGCGTACCGCCACGGTCGGCAGACGCAGCACGCGACCATCGACAAAGCCTTTGCGTGCATAGTCAGCGACCAGTAATTCGCCCACGGCTTTTTGCATGCCGTAAGACGATTGCGGGGTGAGGGCGGTGTCGTCATTGACCACGTCCGGCAGTGTGCCGCCAAACACGGCAAAGCCGCTGGCGTAGACAAAGCGCGGCGCGTTGCCTTGTTTGCGCAAGGTTTCGAGCAGCAGCATCAGGCCGTGCAAATTGACCTGCATGCCCAGATCAAAATCGGCCTCGGCCGCCGAGCTGACCACGGCGGCCAAATGCCACACAACATCCACGCCATCGGTCACGCGGGCAATGACGTCAGGGTCGGCGACGTCGCCGGTCACCAGCTCGATACGCGGGTCGTTGGGCACGTCTTCGCCCGCGAAGGCGTCAAACAATACGATGCGCTCAATTGGGCGGGGCGCCTGACCTTCCAGGGTCAGCGTGTTCAAATCCAGCAGGCGCTGGGCCAGTTGCTTGCCGATAAAGCCGGTACCGCCAGTGATCAAAATGCGCATGGATGCTCCTGTTTCTTATCGTTATGGGGTGCTTGGGTTGTTAATCAGTCAGCCTGCACCGTGCGTTGGCGCTGTTCACCCAGGCCTTCAATGCCCAAGCGCATGACCTGCCCCGCACGCAAAAATACCGGTTCTGGCTTGATGCCAAGACCCACCCCCGGCGGCGTGCCCGTGGAAATGACGTCGCCCGGTTGCAGCGACATGCAGCGGCTCAGGTAAGCAATTAAAGCCGGGATCTGGAACACCATGGTGCGGGTGTTGCCGTTTTGATAGCGATGCCCGTCAACCTCAAGCCACAGGTTGAGCTGATGCGGATCGGGAATTTCATCGCGGGTGACCAGCCATGGGCCAAGGGGGCCAAAGGTGTCGAACCCTTTGCCCTTGTCCCAGGTACCGCCGCGCTCCAGCTGCCATTCGCGCTCGGACACATCGTTGATCACGCAATAACCGGCCACGTGTTCCAGGGCGTTGCTTTCATCGATGTAGCGACCGGCTTTGCCGATCACCACGCCCAGCTCGACTTCCCAGTCGGTCTTGGTCGAATGGCGAGGAATTTGCACATCGTCATTGGGGCCGCAGATGGCGCTGGTCCATTTGTTGAACAGCACCGGCTCGGTCGGCACGGCCATGCCTGATTCGGCGGCGTGGTCGGCGTAATTGAGGCCGATGCAGATAAATTTTCCGACCTGGCCGACACAGGCGCCCAAGCGCGGTGAGCCGCTGACCAAGGGCAGGCTTGAAGGGTCAATCTTGCTCAGCAGGGCGAGGCGGGCGGGGTCGAGTGCCGTGCCTGCGACGTCTGAGATATGCGCGGACACATCGCGGATATTGCCTTGAGCATCCAGCAGTCCGGGTTTTTCCTGGCCTTTTTCGCCGTAACGCAGCAGTTTCATACACGCTCCTTTATTCAGTTACTCATGCCGCCATCAATAATCTGGGCAGTGCCCGTGGTGTAGGCGCTGGCGTCGCTGGCCAGATACAGCACCAGCCCGGCGATTTCTTGCGGGGTGCCGATGCGGCCCATGGGCTGACGGTCGACAAACGCCTGATACACCTCGGCTTCGCTGCGCCCTTGTTCGCGAGCCTGTTCGGCAATGCGTTGGCGCAGCGAAGGGGAGTCAACGGTGCCGGGGCAAATCGCGTTGCAGCGAATGCCCTGACCCACATAGTCGGCGGCCACGGATTTGGTCAGGCCGATAACGGCGGCTTTGCTGGCGGTGTAGGCAAACCGGTTGGGCACGCCTTTAACGCTGGAAGCCACCGACGCCATGTTGATGATGCTGCCACCGCCTGCTGCCAGCATGCCCGGCAGAAACGCGCGGATCATCCGGTACATGGCGGTGACATTGAGGTCGAAAGAAAACTGCCACGCGTGCTCGTCGCATTCCAGCAAGGCGCCGCTGTGCACGTAGCCTGCGCAGTTGAACAGCACGTCGAGGGTGCCCACTTGGCGGCTGAGGGCGTCGATGTCCGCGGCCCGCGTCACGTCCAGTGGCAGGGCTTGAATGCCGGGGATGTCCAGCAGCGCTTCGATGTGCAGGTCGGTGGCGATCACCCGGGCACCAGCATCGCGCAGGGCCAGTACCGAAGCACGACCAATGCCTTGGGCCGCGGCAGTGATCAGTACGCGTTTGTTAGCGAGGTTCATGGGCAGACCCTTATTTTTATTGGGCTCAATGAACTCACCCTAATGTTGCGTGGCGATAAGCGCCAATGAGATATTCTCAAGCCTTAATAACCGGAGGTTATCGAATGGCCGATGTGGCGTTTAATCAACTGTGCAACTGGCTGCGGTTTCGCCATTTGGTGCTGATCAACACGCTGGCGCGCACGCAAAACATGCACGCCACTGCACAGGAAATGAGCATCAGCCAGCCCGCCGTGAGCAAGATGCTGCGCGAGATAGAGCATCAATTGGGCTTTGAGGTGTTCGCCCGTTTACCGCGCAGCATGACCCTCACGGATCTGGGCAGCCACGTGGCCCGTTTCGCCCAGATCGCCTTGAACGATACCCAGCAGTTTGTCGGCCAGATCAACCATCTGCGTCAGGGCGGGCATGGCCTGCTCAAAGTCGGCACCATCTATGCCGCCACGGCGGTGGCGGTGCCCGCAGCGATTGTGCGGGTCAAGCAGGACTGGCCGCTGTTGACGGTACAAGTGCTGGAGGGCACCAGCGCCAACATGCTGACCTTGCTTGAGCATAAAGAACTGGATCTGGTGGTCGCCCGTTTCACCCTCGACCGTCATCGTGAATTGTTCGATTTTCAAGCCCTGGCCCCGGAGCCACTGTGTCTGGTCACGGGCAGCCAGCACCCGTTGGCCGGGGCCACCGAAGTGCCGTTAAGCGATCTGGGCAGTTGGCCGTGGGTGATCTACCCGACGGGCACACCGATGCGCGCACGGGTCGAAAAGGCCTTTGTCGAGGCGGGCATGCAAACCCCGGAAAACACCGTCGAAACGGTATCCCTGCACACCACCATGCAATTGCTGCAAACCACGCCGGTGGTGGCGATGCTGGCCGAATCCATGGTCGAGCCGGAAATTCAGGCAGGGCGGCTGGTGCGCTTGGCGTTGCCGTTTCCATTGGTGCTGGCGGACTATGGGGTGATCACCCGGCGCAATGAACCGCCGCAGTGGTCGGCCAAAGCCTTTATCGACGCGCTGTTGACGGGGCCTGATGCCTTACGTGGCGCTCAGCAGACAGGTTGATAACGCAGGGTTATCAACCGATGGAATCTTGTGATTGGGCACCGTCCCTATTGGCAACTATAAAGAAGAGGATAAAAAACCGCTCACTAGAGGCGCGCATGAAAACAATAAAAAACTACAAAACGCTGACCATCTTCTTTCTGTTCCTGATTGGCGTGGTCAACTACCTGGACCGCAGTGCCCTGTCCATCGCCAACACCACGATCCAGACCGACTTGGCCATCAGCCCGATGCAAATGGGGGTGATGCTGTCGGCTTTTTCCATTGCCTATGCGTTCTCGCAACTCCCTCTCGGCGCCCTGATCGACAAACTGGGCAGCAAACTCGCGCTGGGCGGTTCACTGGTGGTGTGGTCGGTGGCGCAAGCGGCGTTTGGCTTGTTCAGCAGCTACGGCCATCTGGTGGGGTTGCGGGTGCTGCTGGGGATTGGCGAAGCGCCGGTTTTTCCCTCGGCGGCCAAGGCCTTGTCCGAATGGTTCGACACGCAGGAACGTGGCACGGCCACCGGCTGGGTATGGTCGTCGACCTGTATTGGTCCGTGTTTGGCGCCCCCTTTGTTGACTGTCTTCATGGTGCATCTGGGCTGGCGCGGGATGTTTATCCTGACCGGTGTATTGGGCTTGTTGCTGGCGGTGTGCTGGTTCAAGTTCTACAAAAGCAAAGCGCAATACATGTCTGAGACCGGGCGTGCAGAACCGGTGCCTGTTCAGCAAGCCAAGGGGCCTAAAGTGCCCTGGACTTCATTGTTCAAAGACCGCAATACCTGGGGGGCGTTTCTCGGGTTTATGGGCGTGATCTACATGATCTGGCTCAACCTCACCTGGCTGCCCGGCTACTTCGAACGCGAGCACGGCCTTGATCTGTATCGCACTGCGTGGGTGGTATCGCTGGCGTATCTGTTTGGCGCCTTGGGCACCATCGTTGCGGGTAAATGCTGTGACCGTCTGGTGGCGCGTGGCATGCGTGTGCTGGCCAGCCGCAAACTGATGGTCATTCTGGGGCTGCTCGGCGGGGCCTTGTTTACCCTGATCGTGGCCTTTACCACCAACGTGGTGGCCTGTGTTGTGTTGCTGTGCCTGACCATGTTCTTTATCAATATTTCCAGTGCCACGGCCTGGATGATCGTCAACACCATCGTACCGTCAGAGCGGGTGGCATCTTTTGGCTCGATCCAGAACTTTGGCGGTTATCTGGCCGGTTCCATCGCCCCGATTCTGACCGGCTTCAGCGTGCAGCAGAGTGGCTCGTTCTCCTCAGCCTTTGTGATCAGTGCCGTGGTCGCGGCGTGCTCAGCTTTTGCCTACTTTGCACTGCTCAAAGAACCGGCAGCCCCGGTGATGCGTCTGGAGGCCCTGCCTGCAGTGGTCTAGGCGCTTTTCCTTGTAACATAGCCTGTCAGCTCGCCAGTGCGTGTCTCAGGATCTGGAATTACTTAATGGCTTTACGCTTAACGTTGATCGCCCATGCCCGCACGATTGCGCAGAAAAAAGCGCGGTTTGCGGCAGATGAGTCCGTGGAAATGGACTGGCAGGCGCAGGCTTATTCACGTCATCCATTTTCATCCCGCACGACACGTTACCTGTGTGGGCCGGAAGCGCGGGCGAGAGAGACAGCGGCACTCTTTTCAGCGGATGCACAGATAGATCACGGCTTGCGCGATTGTGATTTTGGGCGGTGGAAGGGGTGTTTGCTCGATGACATTGAGCCCGAAGCGCTGGGTGTGTGGATGGCTGACTGGCAGGCCGTACCGCACGGGGGCGAGTCTGTTGAGCAACTGTGTCAGCGCACGAGGGAGTGGATGGCAGCGCTGACGGGGAGTGGCCATATCGTTGCGGTGACACATCCGTTGGTTATGCGTGCGGCACTGATGAACGTACTGCAATGTCCGCCGTCGGCGTTTCACACGATTGATATCGAACCGTTGTCGATGATTGATTTGCGCCACAACGGGATATGGCGGATGCGGGTTAAGGGCTGAGTGGCCGCAGCTCTTGTCGCTGACGAGGAACGAAGGCTGCGATCGGTGTTATTGGGTGTACATCCATTGCTGCGGTAACGGCCACTCAGGGTTGCGGCCTTACGCCGCGTCACTTTGAGAAGCGCAAAGTAACCAAACGCTCTTGCCCCTACCACTCGGTGCCTCGCTTTGGCTCGGCATGCCCTCACCCAGGCATTGCTCCGTAGGCCGCCGCGATCGGCCATCCATGGCCGTGTCGCGGCTAACCCGGCGTCCTGCCGGGTTACCTACTGCGCCCTACCTGTGTTCGGCCAGCGTGATTTAATGGGGCGCCTAAGATCAAAAGCCAAAGCCAAAGCAACATCAAAAGCTTGCAGCTGCGGCAGCTCTCAGGCGAGATATTCGTCATTCATAAAAGATGGGTAGATACCTATGCCCTGATGGAAAGGGGGCTGATCGTGTTGTTGCTGGATGCTCATTGAGCAAGACGACCGCGTCAAATAGAAATAGAGGTTCGGGTATCCCTTCCAGTCAGTCACAAATCTCCAATGCCCCCCAATCAGCCCCCTCTCCCTTTGGGAGAGGGTTGGGGTGAGGGAAGACAGCTACAGCCAGGACTCAATGATGCGGCTGTCCAAATCTTCCAGTTCGGCCATGCCCAATACCCGCGTTGTGTTCAATCCGCGCAGGTAGCCGCGTAGCTGAAGAGCAGTAGAGCGCACGGCTTCTTGGCTGGCGGTCGGGTCGTTTAGAACGTCCTCGTAAAGCACTAAGTATTCAGACACCCGCTCGCGATATTCCGACAGCACGGCATCGCGGATCCGGTCGAAGGTTCGCATTTTTTGATGTGTATTCACGGTTCCCCCTGTGCGTGTTGTTATTTGAGGCTGCCCCCAATGTAGCTCACGTGCACCGGGGGTTTCTACCCAGGGTTTATGGCTAAGTGCCTATTGGGCACCCCGTCGGCCAGTACCGCCCTGGTTTCGTCTATTCAAAGGTGTAAGGCTTCAGCGCCGTCGGGTCGATGTTTTGATCGACTTTACTCATGGCTTCTTTGAGCGGACACAGCAGACCGACACTGGTTTTTCGGCAGTCTTTGGCGCTTTCGAAATCAGCCTTGAGGGGTTTTTCAGTACCGGTCAGTTGAGCCAGGCTGCGAATTTGATCCATTGACTGCGCTTCAAAGGCTATACGCAGAAAGTACTCGCCGGTTTTCACTTCCTTGTAGCGTTCAAACTGCAACGTGCCCACGGGCGGGATGTTGTTTTCAATGTAGTCACCGAGCTTCCAGCCAAAGCCGAGCATGGTGCGCAGGTAGGCAATATTGGTGTCGTGGGCCACCAGCAGCATCAGCCGGACGTCAGGTGGCGTGCTTTCTTCGGCTTTGCCGGCCAGTGAGGTGCCTTGTTTGAGTTCCAGAGAAATCTGGTTCATCAGCTCGGAGGCTCCGCGACTGGCGATGTAGGGAATGTCATTGAGAAAATCGTATTTGGCTTTGGTCAGCACCATCAGGCTGGAAATTTCAGCTGCGGTGCGCGCATGGCCAAAGGCGACTTTATCCAGCGGCAGTCCCTGGCTGTATTCCAGGCGGAATACTTCACCCATATTGGCACCGGCGCTCAGGCCCTTGATCGAAAAGCGGCCTTTGGCGTTTTGTTCCAGCGTCCACTTTTCCTTACCGTAAGGGCAGTCGGCACCGGGCAGGCAGGCGACTTCCTTGAGCTGTTCTTCGTAGGGTTTGTAGTGGGCTTGCGCGGCTTCAACGCTGCCGCCCAATGCTTGCAGGATTTGCGCGCGGGCTTTTTCGGGGTCGAGGGCAGCAAAGGGCATTTCATTGGCCTGGAACAACGGGTCCTGATTGCCGCTGACGTAGGTGGGTTGAAAGCCGCAGCCGGGAAACATCCCGTCGAGCAAGGCTTGTGCGGTGGCTTTGGTGCGCTGCATGGGGCTTGCATGGGTCAGCAATTGCTTGGCGTCTGGGCAGCCTTTGGGGATCAGACCTGCACTGCGCAACACCTCGGCGCGGTAGCGGCCCATTTCGACGGCGCCGGTATAGCCGTGGCCGGTCAGGTTGCCAAAAGGCACCAGCCACACGGGCCAGTGGCGCTCTGTGACCTTGGTCAGCAGTTTTTCATTGGAGGCTGTAGGCGGGCGAACACCATGACGGCTGATCTGAACGACTTTATCCAGTACATAACCATCACGGGTCGGGGTCTGAGCAACGGCTGCCGGGCTGAGCGTACTGGCCAGCAACAGGCCTGTGCAGAGAGGGATAAACGCTTTCATCGGTTTTCCTTTTGGTCATCCTGGACACCATTGCGCGGTGAGTCTAGACGCAAACGGTTCACCTACCGCAAAACCTGTGCAGCCTTTGTTCCAGCGTTTTCGGTGAGTCAACGACTGCGCAGGGGCCAATTACCAGGATCCTGCGGCCATTGCTTGAAATCCCCAGTCAGTGCTGCGTATTTTGTGCCCATTGCCCCTCGCGGCGTGCTCAACAAGGAAAGCGTCATGTCCACCCATTGTCAGGCTCCACTCATGCAGCTATTGGCTGGCATCGACGAAGTTGAATGTGTGACCCCGGACCTTAATGGCGTCCCGCGTGGCAAAGTCATGACGGGGGCGGGGTTCCTTGATGGGCGGCGTCTGCAAATGGCCCGAGGCGTGCTGCTGCAATGCATCATGGGCGGCTACCCTGAAGCTCATTTTTATGGCGGCGAAGACGGTGATCTGGTGCTGGTGCCAGACCCTGCGCACCTTCATCGTTTGCCCTGGAGTGCACAGCCACGAGCGTTGGCCATCTGCGATGCGAATGAACTCTCGGGTGGCCCTTCATCCCTGTCGACCCGTTCTCAGCTCAAGGCGGTGATTGCCCGTTACGCAGCGCTTGGGCTGGCGCCGGTGGTGGCGACGGAACTGGAGTTTTTTGTCTTTGCGCCCAATCCCGACCCGACTCAACCCTTTCGCCCGCCCGTTGGCCTGGATGGCCGCCGCGAAGACGGCAGTTCTGCGTTCAGCGTCAGTTCCAACAACGGCCTGCGACCTTTCTTCAGCGAGGTGTATGCGAGCATGGCAGCGCTGGGGTTGCCACGTGACACCGTTATGCATGAGATGGGCGTCAGTCAGTTTGAGATCAACCTGCTGCACGGTGATCCATTGCTGCTGGCCGATCATACGTTTTTATTCAAACACCTGCTCAAGGAAGTCGCGCTCAAGCACGGCCTGAACGTGGTGTGTATGGCCAAGCCGCTGGCGCACACGGCGGGCAGCTCGATGCATATCCACCAAAGCGTGGTGGAGCAGGGCAGCGGGCTTAATGTGTTCAGCGATGAGGCGGGGCAACCCACCGCGATGTTTCGCCACTTTATCGGCGGGCAGCAAGCGTGCATGGCCGACTTCACGGCGCTGTTTGCGCCGAACGTCAACTCGTATCAGCGTTTGTGTCACCCGTATGCATCGCCGAACAATGCCTGCTGGTCACTGGATAACCGCTCCGCCGGGTTGCGCATTCCGGCCAGTGCTCCCGTGGCACGGCGCGTCGAAAACCGCTTGCCGGGGGCAGATGCGAACCCTTATCTGGCCATTGCCGCCAGTCTGGCTGCCGGTTTGCATGGCATCGAACATAAGCTTGCGCCGACCCCTGCCATCCAGGGCCAATTCGAGGTGCCGGATGCCTTGTTATTGCCCTGTACCTTGCATGCCGCTCTGGAGCGGCTCAAGCGCAGTGGTTTGGCGATTGAACTGTTCGGCACTGAGTTCATCGAAGGCTACATCGCGTCCAAGACTCTGGAGCTCACCAGCTTCTACGATGAAATCACTCCCTGGGAACGCCGTGTATTGGCGGCTCAGGCTTAAGCAGGAGTCGCAAGGAACGCCATGCATCAAATCTGGAAATCTTTTCGCGCGTTGTATTTTGCTTCGCTGATGATGTTGATTGGCTCGGGCCTGTTAAGCACCTACCTGGCGCTGCGTCTGGCCGCCGACAATGTCGACGGCTTGTGGGTCGGCGCCTTGATGGCCGCCAACTATTTTGGTCTGGTACTGGGCGGCAAAATCGGTCACCGGTTGATTGCCCGAGTGGGGCATATCCGCGCCTACGCCACCTGTGCCGGCATTGTCGGCGCTGCGGTGCTGTGCCACGGCCTGACCGACTGGCTGCCCATGTGGCTGCTGCTACGGGTCATCGTTGGCCTGGGCATGATGTGCCAATACATGGTGATCGAAAGCTGGTTGAACGAGCAGGCCGAGGCCAAACAGCGTGGCGTGGTCTTTAGCCTGTACATGATCGCCTCCTACCTGGGGCTGGTACTGGGTCAACTGATACTGGTCATCCACCCCCAGCTCGGTCTTGAATTGCTGATGCTGGTCGCCATGTGTTTTGCCTTGTGCCTGGTGCCCGTGGCCATGACCCGACGCATTCACCCGGCGCCCTTGCACCCGGCACCGATGGACCCCAAGTTCTTTATCCAGCGCGTACCGCAATCATTGATCGCCGTACTGGGTGCGGGCTGTCTGGTCGGGTCGTTCTACGGCTTGGCGCCGCTGTACGCCTCCCAACAAGGGCTGTCCACCGAACTGGTCGGCCTGTACATGGGTTGCTGCATCTTCGCCGGCCTGTTGGTGCAATGGCCGCTGGGATGGTTGTCTGATCGCTACGACCGGCCGCTGCTGATCCGCATCCTGGCGTTCTTGCTGGCCCTGGCGTCATTGCCGCTGGCGCTTTTACCGTCGGTGCCTGTTGAAGTGCTGTTTGCCGCAGGCTTTCTCAGCGCGCTGTTGCAGTTCTGCATCTACCCGCTGGCCGTTGCCTTTGCCAATGACCACATCGAACCTGAGCGGCGCGTGTCCTTGACCGCCATGCTGCTGGTGACCTACGGCATCGGTGCCAGCATCGGGCCGCTGCTGGCGGGTGTACTGATGAAAGTCATGGGCAGCCAAATGCTCTACGCCTTCTTCAGCGTGGCGGGTTTGCTGCTGGTGTGGCGCATCCGCCCGAATGCCGTGACCAATTTGCACCAAGTCGACGACGCACCGCTGCAACACGTTGCCATGCCGGACAGCATGTCCAGCTCCCCGCTGGTGGCTGCGCTTGACCCGCGGGTGGATGAACAAGTGGTACAGGATCAAATGGTGGATAACGTGGAGCCGCACGATGAACCGGAGCCGCAGCCTGAAGTTCACCCGCAAGACGTTACCCAAGAGACTGAGCGTAAAGAGTGAGTGTCCTGTGGTCGAAGCGCCTTTAAGGCGCTTTGATCTGTTGGGCGAGAGACGCCCAAGTGGCAGTCGGGGACTGGGTGTTAACGGTTGAGTCCATCCGTGAATTTGACGATGTTGCCGAACGCCCGGTAATACGTCGCCAGACGAGGACCATCGGTTTGAAGGTGCCGGGTTCGTAGACGTAGCTGCTGTAAAGCGGCCAGCCGCAGACGCCTTTTTGGTAGATGTTTACGGCGATCAGCCGGTCGCCTTGCCAGATAAATTGGATGGTTTTGCCGTCCAGGTCTTTGGCGATGCGTCGGCCTAAGGCGTCGTAGCGGTAGGCGACGTCGCTGCCGTCGGGCAGGTGGATGCCGATCAGGAGATCTTCTGAAAGCGAAACTCAGATGAGAAATTTATTTCTGAAACCGCTGACTAGCTTCTTCGTTATAGACCGCGTGAGTTTTAGCTTGGGAGTTTATTGAGTAATAAGAGCGCCTCTATTTATTTTGGTTTTCTGGTGTTAGGGATATGCAAGTGATGCTGCCCTTTTCGAGTCCTATAATTGCGTTGGTGGAAAATTCAATATGTGTTTTTTCTTTTGGATTATAATTATCGGGCCCGATATAAATAGACTCACTGTCTTTTATCTTTATGGTTTTCCATATATTGGGTTCGCGAATTTCTACACCAGCACTCTTCAAGAAAATGATTTCTTGTGTGTGAATGTAAACGCTGCCCGGCGTGGCTTTTGGAACTTCCATGGCTTGAGTGTCAAGGTGTGTCTGCGGTAGGAGCTAATTGTTGCGAAGCGTCCACCATCTGCATGTTATTTCAGGATATAAAGTTACTCTTGCTTCTGAAATTGAATCGCAGATGTCAAAAATTATGTGAATACCTTCGCCTTGTGCGTCGTTTACTATTTCTATTGATGAAACATTTTCTGAAGAGATAGTGGCTATTTCATGCTTGAAAAGCCTCAAGGCAACTTGAAATGACTTCATTACAGCACTAAAAGAAATATCAATTTCAATGCCTGACGTCTTAGAATTTTGGATATATCGACACATTCCAATGCTTGTATCCGTCTCTACAGGATCGAGACCGAATGCTTCTAGGAAATCAAGTTCGCTTGGAAAAATCAATATTACGTCCTCAGTGACGGGGTATGATTGTGCTTAGTTTTCTGGTTCCGTTTTTCAGAACTAGAAATGTGCTCTGAAAATTAGCCGCTTTTCCTGATGGCCCGATGAAAAAAGACTCCCTGACTTCAAATATTCCATGTTGGTTGGAGAAGTTTTCTAGCACATTCCCGTTAGTTTTGGTCGATAGAGTTAAGTGGTGAATCAACATCTGATGTCCTTCTGCATTGTCTGGGACGCCGAGTCTTTTCATTTCCAGCGCAAGCTGATTCGAACGGGCTGCATTATGAGCGTTGCTAGTAACACGACCAAATAAGTAATCAAACTTTCTAGGGTTAATTACCACTCCTCTTTCGCCCGGACAATCCCCCTCAACACTCATCAACCCCAACGGATCCACCCACCCCGTTGGGTTGGGTACGTACTGGTAGCTGTTGAGTCCACCCGCCAGTTTGATCGGGTCGGGGGTCAGGTAGCGGCCGGTGTTGGGATTGTAGTAGCGATGGCGGTTGTAGTGTAGTCCGCTTTCTTCGTCGTAATACTGCCCCTTAAATCGCAACGGGTTGCTGATTTCGCTGATGTCGAATTTGATGACGTTGCCGTACGCCCGGTAATACGCCGACCAGACGATTTTCCCACCTGCGTCGGTGAGTTCTTGTGGGGTGCCCAAGTGGTCGAGTTGGTAGTAATAAACCTCGTTGGTCGTGCCGTGGCCTTTTAGCAGGGCCATCGGTTTGAAGGTGCCGGGTTCGTACACGTAGCTGCGGTACAGCGGCCAGCCGTAGACGCCTTTTTGGTAGATGTTTTCGGCGATCAGCCGGTCGCCTTGCCAGATAAATTGGGTGGTCTTGCCGTCCATGTCTTTGGCGATGCGTCGGCCGAAGGCATCGTAGCGGTAGGCGACGTCGCTGCCGTCGGGCAGGGTGATGCCGATCAGACGGTGTTGGCTGTCGTAGCGGTAATGGCGGACCAGACGCTGGCCGGCGCCGCGTCGTTCGCGGAGGAGGTTGCCGTAGGCGTCGTAGTCGAAGTGGCAGTCGCCTTGCATGAGTAGGCGGTTGCCTCTGATTTTGCCGTGGCTGCGGCCCTGGCCGTTGTAGCTTTGGGCGAGGAGGTTGCCCGCCGGGTCGTGGGCGAAGTGCTCGACATTGTTGGCGTTGCCGAGCACTTCGGTGAGGCGGTCGAGCGGATCGTAGGCGTAGCTTTTTTGGCCTTTGCGGCTGTCGGTGAGCAGCCTCAGGTTGCTGTTGGCGTCGTATTGGTAAGTGCGCCGGTAGTGGTAGTGGCCGCTGACTTCGTCGTTGTGGTCGAGCGGGTGGACGCGGTGTTCCTTGAGGCGCTGTTGTTCGTCGTAGTGGTATTCGCTGAGCACCGAGCCTTGTTGGCGCATGATTTCGCGCCCGTGTTCGAAGCGGTGGCCGGTGAGGCGCTGGCCGTTGAGGTTGATGGTTTTTAGCGCGCCACCGGGGTGGTAGAGGTAGTGCAGGCGGTTGCCGTCGGGCAGTGTGCAGTGGCTGAGTTGGCCGAGGGCGTCGTAGCGGTAGCGCAGGGTGGCCCAGCCCTGATGCTCGGTGATGAGGCGGTCTTGCAGGTCGTATTCGTAGGCGAGTGGCCACTTGCCGTCGTCGACTTCGGTGAGGCGGCCGAGGCTGTCGTAGGTGTAGGTGATTTCACTGCCGTCGGGCAGGGTTTTGATCAGCAGGCGTCCGGCACTGTCACGCTGGTAGGCGGTTTTCAGCGGTGGGGTGTCGCTGGAGAGGGTGTCGGGGTATTCGGTTTTTTCCAGCAGGTGGCCGTTGAGGTCGTAGGCGTAGGCGGTTTTGCTGCCGTCAAAGCCGATTTCCTGTCGCAGCAGGCCGTTGGGGTGGTAGTCGAGTTGGTAGTGCTCGTTGTGTTCGTTTTCGATGCCAGTGAGCAGCAGGCGGGCGTTGTCGTAGCGGTAGTTGAGCTGGCTGCCGTCGGGGTTGATGCGACGGCTGACGAGGTGCAGGTGGTCGGCGTATTCGTAGCGGGTGATGTGGCCGCGTTCATCGCGTTCGGCGGTGACTTTGCCGTAGGCGTTGTAGCTCCAGGCGCGGGTTTTACCACCGGGCAGGGTGATTTGGCTCAGGCGGCCTGCGGCGTCCCATTTGTAGTGGGTGAGGGCGCCGTCGGGTTCCTGCTGGGTGGTTTTGCGACCTTGGGCGTCGTAGGCGTAGTGGCGCTGGCTGCCGTCGGGGAGTCGTTCGCCGGTCAGTTGGCCGAGGGTGTTCCAAGTCAGTTTGTGGTAGCTGTCGTCGGGGTGCTGGATGAGCGTGATTTTGCCTTGCGGGCTGTAGGTGTAGCGGGTGATGTGGCCATCGGGGTCGGTCTGGCGGGTGATGTCGCCCTGGGCGTTGCGCTCGTAATACCACTGGGCCAAGCCACGCCTGATTTTGCGCACGTGGCCGTCGAGGTAGCTGTAGTAGGTGGGTTCGTCCTGGGGCGGGATCAGGGCGGTGAGGCGTCCGCTTTCGTTGTACTGGTATTCGGTCACCGCGCCGAGCGGGTCTTTTTCGGCGATCAGGCGGCCTTGTTCGTCATAGATTTTTTGATGGGTGGCGCCGTCCGGGTCGGTCTGGCTGACGAGGCGGGCGTTGCTGTCGTGTGCGTAGATGTGTCGGCTGCCGTCCTGATGGTGGACCGTGACGGTGCCGGCGTCGTCCCATTCGTAGCGGGCGTGCATTTGCCCGAAGTTGTTCCAGTGGCGGATGCAGCGGGCCTGTTTGCCGCGGTGTTGCCACTCCCAGTAAAACGTCGCGCCACCGGCCAGTTGCCGTTCCTGGATGACGTGGTCGGCGTCGTAGCGGTAGTGCTCGGTTTCTTGCAGGGCGTTGGCAGCGCCGATCAGTTGGCCTGCGTCGTTGTAGGTGTAGGAGACGGCGGTGTGCAGGGTGGTCCAGCGTTCAAGGCGCACGCGGTGTTTGGCGTAGTGCTCGTCGGAGCGTTCGATGAATTCGCGGCTGTGGTCGTAGTACTGGTAGTCGACGGCGCACAGTCGGTTGTTGTGGTAGCGCAGCATCAGGGCGCGTTCGAACTTGTCTTCGATGCGGTGCAGGCGGCCGTCACGATGGGTGATGGTCAGGCGGTTGCCGTAGGCGTCGCTTATGGCGATCAGTTTGAAGTGCTGAAAGTGGTAGAAACGGCGGGTTTTGCCCGCTTGGGCGAGGATCAGTTCGCCGTCTTTTTCCCCCAGGTAAATTGCGGCGCGGGCCAGGCTGTTGGTGATGGCCGGGCGTTGCGCGGTGGGGCGCGGGAAGCGGGTCTGGCGGTTTTCGTGATCGGTCCACAGCAGTTCGTCGCCGTCTTCTTGCAGGCGATGGTTCAGGCTGTGGCTCCAGCCGAAACCCAGGCTGCTTTGGCTTTCGACGGCGCTGGTGCGGTACAGGCGCGTCCATTCGAAGGGCAGCACGCCATCGAGCACGGTGTCGGTGAGGGTCAGCAGTTCTTCGCCGGTGACCATCGACACCGGGCAGCCCTGGGTGCAGGTTTTGTCAGCCGGTTCGGCGG